>NZ_SMKT01000040.1 GCF_004348735.1 Actinomadura sp. KC06
GCCGACGCCCGCGCAGCCCGAGGCGCCGTCCGGCGACGGCCCGTACGTCACGCCGCTGGTGCGCAAGCTCGCCGCCGAGCACAACGTGGACCTGTCCACGGTGAAGGGCACGGGCGTCGGCGGGCGCATCCGCAAGCAGGACGTCCTGGAGGCCGCCCGCGCCGCCCAGCAGGCCGCGCAGCAGCAGGCCGCCCAGGCCCCGGCCGCGCCCGCGGCCCCCGCCCCGGCCGCGGCTCCGGCCGCCGCGCCGCAGGCACCCGCCGGCAGGCACGCCGCTCCCGCGCCCGCGGGCGCCCCGGCCGAGCAGCTCGCGCTGCGCGGGCGGACCGAGAAGATGTCGCGGATGCGGCAGACGATCGCGCGCCGCATGGTGGAGTCGCTGCAGGTGTCCGCGCAGCTCACCACCGTGGTCGAGGTGGACATCACCAAGATCGCGCGGCTGCGGGAGCAGGCCAAGGCCGACTTCCAGTCCCGCGAGGGCGTCAAGCTGTCGTTCCTGCCGTTCTTCGCGCTGGCGACGGTCGAGGCGCTCAAGGCGCACCCGAAGCTGAACGCGGTCATCAACGCCGAGACCAACGAGGTCACCTACCACGAGGTGGAGAACCTCTCCATCGCGGTGGACGTCCCCGAGCGCGGCCTGATGGTCCCGGTGGTGCACAACGCGGGCCAGCTCAACCTGGGCGGCCTCGCGCAGCGGATCGCCGACATCGCCGAGCGCACCCGCGCCGGCAAGGTGAGCCCGGACGAGCTGGCCGGCGGCACGTTCACGCTGACCAACACCGGCAGCCGCGGCGCGCTGTTCGACACCCCGATCCTGAACCAGCCGCAGGTCGGCATGCTCGGCACCGGCGCGGTCGTGAAGCGTCCCGCCGTCATCGACGACCCGGACCTCGGCGAGGTCATCGCGGTGCGGTCGATGGTGTACCTGGCGCTGACCTACGACCACCGCCTGATCGACGGCGCGGACGCCGCGCGCTTCCTCGCCACGATCAAGCACCGCCTGGAGGAGGGCAACTTCGAGTCCGAGCTCGGGCTCTGACCCCGTCCAGACCGCTCAGGGACCCCGCCGCCGGCCACGCCGCGGCGGGGTCTCCGCATTCCCGGCCTATGACGCGTTCCGCTGGCCAATGGACGAAGGCCGCTGACCGGAAAACGCACCCCAGAGGCTGAGAATCTCAGCAAACGGTGGCGGACTCCGCCTAGGGTGGTGTCATGAGGGTCACCATCACGGGCTCGTCGGGCCTGATCGGCTCGGCGCTGGTGCGGTCGCTTCGGGGGGACGGCCACGAGGTCGTCAGGCTGATCAGGAGGGAACCGTCCAGGTCCGACGAGGCGCGATGGTCTCCGGCGGACGGCTGCGTCGACGCGGCGTCGCTGGACGGCGCGGACGCCGTCGTCCACCTGGCCGGGGCCGGCATCGGCGACCGGCCCTGGACGAAGGCGTACAAACGCAAGATCAGGGACAGCCGCCTGGACGGCACCCGGACGATCGCGGAGGCCATCGCCGCCGCCGGCCGGAAGCCGCCCGTGCTGGTCTGCGCGTCCGCGATCGGCTACTACGGCGACACCGGCGGGCGGGAGGCCGACGAGAAGAGCCCCGAGGGGCGCGGGTTCCTGGCCGCGCTCGTCCGCGACTGGGAGGCCGCCGCCGCGCCCGCCAGGGAGGCCGGCGTCCGCGTCGTCCACCCGCGCAGCGGCATCGTCCTCGCCCGCGAAGGCGGCATCCTCGGCACCACGCTCCCCCTGTTCAGGCTCGGGCTCGGCGGCAGGCTCGGCGACGGCCGCCAGTGGACGAGCTGGATCTCCATCCGCGACCAGGTCGCCGCGCTGCGCTTCCTCATCGACCACGAGCTCGCCGGCCCGGTCAACCTGACCGCACCGAACCCGGTGACCAACGAGGACTACACGCGGGCGCTCGGCCGCGTCCTGCACCGGCCGACGCGGCTGACCGTCCCGAAGGTCGCGCTGCGGGCGGCGCTGCGCGGCTTCGCCGACGAGGGGCCGCTGATCAGCCAGCGGGTCCTGCCGCGGCGGCTGCGGGAGGCCGGGTTCCGGTTCGCGCACGAGGACGTGGAGGCGGCCCTCCGGGACGTCCTGTGATCCCCAAGAAACGTCAAAGTCGAAGCCGATCCCGTTCGATGGTCGTACGGTGACGTAGTCGTACCGTGACATTGGGCGAGCGTGGTCTACGAGGAGGATGAATTGAGCACCGACGGACAGCCGCACATCCTCGCGATCGGCGGGGGCAGCTTCGTCCCGGACGGGCGGAACGGCCTCGCGCCGAGCCCGCTGCTGCGCTACGCGTTCGACCTGACGGGCCAGGACCGCCCGAGGATCTGCTTCGTGACCACGGCGCTCGGCGACGGCGCCGAATACGTGTCCCGCTTCTACACCGCGTTCTCCGCGATGGACGCCGAGGTCAGCCATCTGGCGCTGTTCCCGATGCCGAACGTCCCCGACGTCCGGTCGCACCTGCTCAACCAGGACTTGGTGTACGTGTCCGGCGGCAGCGTCGCGAACCTGCTGGCCCTGTGGCGGCTGCACGGGCTCGACGACGTCCTGCGGGAGGCGTGGCACGAGGGCGTGGTGCTGTCCGGGCAGAGCGCGGGCGCGCTGTGCTGGCACGTCGGCGGCACCACCGACTCGTTCGGGCCGCAGCTCCGGCCGCTGACCGACGGCCTCGGGTTCCTGCCCTACTCGTGCGGCGTGCACTACGACAGCGAGCCGCAGCGTCGGCCGCTGCTGCAGCAGCTCGTCGGCGAGGGGACCCTGCCCGACGGCTACGCGGCCGACGAGGGCGTGGCGCTGCATTACGTCGGCACCGAGTTCGTCCAGGCCGTCTCCTACCGGAAGGACGCGGGCGCCTACCGCGTCGAGCCGGACGGCCCGCGGACGGCGAAGGAGTTCCGCCTGGAGCCCCGGCTACTCGCCTCCCTGTAGAACCGCGCGATTTCCAGGGCTTTAAGCTGGCTCGTGTGAGCGATGTGGACGTACGCGAGCTGGTGGTGGTGCACGCGGGGTTCGGCGCTGCGGCCGTCCCCTATGTGGAGGGCTGGGAGCTGCAGCGACGCACCCACGCCCTGCGCGTGGACGACGCGATCCCCGACACCGTCCTGCTGCTGGAGCACGAGCCGGTCTACACGGCGGGCAAGCGCACCGGGAAGCTCGACCGGCCGCTCGGCGACCCGGGCGCGCCGGTCGTGGACGTCGACCGCGGCGGCAAGATCACCTGGCATGGCCCGGGGCAGCTCACCGGCTACCCGATCGTCAAGCTGCGCGACCCCGTCGACGTCGTCGGCTACGTGCGGCTGCTGGAGCGGATGATGATGGACGTCTGCGCCGACCTCGGCCTGGAGACCATCACGGTCGAGGGGCGCAGCGGGCTCTGGGTCGCGGGCACTCCCGACCGCAAGGTCGGCTCGATCGGGGCCCGGGTGATGCGCGGGGTCGCGATGCACGGGTTCATGCTGAACTGCGACAACGACATGAGCTGGTTCGACCGGATCGTCCCGTGTGGGATCCGGGACGCGGGCTCCACGAACCTCAGCCGGGAGCTCGGCCGGGCCGTCACGGTCGCCGAGATCGTCCCGCTGGTGGAGCGCCGCCTGGCCGCCGTCCTCGGCGCGGAGGGCACGCTGCACCGCACGACGGCGCAGCTCGAAGCCCTCGCGGGCCTTCAGGATTCGGCGGCCATCACCTTGTAGACGGCCTGCCCCTCGGTCGCGGCGGCCTTGAAGAACTCCCCGAGCCCCTTGTAGGCGGGCTTGAGGAGCTTGTCGCGGGCGGCGACGTCGAGCCTGTCCGCGTCCTGGACGCCGGCCTTGCCCATCGCCGCCGGGTCGAACCGTCCGGCGAGCTTGCCGAACGGGGTCCCGGTGAGGTGGTCGGCGGCGGGCTTCACCCGGTCGGGCGCCAGGTAGATGACGTCCATGCCCAGCTCGTCGGCGCCGTCCTCGGTGAGCAGCCGCCCGCCGCACACCACGTCGGCCTCGGGCTGCCGCCCGTCCCACGCGTCGCCGGTGCAGAGGTAGTGCATCGCCTGCCACGCCCAGCCCAGATCGAACAGGACGGACGCGCCGCGCCGGCGCCATTCGGCGTCGCCGAAGACATGGCGGGCGATCCGTCCGGGATCCTGCTCACCCTCCAGCACCGGCGGCACCCTGAGGTACGACATTGCCAGACCCACGGCGGTCCTCCTGCTGACGCTGTTGCGTGACGACAGGGAGTCACATTAGAGAGATCCACTGTTGGGCATGGCCGAAACACACTGAATCGGCGGATCGGACGGGCCACTGTCATACGTTCGATATCGCTCCGAGACGCCTTTGAGCCCCACCCGGTCGAAAACCGCCCGGACGGCGGCCTTGAGGGCGGTCGCGGCGGAGCGCTGAGGGCAGGGCGGCGAGCGGTGTCGGCGGGGCGGTGAGGGCAGGGCGGCGGGCGGTGTGCCGACATCGTAGATCGCGACGTACGCTGGTTCCCGTGACGACGGTGACCCCAGAGGGGCGCAAGCTGCTGCGCGTCGAGGCGCGCAACAGCCAGACCCCCATCGAGCGCAAGCCCGACTGGATCAAGACGCGGCTGAAGATGGGCCCGCAGTACCGGGAGCTCAGCGGCCTGGTGAAGTCGGAGGGCCTGCACACGGTGTGCCAGGAGGCCGGCTGCCCCAACATCTACGAATGCTGGGAAGACCGCGAGGCCACGTTCCTGATCGGCGGCGACCAGTGCACCCGGCGCTGCGACTTCTGCCAGATCGACACCGGCAAGCCCGCCGAGCTCGACCGGGACGAGCCGCGCCGCGTCGCCGAGTCCGTCGCGACGATGGGCCTGAAGTACGCCACCGTGACCGGCGTCGCCCGCGACGACCTGGACGACGGCGGCGCCTGGCTGTACGCCGAGACCGTCCGGCAGATCCACGCCGCGATCCCCGGCTGCGGCGTCGAGCTGCTGATCCCCGACTTCAACGCCGTCCCCGAGCAGCTCGCCGAGGTGTTCTCGTCCCGGCCCGAGGTGCTGGCGCACAACGTGGAGACCGTCCCGCGGATCTTCAAGCGGATCCGTCCCGGCTTCCGGTACGAGCGCTCCCTGGAGGTCGTCACCCGCGCCCGCGAGGACGGCCTCGTCACCAAGTCGAACCTGATCCTCGGCATGGGCGAGACGCGCGAGGAGATCTCCCAGGCCCTGCGCGACCTGCACGCCGCCGGTTGCGAACTGATCACGATCACCCAGTACCTGCGGCCGAGCGCCCGCCACCACCCGGTGGAGCGGTGGGTGAAGCCGGAGGAGTTCGTCGAGCTGTCCGCCGAGGCCGAGGAGATCGGCTTCGCGGGCGTCATGTCCGGCCCGCTCGTGCGCTCCAGCTACCGCGCCGGGCGCCTCTACAAGCAGGCCGTCGAAGCACGCGCGTAGATCAGGGGGCTGTCGGGACGGGCGCCCGACCCGACTATCCTTGTATCCATGTCGAAAACGCCCACGGACGGGGCCCAGGAGCGTCCGGGCCGCCTCAAGCAGATCCGCATGGTCGCCCAGGTGCTCCGGCAGGCCGACCCGAAGGCCCTGCCGATCGTGTTCGCGTCGGCGATCGGGACGCTGGCCGTCGTCATCCTGATCGGGCTGCTCTTCGGCCAGCTGTGGTTCTTCATCCCGCTGGGCGTCCTCGCCGCCGTCGCCGTCGGCATGATCGTGTTCGGCCAGCTGGCGCAGCGCGCGCAGTACAAGGTGATCGCCGGGCAGCCGGGCGCGGCCGCCGCGATCCTGAAGAACATGCGCGGGAACTGGACGGTCACCGAGGCGGTCAGCGGCAACCGCAACCTCGACATGGTGCACCGGGCGGTGGGCCGCGCCGGGGTGGTGCTGGTGTCGGAGGGTCCGCGCAACCGGGTCGGGCAGCTCCTCGGCGCCGAGAAGAAGCGCCTGTCCCGCGCCGCGCAGCAGGTGCCGATCTATGACGTCCAGGTCGGCGACGACGAGGGCCAGATCCCGGTCGACAAGCTGCAGCGGCACCTGATGAAGCTGCCCCGCAACCTCACCAAGGGACAGGTGGCCGAGCTGAACGACCGCCTCCAGGCGCTCCCCCGGTCGATGCAGATGCCGAAGGGCCCGATCCCGAAGGGCGCGAAGATGCCCAAGGGCCCGAAGCCGAAGATGCGCTGACGCTTGAAGCGCCCTCCCGCCGGAGGGCGCTTTTGCCATGCTCAGATGTTCACGACAGCGGTGTTGCTGGCCCGATCGTGCAGGCCCCTGTAATCCCTATCCCAGATCAGCGCGGGGACGATGAGGACCAGCAGCAGCGTCCTGGCCAGCGCCCAGACGAGCCCCACCGGACGCCCGTCCAGCCGGGCGACGCGGATGCCGCACAGCCGCTTGCCGATCGTCACGCCGATGAACGCGGTCAGCAGCCACGCCTGGATCGCGAAGATCACGAGCGTCCACATGCTGCGCTCGGCCGGATTCCAGCCGAGCGACCGCGCGAGCAGGCTCGCCACCAGCATCGACAGCCCCCAGTCGACGAACAGCGCGACCAGCCGCCGGGGGTAGGACGCGACCGCGCCGCTGCCGCTCTCCGGGAACCCGATCCGCTCCCCCGGCTTCCCGAGATCGACCCCGGCCGAGGGCGCCCCGCCGAGCCACGTCTGCGTCCAGCGCGGCCCGCCTTTACCACTGCTCATGGGGCCTACGCTATCCCGTCCCTCCGCAGGCCCCGACCCGCCCCCGACTGGGCTGCCGCTGGACGCGTAACACACCGGAAACATATGAGACACGGCCGGGAAACGGCGCCGTCCTAGCCTGCCAGGAGCCGAGAAGCGCTCAAGGAGGCCGGATGTTCAGCAGCGCCGATGAGGTCCTGAGCTACATCAGGAACGAGGGTGTGCGATTCGTCGACTGCCGGTTCGTGGACCTGCCGGGCAAGATGCAGCACTTCACGTTCCCCGTCGAGAGCTTCGGCGAGAGCGTCTTCACCGAGGGGCTGATGTTCGACGGCTCGTCCGTCCGCGGGTTCCAGGAGATCCACGAGTCGGACATGCTCCTGCTGCCGGACCCGTCCACCGCCGTCGTCGACCCGTTCCGCCAGCACAAGACCCTGAACCTGAACTTCTTCGTCCACGACCCGCTGACCGGCGAGCCGTACAGCCGCGACCCGCGCAACGTGGCGAAGAAGGCGCAGGACTACCTGCGCGGCACCGGCGTCGCCGACACCTGCTACTTCGGCCCCGAGGCCGAGTTCTACATCTTCGACGACGTCCGCTTCGAGACCAAGGCGAACGCCGGGTACTACTACCTCGACTCCGTCGAGGGCGCGTGGAACACCGGCCGCGAGGAGCCCGGCGGCAACCTCGGCGCGAAGCCCCCGTACAAGGGCGGCTACTTCCCCGTCCCGCCGATGGACCACTACACCGACCTGCGCTCGGAGATGGTCTCGCAGCTCCTGGCCTGCGGCATCCACGTCGAGATGCAGCACCACGAGGTCGGCACCGCCGGCCAGGCCGAGATCGACTTCCGGTTCGACACCCTCCTGAAGACCGCGGACCAGCTCCTCCTCTACAAGTACATCGTCAAGAACGTCGCGCGCGCCGCCGGCAAGACCGTCACGTTCATGCCGAAGCCCATCTTCGGCGACAACGGCTCCGGCATGCACTGCCACCAGTCCCTGTGGAAGGACGGCGCGCCCCTCTTCTACGACGAGGTCGGCTACGCGGGCCTGTCCGACAACGCGCGCTACTACATCGGCGGCCTGCTCAAGCACGCCCCGTCCCTGCTGGCGTTCACGAACCCGACGGTGAACAGCTACCACCGGCTCGTCCCCGGCTATGAGGCCCCGGTCAACCTGGTCTACTCCCAGCGCAACCGCTCCGCCTGCATCCGCATCCCGATCACGGGGTCGAACCCGAAGGCCAAGCGCGTCGAGTTCCGCGTGCCGGACCCGTCCTGCAACCCGTACCTGGCCTTCTCCGCGATGCTGATGGCGGGCCTGGACGGCATCAAGAACAAGATCGAGCCCGCCGAGCCGGTCGACAAGGACCTCTACGAGCTCCCGCCGGAGGAGGCCCGCGCCATCCCGCAGGTCCCCGGCAGCCTCCCCGAAGTCCTAGAGGCCCTCGAGTCCGATCACGACTACCTCCTCGAAGGCGGCGTCTTCACACCCGACCTCATCGAGACCTGGATCACGATGAAGAACGAGTTCGAAATAGACCCCATCCGCCTCCGCCCCCACCCCCACGAATTCGAGCTCTATTACGACATCTGAGCAGGTGTCTGGCGCTTGGTAAGATCTCGCTAGCGGTAAGAGCCTCCTGAGAGCGATCTCAGGAGGCTCTTTCGCGTTTCAGCCCGTACTTGCCAAGGACCTTCATGCCTGACCTGACAGTTCGCCTCGCCGACTCGGCCGACCGCTCCGTTCTGGAGCGCCTGTGGCTGATGTTCCAGCACGACGTCTCGCAGTTCCGCGGCCTGCTGCCCCGTCCGGACGGAACGTTCCGAAGCGAACGCCTGCATGCCGCCTTCCATGACCCCGACTGGGCCGCGTATCTGCTGAGCAGCGACGCCAACCCTGTCGGGTTCGCGACCGTCCGGGGGCTCAAGGGCGAGAAGCGGGTGCTGAGCGCTTTCTTCATCGTCCGCGGCGCCCGCAGGACCGGGCTCGGGTTGCGAAGCGTCCAAGAGGTGATCACCAGGCACCCGGGGGCTTGGGAGGTCGCCTTCCAGGACGAGAACGTCCCGGCCGTCCGCTTCTGGCGCCGCGTAGCCACCGAGATCGCGCCGGGTGCCTGGACCGAGGAACACCGCCCGGTCCCGTCCCGTCCTCAGTTCCCGCCCGACACCTGGATCTCCTTCACCGCCAGCGGGTGAGGAACGGCACGCGGCGGCGTCTCCGAGAACGGATCTCCGGGAGGCGCGCGGCCGTGACGAAGGGCGCGAGTCGGGTGGATATCTCCAGGCACGCCCCGGTGAGGTCGTGGCAGGGGGTCAGCGGGTCGCCGGTCGAGGAGATGAACCATGGCACGCCGCCCACCCCGGCCTTGACGCTGATGCTCTCGCCGATCCTCGGCAAGGACGGGGAGACCACGCGCAGCAGGGGCGGGGTCTCGTCGTAGCGGGGCAGGCAGGACCATCCGGCGAAGGCGAGCGCGTCGGCGAGGTCGTCCAGGTGGCGGGCCGGGTTCATTCGCCCCGCCACACGACGGCGCCCGTGGACGCGTCCCGCCACGCTTCGCCGACCGTCCGCAGGTCGACGTAGGCGGCGGTGCCGTCCGGCGCGAGCGCGACCCGCCGCACCTTCCCGGACGCCCCCTCCTCGAACCCCCGCAACGCGCGGTGCACATGCCTGATGGCAACGTCCCGATCGTCAGTGACGCCGCATTGGCCCGCGTTCACCGTGAACACGTCCCATGCGAACAACTGATTGTTTTCCGGCGTGCGCACTCTGCCCTCCAGAACGTAGTGGGTTCGTCACGGAGAGCTTGGTGCCGGTGATGTGGGGTGAGGGGCACGCTTCGCGCCCGCAGGTGGAGGGGTGCGAGGTGCGCCCCTGATGCCGGGGTGCGGGGTGCGGTCAGACGGGGAGGTCGAGGAGGTGGGCGAACGTGCGGGCGCGGCGGTCGATCATGGGGCCGCCGTGGTCGACGGCGTCGGACGCCATTTGGCGTGCTTGGGGCGAGTAGTGCACCGAGTCGTTGCAGACGGGGTAGGCGCGTTCGAGCCAGTCGAGGGTGGCGGAGTAGTCGCGGCGCTGGTGGTAGGTGCGGGCCGTTTCGACCATGAGGCGGGCGCGCCGTTCGCGGCTCGGGATGGTGTCGGGGTCGATGCGCTGGGCCTCGTCGCGGGCGGCGGAGGATTTGGAGAGGTCGGCGCGGACGGAGACCGCGTGGACGGCGACGTTCGACGTGCCGAACTGCGTCCACGGGTGGTGGTAGCCGGAGGGCAGGCGTTCGGCCGTGGCCTGGGCGTCGTCCAGGTGGCGGAGCGCGTCGCCCTCCCGGCCGTCGCGGGCGCTGGTCGTGGCGGCGTGGAGTTGGAGGGCGCCATACATGGCTTGCAGTTCGATGGGGCCGTCTTCCAGGCGCGGCTTGATGATGGCCGACGCCTCGGTGACGAGGTCGACCGCGCCGTCGAGGTCGCCCATCGAGCGTTGGACGATCGCCAGGGTCCAGGCCGCGCCTGCCAGAGGTATCGGTTGGTCCGCGGCGTGGGCGGCGGTGAGGCTGCGGTCGGCGACGACCCAGATCAGTTCGGGTTCGGCCGCCCAGACGATCTCGTGCTGGACGAGGGCGTAGACGTCCGAGAGCAGGGCGTTTGCGGTTCTGTATTCGTCGGGCTGGCGCGCGGCGACGCGGGCGTCGCGGAGGAGGGCGGGAAGGACGCGGCCGACGTCGGTGCGGTGGGTGGGCGAGCCGTGCCACAGTCGCCATGCCTGCGAAATGCGGGCGGAGAGAGTGGGGATGTCCACATGTGATGCCGGGGCGGTGAGGAGGGGCTCGCGGACGGCGTCGCGGATCGCCGGGATCGCCCCGTGGGGAATGCGGGAGAACGAGGCGAGCGGGATGGACGCCGCGTCGCCGAGATCCATGTCTGTTCCGGCGAGTAGGGCGACGTCGCCCACGCCGAGCGCCTCGGCCAGCCTGACCAAGGTGGGGAGGCGGGGCGGGAGGCGGCGGCCGGTCTCGATGCCCTTGAGCCAGGACGCGGACTTGCCGACCAGCCCGGCGAGCGTGGGACGCGTGAGGCCCTTGCGCTCACGGAGGACCTGAATGCGCTCGCCCGTGGGCCTTCCCGCCAGATCGTCCATGAGTCCAGGCTAGGCGCAGGTTTCGTCAGCGGGGGGTGTGTTCGCGGAGGGTGTTGAGCAGGGCCGCGCCTCGGTCGGCGTCGTCGACGCTGACGACGAAATCCCGTCCGGTGCCGGTCTGTCTGACCACCAGGCAGGGGCCACCGCGTAGCATCAGGACGGTGTGGTCCGGTGTGATCCGGTAGCCCCACCCGCCGACCTGGGTCGGCCGGAACTCGGCCTCGTACGCCGAGACCACGCGGTCCAGCGGGATGCGCTTGGCCGGAAGGCCCGGCAGGCCGAGCCGCACCTGCAGCCCGCGCTCGTCCACCAGCACGCGCACCGAGGTGAGGGCCGACAGGACCAGGGCCGTGAACAGCAACGAACCGCTGATCATGAGCACGAAGCTGAGATCCGGATCCTCCTCCGTCACCAGCGGGCCCATGCTCGACAGGGTGAGGACGCCGCCGGCCCACGGAATCCAGCGGTTGTGGCAGTAGCCGATCCATACCGTGCGCTCGTGCCTGTCCAGCGGGATCCGCGCCGTCTCCGGCGGCTCGGCTCCCTCTGGCCGGTGGTCCGGGCCGCGCGAGCCCGCCCAGTAACCGAAGGTCCCGCCGAGCAGTAGCGCGGTCAGCACCAGCACGACGTGCCACCAGGGAATGGACGTCTCACGCCAGTCGGTCGCTCCCGCGTTGACGGCGATGGTGGAGTACTGGATCGCGCCGAAGAAGCCCAGGCCGCCGCCCAGCACCGCGCCCATCGAGCCGCGCAGCATCCGGCGCGGCCACCCGTAAAGCCCGATCCCCAATGCGATCGCGCATGCCACGAGCCAGGGGACCGTCCCGGACCCGCGAAGGTCCGAGGACGGAACCCACCGGTCGGCCTGGCCGTTCGGCCCCCAGTGGACGGCGATCTTGTCCGGCAGCGCGTCCCCGAACATGTCCGGGAGCGTCCACAGCAGCGCGGCCCCGGCTCCGGCCGCCGCACCGACGACCACCACCGGCCACACGTATCGTCCTCTGCCCATCGCTCTCAACTCCCGGACGCTCTCAGGCGGTCTCGATCATCTCGACCAGTTCGTCCCGGGACAGGCCGAGCCGGGCGGCCTCCGCGACGATCTGCCGTACCTGCTCGGTGAACTCCCCGTACTCGGGACCGGCCACGACCCGGATGCCCCGGCCGCGGCGGAACTCCAGCAGGCCCTCGTCGCGCAGCTGGCGCAGGGCGCGCAGCACGGTGTTGGGGTTCAGGTCGAGCATCGCGGCCAGGTCACGCGCGGGGGGCAGGCCGCCGCCGACCGCGCACTCTCCCTCGGCGATGGCACGCCGGATCGCCGAGGCCACCTGCTCGTGCAGTGGCCGCGGATCACCCTTCGGCAACCTCAGCAACATGGTGCTAATGAAGATAGCACCATGTCGTTCAAGCGTCACCCCCCGGCATAATCGGCGAAGCGCGTCACAGTCGGAGGGCGCTGGCATCATGTGGCTGGACCTCCGGACGAGGGAGCGGGATGACGGACGAGCCCAAGGGCGTCCTGCGGGACGCTCACTCGCTGCTGGGTGCCGCGCGTGACCTGCTGGCCGATCATCGGCGGGCCGTGTCGGAGGTGCAGAGTGCGCTGAAGCCGTTGCGGGTGGAGGCGGCGCGGGCGCAGTTGCGGGCGATTCCGCTGGCTCGGCTGAAGGACGTCACGGACGGACGGCTCCGGCTCGGGCCTTTGGAAGAGGCCGGGTTCGCGAGTGTTGCCGATGTGCTGGAGGCGACGCGGTACCGGCTGCAGCTGCTGCCGGGGATCGGGCCGCAGACCGCGCAGCAGCTCCACGCGGCGGCGGGCGGGCTGGCGGACGCGGCCGAGCAGTCGGTGGGCGTCCGGATCGACGTGGAGCGGCGGGACGAGGTGACGACGCCGCTGGTCATCGCGTTGCACCGGCTGGTGAACGCGGGGCCCGAGCTGCCACGTGCGCGGGCCGCCGCTCAGGAGGTCGAGCAGCGGTTCGGGCCGCTCGTGCGGGACGCGCGGCCGCTGGCTTCGTGGTGGCGGAAGATCTTCGCGCGGCCGTCGCGGCGGGAGCGGGCGCGGGAGGCGGTCGATCAGCTGGCGGAGGCGTTGCGGGTCGAGGAGGAGCGGGATTCGCGGCTGCTGATGTCGCAGGGCTCGGTCGATCTGCTGCGGCCTGCCGTTTCGGGCGATGAGGCGTGGATCGACTTCGAGTTGCGGGCCGCTGACTATCAGACCCTGCTGGCCGATCTCGCGGCGCTGGTGCCCGAGCGGGAGGCGGCGGAGGGGTTCCTGCCGGGCGATCTGGCGGCGCGGGTGAAGAGCCAGCCGCTGGACGACGGGTTCCGGCGGGTCTCGCTGCGCGGGTACCAGTCGTTCGGGGCGCGGTTCGCGCTCGTCCAGCGGCGGGTGATCCTGGGCGACGAGATGGGGCTGGGGAAGACCATTCAGGCGATCGCGGCGATGGCGCATTTGCGGGCTCAGGGGGCGACGCATTTTCTTGTCGCTTGTCCAGCGAGTGTGTTGATTAACTGGGTGCGGGAGATCGAGTCGCGTTGCACGCTGGCGGCGCACCCCCTGCACGGGTCGGGGCGGCAGAGCGCGTTGAAGAAGTGGGCCGAGGACGGCGGGATCGCCGTTACGACGCTCGCCACGCTCCATTCGCTGGACGTGCCGGAGCACGTGAATCTCGGGATGTTCGTGGTGGACGAGGCCCATTACGCCAAGAATCACGAGACGCGGCGTGCTCAGGCCGTCGCGTATTGGTGCAAGCGGACGGAGAATGTTCTCTTTCTGACCGGAACGCCGATGGAGAACCGGGTCGAGGAGTTCCGCAGTCTGGTCGCGCATTTGCGGCCGGAGGTGGCTAAGCAGATCCGGCCGCATGACGCGGCGGTGGGGGCGCGGGCGTTCCGGTCGGCGGTCTCACCGGTCTACCTGCGGCGCAACCAGCGGGACGTGCTCGTCGAGCTGCCCGAGGTCGTGTATGTGGACGAGCTGGAGGAATTCAGCAGGGCCGACGCCAGGGCCTATCGGCGGGCCGTGGCCGAGGGCAATTTCATGGCGATGCGCAGGGCCGCTTATGCCGTCCCGAAGAAGTCGGCGAAGCTCGACCGGCTGGTGGAGCTGGTCGAGGAGGCGGCGGCGAACGAGCTCAAGGTCGTGATCTTCTCCTATTTCCGGGACGTGCTGGCCGCCGTCCAGGCCGCGCTGCCGAACGCTCGCGGGCCGATCTCGGGTGACGTTCCGCCGGTGAGACGCCAGGAACTCGTCGACGCTTTCACCGCCGCCTCTGGCCACACCGTTCTTCTGGCGCAGATCCAGGCGGGCGGGGTCGGGCTGAATCTGCAGGCCGCGTCCGTCGTGATCATCTGCGAGCCGCAGGTGAAGCCGACGATGGAAACGCAGGCGATCGCCCGCGCCCACCGGATGGGGCAGGTGCGGACCGTCCAGGTCCACCGGCTGCTGACGCCCGGCAGCGTGGACGAGCGAATGCTGGAGATTCTGCAGCTCAAGACCAGGCTGTTCGACGAGTACGCGCGCCGGAGCGATCTCGCTGAGCGGACGCCGGACGCGGTCGACATCTCCGAGCAGGCCCTCGCGCGGCAGATCGTCCAGGAGGAGCAGGAGCGTCTCGCCGCGTCCTGAGGAGCGCCGCGTCTTGAGAGCGTCGCGTCCTGAGCGTCGCGTCCTGATCGGGGAAGAACCCGCCCCAGGCCGCTGTTCACGCGGACGAACCAGGCGATCAGAGGGGTTGGCAATGACCGAGGTCAGGGTGGAGCGCACCGAGGACGGGTTCCAGGCGGTCAACGACCGGGGCGCGAAGGTCGCCATCGGCGACTCGGACGCCGAGGGCGTCTTCACGCCGGTCGAGCTGCTGCTGGCCGCGCTCGGCGGCTGCGAGCTGGTGACCGTGGAGCCGCTGACCTCGCAGCGCGGGCACCGGATGGCGCGGCTCGCCGCGACCGTCCAGGCGGACAAGGTCGCGACGAGCACCCTCGGCACGATCACGATCACCTATGACGTCGAGCTCCCCGAAGGCGACGCGAAGGCCGAGGACGTGCTGAAGGCCGTGGCCGGGCGGGTGCACGAGAAGTACTGCACCGTCGGCAACGCCCTCCGGGAGCCCATGAAGGTCGAGCAGGTCGTCTGAGCCGAGGTCTCGCAGGCCCGGGCCGGGGCCCGGATGCGCCGATCGGGGGAGGCGGCGCACCCGGGCGGTCCGGGCGGTCTGGGCCGTCGAGCGGAGCTCGTCAGTAGCGCAGGCCGTGGCCGTATGGGTACAGGCCCTTGATCGTGACCGGCAGGCGTCCGCCCGGCTGCTCGCCGAAGACGACGCGCGCGGCGGCCTTGTGCATGGTCAGGTCGATCCGCTGGGTGCGGGCGGTCGTCCCGTAGGTCGCGACGTACGCCTTGACGTCCGGGTAGGACGTGAGGTCGTACGGCAGCCCGATCGCGAGCGCCGCGACCGGCTTGCCCGTCGCCTGCAGCGCCTTGACGAGCTTGGCCTGGCCCGCGGGCAGCGGGCCGGACGAGAACGTCGCGACGAGGATCCGGTCGGCGGACGCGGCCCGCTTGACGGCGTCGGCGATCTCCGCGTCGGTCGGGTTGGTCGTCACGGACTGCCAGGTCTCCACCGGGCCGTCCGAGACGCCGGCGACCTCGTCCGCGAACACCTTGGTCTGGACGGCGCCCGCGACGAGCGTCCGGTCGTCGGATTCCGGGTCGAACGGGAGGACGCCGCCGTCGTTGCGTACCAGGGTCGTCGCGGCGAGGCCCATGTTCAGGGCGCGCCGCTGGAACATCTGGTTGCCGGAGACCTTCTCGGCCGTCCTGGGGTCGGCGTAGCGGTGGTCGCCCACCTTGTACTTGCATTTGAGGCCGAGGATGCGCCGGACGGACTCGTCCACCCGCTCCCTGCTCAGCGACCCGTCGGCCAGGGCGTCGGCGAGCGCGTCGACCGCCTCGGCGTGGGTCTCGAACTCGCCGGTGGACATGATGACGTCCGCGCCCGCCTCGACCGCCATCACCGTGGCCTGGCGGGTGCCCCAGTTCTTGTCGATGGCGTCCATGTCCATGGCGTCGGTGACGATCAGGCCGTCGAAGCCCATCTCGTCGCGGAGCAGGCCGGTCAGGACCTTGGGCGACAGCGTGGCGGGCAGGTCGGGGTCGATGGCCTTGACCACGACGTGCGCCGTCATGATCGAGTCGGCGCCGGCCTCGATGGCGCTGCGGAACGGGGGCAGGTGCACCTTTTCGAGGGTCGCCCGGTCGTAGGTGACGGCGGGGAGCTCCAGGTGGCTGTCGAACTCGGTGTCGCCGTGCCCGGGGAAGTGCTTGGGCGTCGCGATCAGGCCGGCCTTGTTGTAGGTGCGCACCTGCGCCTCGACGAGGCCGGTCACCAGGTCGCTGCGCTCGCCGAACGACCGGACGCCGATGATCGGGTTGGCGGGGTTGGTGTTGACGTCGGCGACCGGCGCGTAGCCCCAGTGGAAGCCCATCGCGCGGGCCTCCGCCGCGGTGATCACGGCGGCCTCGCGGGCGAGGCGGGGGTCGCGGGCGGCGCCGAGGCCCATCGCGTTGGGGAGCGGAGTCGTGCCCTCGCGGACGTTGTGGGTCGTGCCGAACTCGAAGTCGCCCGAGACGAGCAGCGGCATGCCGAGGCGGGTGTCCTGCGCCCATCGCTGCATCTGGTTGGCGTAGCGGGCGGCGATCCCGGGGTTCTCCGGCTCGTGGGTGAGGGTCGAGCCGATCTTCAGTTCCTGGATCGCGCGGCGGGTCTGGTCGTCGGGCATGCCGTCCGGTTTGACCCCGGTGGACACCATGACCATCTGACCGACCTTCTCGGCATCGGTCATCTTCGACAACTGGGCGTCGACGTCACAGGCCCGGCCGCCGCCGGGCGGCGCCTGCGCGTGGGCGGGCGGGGCCAGCGCCAGCCCCAGCGCCGCGACCGCGGCGATCGACACGAGTATTCGGCCACCGTTATTCATCATGATCCTCCTCCGGCATATTGGTCTAGACCAGTCCATACCGGTGCTGGGATCAATGGTGAAAGTTGCCAAAAAGCGAGCCGTCTCGTGCGGACGACGGCTAGGCGCAGGTGGTTCCGGCGGGCGGGACGGCCCCGTCGAGGAGGTAGGCGTTCACCCTCGCGCGGACGCACAGGTCGCCGGTGTCGTAGGCGCCGTGGCCCTCCCCCTGGAGGGTGAGGAGCGTCGCCCGTCCGCCCAGGGCCCTCGTCAGCGCGGGCGCCCACGCGTACGGGGTGGCCGGGTCGCCGGTATTGCCGACGACGAGGATCGGCGCGGCGGACGGGGCGGACACCTCACGGGCCGCGTCGTCGCCCTTCACCGGCCAGCCGGTGCATTGCAGCAGGGCCCATGCCATGGACGTCCCGAAGATCGGCGAGGCGTCCCGGAACGCGGGAAGGAGCCGCCGGACGTCGGCCGGGGTGTGGCGGTCGGTGCCGTCCGCGCAGGTGATCGCGGTGTTGGCGGCTGACAGGTTGCTGTACGTCCCGTCCTGCCTGCGGCCGTTCAGGACGTCGGCGAGCGCGAGCAGCAGCGAGCCGTCGCGGCGTTTGACGGCGTCGACGAGCCCCTGCGCGAGGTACGGCCAGGCGTCGCGGGAGTAGAGGGCGGCGGCGACGCCGGTCGTGCCGAGGCTCTGGGTGAGTTCGCGGCCGCCGGACGTCTTCAGCGGCCTGCGGTCGAGCCCGGCGAGGATCCGTGCCGTGGACCTCACGACGGACGGGCCGTCGTTGCCCAGCGGGCACGCCTTCGGGCCCAGCCGGGCGCAGGCGGCCCCGAAGGCGCCGAGGGCGCGCTGGAACCCCGCGGCCTGCTGCAGCGCGAGGTCCCTGCTGCCGATCTTGGTGTCGACGGCGGCGTCGAGGACGGCACGTCCGACCCGGCCGGGGAACCGGTGCGCGTACGCGCCGCCGAGCCAGGTGCCGTAGGAAATGCCGAAGTAGTGCAGCTTCTCGTCGCCGAGCGCGACGCGGATCATGTCCAGGTCGCGGGCGGCGTTCAGCGTGCCGACATGCGGCAGCAGCCTGCCCGACCGCGCCTGGCACTGCTTGACGTAGGCTGCGCGGCCCCCGATGTACGCCTTCTCTTCGGCGGGGGTGTCGGGGCTGTCGTCCCGGGCGGTGATCTCGTCCAGCTGCCGGGCTCCGGCGCACGTCACCGGGGCGCTCCGCCCGACGCCGCGCGGGTCGAACCCGACCAGGTCGTAGCGGGCGCCGAGGTCGGAGTACTGCCCCGCGGCCTGCGCGAGCGCGCCGACGCCCTCGCCGCCGGGGCCGCCGAAGTTGAACACGAGCGAGCCGATGCGGCGCCGCGGCTCGGTGGCCGGAACCTTGATCAGCGCGATGCCGATCTTCTCGCCGGACGGCCTGGCATGGTCGAGCGGCACCCTGACCGTCGCGCAGCGGAACCCGGTGGGGGGCGGCGCGGTTCCCGGGGGCGGCGACGGGAGGCCCGTGCATCGCTTCCATTCGGGCGGACGGACGCCCGCGGCCGATATGCTCATCACTGCCGCATGGCCCTTACGCGTACTTCCGGCGGCATGTGTACTTCCTGAGGCGTACGCCAGACCAGAAGCGGCCAACGCGGTGGCACCGACTACCGCAATGCCAGGTATCGCCCTAAAGCGGGCCATTCGTCCCCCCGTTCGTGTCGCGGGGGGCGACCCTGATCTACCCCGGGCCTCCTATGCTGACTCCTGATCAACTCCACAGGCTCCACACGGGGGGAGCCGGGAGGGGGAGGCGTCCCCGGGGCCCATCCCCCGAAAGTCCGGATACCGCATCAGGGTCGTACTACTCAAGTCTGAGATGAAGACCATTCGTCGCGGTGATCTCAATTAGGGGGCCGTGCGGCAAAGATGGATACCATGGCTCAACCGCCCCCCAAAGCAGCGGCCGCGACGAAGCGGCGACGGGTGCTCACCGCTCCTCCGGTGTGGCGTGAGCTTCTTCTGGTCGTCCTCTTCTATACCGGCTATACGCTGACGCGCATCGTCCTGGTTCAGGACGGCACGGGGCCCGCCTTCGCCCACGCCGACCAGATCCTCGGCGTAGAGCGCTACCTGGGGCTGGACGTTGAGCTTCATCTCAACCAGACGTTGCTGTCGGTGCCCTGGCTGGCACGCGCCGCGAACATCTTCTACGCCACGATGCATTTCATCGTGACGCTCGGCGTCGTCGTCTGGCTGTACCGCTACCGGCCGGAACACTACCGGTGGCTCCGCACCTCGATCATGATCGCCACCGGCATGGCGCTGATCGGCTTCTGGCTGTACCCGCTGGCCCCGCCGCGGTTCCTGCACAGCGAGGGCTTCGTCGACCCGGTGACCGCGCTGCACTCGCTCGGCCTGTACGCCAGCGACGCGTCCGGGACGCTCACCAACCAGTACGCGGCGATGCCGTCCATGCACGCGGGATGGTCGCTGTGGGTCGGGATCGTCGTGGTCAAGCTCGCCACGCAGAAATGGGCCAAGGCGCTCGGCGCGCTCTACCCCGTCACGACCGTGTACGTGATCCTCTCCACCGCCAACCACTACGTGCTGGACGCGGTGGCCGGGTTCGCCCTGGTCGGCGGCGCGGCGTGGCTGTCCTGGGTCCTCTACGTCAGGCATCCCGAACCGATCATCATGATGCGGGCCCGCATCGCGCACGGCATCGCGAGCCGCGTCCGCCGGGGCGCCGGCGAACCGTCCCCCGGCCACGTCCCCAGCGCGGCCGCCGGCGTCACCGCCGCCAGTGGAGCCACGCGCTCCTCGTACAACTCTGGTCGTACATCGCAGCCCGCTTAGCCCGCGGGCCCGCAGCCTCGCCCAGTCCGCAAGTTCGCTAGTCCGCGCCGTAGAAGACCCGGTCGACGACCGTGCGGGCACGGCGGGCGTGGCGGCGGTAGTCCTCCAGGAGATCGCCGGTCCCGGGATAGCCGAGGACGCGGGCGACGGCCGTGCGCTCCCGGTGATGATCGCTGGGCAGCAGGTCGGACGCGCGGCCCCGGACCAGCATGATCGAGCCGCGGATGCGGGTGGCGAGGCACCACGCCTCGGTCAGGACGGCGGCGTCCTCGGCGTCCAGCAGCCGGGCCTCGACCGCCGCGTCGAGCGCGTCCAGGGTCCGGGTCGTGCGCAGGCCGGGGACCTCGTGGGCGTGCCGGAGCTGGAGGAGCTGCGCGACCCATTCCACGTCCGCGAGCCCGCCGGGGCCTAGCTTGGTGTGCAGCCGCCGGTCGACACCGCGCGGGAGCCGTTCGGACTCCATCCGCGCCTTCAGCCGCCGGATCTGCCGGACGGCGTCGTCGTCGATGCCGCCGTCCGGCCACCGGACCGGGTCGATCAGGGCGCGGAACCGGTCGCGCAGCCCCTGGTCGCCGATCAGCGGGTCGGCGCGCAGCAGCGCCTGCGCCTCCCAGGGCTCCGACCAGCGGGCGTAGTAGGCGGCGTAGGACGCCAGCGTCCGGACGAGCGGCCCCTGCCGCCCCTCGGGACGCAGGTTCGGGTCGATCTCCAGCGGCGGGTCGGGCGCGGGGAGGGAGAGCAGGCGGCGCAGCTCCTCGGCGACGGCGTGCGCGGCGCGTCCCGCGGCCCGCTCGTCCGCGCCGGGCTCCGGGTCGTGGACGAACATGACGTCGGCGTCGCTGCCGTAGCCGAGCTCGTGCCCGCCGAACCGGCCCATCGCGACGACCGCCAGCCGTGTCGGAAGCGGCTCCCCTGAACCGGTCTCGAACTTGTTGACGGCGGCCTGGAGCGCGGCCTCGACGGTGACGGCGGCGATGTCGGTGAGGGCCTCCCCGACCGTCCGGACGTCCACGAGGCCGAGCAGGTCGGCGACCGACACCCGGAACAGCTCCCGGCGGCGCTGCGCCCGCACCGCCGCGACCGCCTCCTCCGCCGCAGACCCCGCTGTCCCGGCAGACCCTGCTGTCCCGGCAGACCCCGCTGCCCCGCCAGACCCCGCAGACCCCCCGGAGCCCGCAGACCCGGGGCCAGAGCCCGCAGGCCCGCCGGAGCCCGCGGGCGCCCCGCGGGAGTCCCAGTGGCGGCGGACGACGGCTAGGGCCTCCGCGCGCACCGTCCCGAACGGGCGCGGGGACAGCCCGGCGTCGGAGCCCAGCAGCGCGACCGCCTCCGGGGCGCGCAGCAGCAGGTCGGTGGCGTAGCGGCTGGAGCCGAGGATCCACGCCATCCGCTCGGCGATGGTCACCTCGTCCCGCAGCAGCCGCAGGTACCAGGGGGTGGTGCCGAGCGCGTCGCTGACCTGCCGGAACCCGAGCAGGCCCGCGTCCGGGTCGGGGGCGTCGGCGAACCAGCCGAGCATGACCGGCAGCAGCGTCCGCTGGATCGCGGCGCGCCGCGACACACCGGAGGTGAGCGCCTCGATGTGGCGGAGCGCGCCCGCCGGGTCGGCGAAGCCGAGCGCCTCCAGCCGGGCCCCCGCAGCGGCCGGGGTGAGCCGCGCCTCCTCGCCGGGCAGCCGCGCCACGGCCAGCAGCAGCGGCCGGTAGAACAGCTTCTCGTGGATGCGGCGGACCTCGCGGGCGTGCCGCCGCCAGAGCGCGGTGAACTCCTTGACCGGGTCGGGGCGCAGGCCGAGGGCGCGGCCGAGGCGGCGCAGGCCGTCCTCGTCGTCCGGGACGAGATGCGTCCGCCGCAGCCGGTGAAGCTGGACGAGATGCTCCACGCGCCGCAGGAACCGGTACGCCGACGACAGTGCCGACGCGTCGTCGCGTCCGACGTAGCCGCCCCGCGACAGGTCGTCGAGCGCGTCGAGGGTGGCGCGGGCGCGGAGCGTCTCGTCGGACCGGCCATGGACGAGCTGCAGCAGCTGCACCGAGAACTCCACGTCCCGGAGCCCGCCGGGGCCGAGCTTGAGCTGCCGTTCCGAGTCGGCGGTGCGCTGGTTCAGGTCGGCCTCGACGCGGCGGCGCATCGCCTGGACGTCCTCGACGAAGCTCTCCCCCTCGGCCGCGTCCCACACGATCGGGGCGATCATGTCGATGTAGCGGGCGCCGAGCTCCGCGTCGCCCGCGACCGGACGGGCCTTCAGCAGCGCCTGGAACTCCCAGGTCTTGGCCCAGCGCTCGTAGTAGGCGCGGTGGCTGGCGAGGGTCCGCACCAGCGGGCCCGCCTTGCCCTCCGGGCGGAGCGCCGCGTCCACCTCCCACAACGCGCCCTCTTCGGTGCTGGACGAGCAGGCCCGCATCATCGCCGAAGCCAGGCGCGTCGCGGTGCGCAGCGCCGCCTGCTCGGGCTCTCCCTCGCGCGCCTCCGCCACAAAGATCACGTCGACGTCGCTGACGTAGTTCAGCTCGCGGCCGCCGCACTTGCCCATGCCGATCACGGCGAGACGGCATGTCGAGTGCTCGGGGACGTCGGCGCGCGCGATCGCGAGGCCCGCCTCCAGCGCGGCGGCGGCGAGATCGGCCAGCTCGGCGGCCACGACGGCGATGTCCGCAAGGCCGGTCAGGTCGCGTCCCGCCAGCGCCAAGAGCCGCCTTCGATACGCGACGCGCAGCGCGACGAGCGTCTCCTGACAGGACCCGGACGCCACGGGCTCCCCGTCGCCCGGATCGGCGCCGACGGCGGCCAGCAGATCCTCGCGGGGATGCCCGGCCGGGGCGTCCTGATCGTCGCGCAGGACCCGCCAATGCTCCGGATGCCGGACGAGGTGATCGCCCAGCGCGGCGCTCACCCCGAGGACGGCCGTGATCCGCTCCCGCGTCCCGGGCTCCCCGGCGAGGGCCTCCCGCAGCTCGCCGCCGACTCCCTTCCCGTCGGCGGACGGCAGCAGCCGGAGCAGCCCGTCCAGCGCGAGATCGGGGTCGGCGGTGCCGCCGAGGGCGTCGAGAAGATCGTCGCCGGGCCGGATGCCGGCGCCCGACTCCGCGTCCAGCAGGAGCCGCTCGGCGCGGGCGGCGTCGGTGAAGCCGAGCCGCGCCAGGCGCCCGGCGAGGGACGAGCGGCGCTCGGGAGTGCGGGACTCGGTCACGGGTCCACCGTAATCCGGCTCCCCTGGTCAGAGGACGGCGAGAAGGCGCTTCCGCTCGAACTCGGTCACCTGGCGCCGGTAGTCCTCCCATTCCTGCCGTTTGTTCCGCAGGAAGAAGTCGAAGACGTGCTCCCCCAGGATGTCGGCCACCAGCTCGCTGCGCTCCATCGCGTGGATCGCCTCGTCCAGGTCCTGCGGGAGCGGCTCGATGCCGAGGGCGCGCCGCTCGGCGACGGTGAGGGCCCACACGTCGTCCTCGGCGCCCGGCGGCAGCTCGTAGCCCTCTTCGATGCCCTTCAGCCCAGCGCCGAGGATCGCCGCGAACGACAGGTAGGGGTTCGCCGCCGTGTCCAGCGACCGGAACTCGATGCGGGTCGAGTGGCCCTTGTGCGGCTTGTACATCGGGACGCGGACGAGCGCCGACCGGTTGTTGTGCCCCCAGCAGATGTAGGACGGCGCCTCTCCCCCGGCCCCGGCCGCGGACCCGACGTTGCCCCACAGCCGCTTGTAGGAGTTGACGAACTGGTTGCACACCGCCGTGATCTCCGACGAGTGGCGCAGCAGCCCGGCGATGAACGCCCGCCCGACCTTGGACAGCTTGTACTCCGCGCCCGGCTCGTAGAACGCGTTGCGGTCGCCCTCGAACAGCGACATGTGCGTGTGCATGCCGGACCCGGGGTGCTCGGTGAACGGCTTCGGCATGAAGGACGCGTGCACGCCCTGCTCCAGCGCGACCTCCTTCATCACCAGCCGGAACGTCATGATGTTGTCGGCGGTGGTGAGCGCGTCGGCGTACCGCAGGTCGATCTCCTGCTGGCCGGGGGCGCCCTCGTGGTGGCTGAACTCCACCGAGATGCCCATCGCCTCCAGCATCGTGATCGCGTTGCGGCGGAAGTCGTGCGCGGCGCTGTGCGGGGTGTGGTCGAAGTAGCCGCCCGCGTCCGCCGGCTCGGGCTCGCGGCCGTCCTCCGGCTTGTCGTTGAGCAGGAAGAACTCGATCTCGGGGTGGGTGTAGAAGGTGAAGCCGAGGTCGGCGGCCCTGGCCAGCGCCCGCTTGAGGACATAGCGGGGGTCGGCGAAGCTCGGCGTCCCGTCCGGCATGAGGATGTCGCAGAACATGCGGCCCACGCCGGGCGACTCCGACCGCCAGGGCAGCACCTGGAACGTGGACGGGTCCGGCTTGGCGATCATGTCGGCCTCGTACACGCGGGCGAAGCCCTCGATCGCCGACCCGTCGAAGCCGATCCCCTCGCCGAAGGCGCCCTCCAGCTCGGCGGGGGCGACGGCCACCGACTTCAGGAACCCGAGCACGTCGGTGAACCACAGCCGGATGAAGCGGATGTCGCGCTCCTCCAGCGTGCGCAGCACGAACTCCTGCTGACGGTCCAAGTCCCACTCCCTCGGTACTGCCTGCCGCTACGTCCTACGTGGAAGTATGCCGCGCCGCTGTTACCGCGACGTTACGCGCGCACGTTCCATCAGAACGTTCCCGCTGACCGGAAGATATCCGACTTATTCGCCCTCTCCGACCCGTGCCGCCGCCGGATCGAGGACGCGGGACAGGAACGTCCGCGTCCGCTCGTGGGACGGGTCGTCGATCACCCGCGCGGGCGGGCCCTCCTCGACGACCGCGCCGGCGTCCATGAACACGACCCGGTCGGCGACCTCGCGGGCGAAGCTCATCTCGTGGGTGACGACGAGCATGGTCATCCCCTGCTCCGCCAGCCCGCGCATGACGCCGAGGACGTCGCCGACCAGCTCCGGGTCCAGCGCGGACGTCGGCTCGTCGAACAGCATCACCTCGGGCCCCATCGCCAGCGCCCGCGCGATCGCGACGCGCTGCTGCTGCCCGCCCGACAGCTGCGCCGGATAGGAGCCGATCTTGTCGGCGAGCCCGACGCGCTCCAGGTTCTCCCGCGCGATCCGCTCGGCCTCCGACTTGTCCCGCTTCAGCACCTTCCGCTGCGCGATCATGACGTTGCCGAGGGCCGTGAGATGCGGGAACAGGTTGAACGACTGGAACACCATGCCGATGCGGCGGCGGACGGCGTCGATGTCGACGTCGGGGTCGGTGACGTCCGCGCCGACGACCCGGACCGTCCCGGACGTCGGCTCCTCCAGCAGGTTGACGCAGCGCAGCAGCGTCGACTTGCCCGACCCGGACGGGCCGATCACGCAGACGACCTCGCCCGGCTCGACGCGGAAGTCGATGCCGCGCAGCACCTCGTTCGTCCCGAACGACTTGCGCAGCCCGCTGATCTCGATCGCGCCGTGCCCGTCCGGCTCCCCGGCCTTCTTGTCCAAGCTGGTCATCGGGCCTCCCGCTGCCGCGCCTCCAGCCGCCGGGCCAGCAGGCTCAGCGGGATCGTGATGAGCAGATAGCAGATGCCGGCCACGATGATCGGGGTGGTGTTGCCGACCTGCCCCGCCAGGTCGCGGCCGAACTTGGTGAGCTCCCGCTCCTCCAGCGTGATGCCGAGGAACAGCACGAGCGAGGAGTCCTTGCAGAGCAGCACCAGCTGGTTGGTGAGCGGCGGGATGATGATCCGGAACGCCTGCGGGATGATGATCGACCACATCGCCCGGGGATAGGACATGCCGAGCGACCGCGCCGCCTCCATCTGGCCCTTCGGCACGGCGACGATCCCGGCCCGGATCGTCTCGGCCATGTACGCGGCGGCGGCGAGGCCCAGGGAGAGGCCCGCCTGGCCCACCGCGCCGCCGGGGATGTTCGTGCCGGGGAACGCCAGCGGCACGCCCACCCCCACGAAGATGAAGATCAGCAGCAGCGGCAGGCCGCGGAAGATCTCGATGTAGGCGGTCGCGAACGCCCGGTACGGCGGGACGGACGACAGCCGCATCAGCGCGATCAGCAGCCCGCCGCCGAGGCCGAGCCCGAACCCGACCGCGGTGTAGACGGCGGTGTTGCGCAGACCGACCGTGATCACCTCGGGGAAAAGGCCCTTGGCGACCTCCCAGTTGGCGAAGTTGTGCTGCAGCGTGCCCCAGTCGGCCAGCACGATCGCCAGCACGACGACGACGATGAACAGCCCGTACTGCCCGCCGAGCGAGAGCTGCCGGCGGCGGCGCCGGGACATGCCGCCCGGCGCCGCCGTCTTCATAGGCTCCGCCGTCACGATCCGCTGCCGCCCGCCGCCGGGGGCATCGGGCCGATCCACTTCTCATAGATGCGCTTGTAGGTGCCGTCCGACTTCGCCTGCGCGATCACGTCGTTGGTCATCTTCACCAGCTCGGGGTTGTGGCCCTTGCGCATCCACATGCCGTACTGCTCGCCCGTGTTCAGGTTCGCGACGACCTCGTACGCCGAGTTCGCCGGGTCCTTCAGCCAGCCCCGGACGACCGGGTCGTCCTGGACGATCACGTCCACCTGGCCGGTGCGCAGCCCGTCCAGCTCGGCGGTGGAGTTGTCGAACGAGCGCGGGTCGAGGCCCTTGCCGCGGACGAAGTCCTCGCCCGTCGTGCCCGCCTGGGAGCCGAGCTTGAGCTTCTTGGACTTGACGTCGTCCAGCGAGGTGATCCCGCTGCCCTTCTTCGCCATCAGCGACTGGGTCGCGTCGAAGTAGGGGGTGGAGACGTCCATGAACTTCACGCGGTCCGGCTTGATGGTCATCCCGCCCATCTGGATGTCGCATTTGCCGGCGTTCAGGGCCGACCCCGTCTTCATCGTCTCGAACGGGGTGTCGACGATCTTCTGGGTGACGCCGAGCTTCTTGGCGACGAGGTCGATGATGTCCACGTCGAAGCCGACGACCTTGCCCGTCTTCTTGTCCTCGAACTGGAACGGCGGGTAGGGCAGGTGCGTGCAGGACGTCAGCGCGCCCTTCTCGATGAGCTTCACGCCCTGCACGGTGGCGCCCTCGTCGCCGCCGCACGCCGTCGCCGTCAGCGCCAGGGCCGCCAGCCCGGCGCCCAGTGCCCAACGCGTGGTTCGTCTGGACACGTTTGCCTCCTGTGGGAGCGTTTTGCGCGATCGTCGAACTATGCCACGCCGTGCGGCGGGTCCGCCCGTGACCGTCCCCGCATATCCGTTTCCCGAAAATTGACGTGGCGATCATGCCCGTCCGGTGAAGTGATCATTAGCGTGGGCGGGGTCGTGGACATCTCTCTTCTTCTCTCGATGACCGACCGGGTGACCGCGCTGGCGTCCCCGTCGGCGATGCATCCTGAGTCGTGGCGGCTGGGCGCGCAGGTGGAGACCTGGGCGCGCGGCCGCGGGCTGGTGCTCGGAGATCCGGACACCTCGCCGCTCGGCCGGGCCCGCTGCGAGCGGCTCGCCGCCCGCGTGTTCCCGTCCGCCGACCTCGCCGCGGTCGAGCTGTTCGCCCGCTGGCTGACCTGGACCCTCGCGCTGGACGACACGCTGGACCAGCCGCCGCTCGCCGACAGCGGCAGCGCCGTCCACGCGATGTACGACGACCTGCTGCGCGCGATGCGGCGCGGGCACGCCCGGCCGGGCGCCCGGGCGCTGGAGGCGGCGCTGGTGGAGCTGTGGCAGTCCACCGCTGCCGGCATGAGCCGCGAATGGCGCCGCCGCTTCATGCTGCAGCTGGAGGCGCACCGGGACGGCTGCGCGGAGGAGTCGGTCAACCGCCGGATCAGGCACGTCCCGACCGAGGCGCAGTACGCGCCGCTGCGCCGCCGCGCGTGTGGACCGTTCCTGTACGACCTGGTCGAGCCCGTCCTCGGCGTCGAGCTGCCCGCGCGGCTGCTGCGGACGCCGCGGTGGAAGACGCTCGCGCACAGCGTCGCCGACGTCGTGGCCTGGTCGAACGACGTGGCGTCGCACGAGCTGGAGTCGGCGCGCGGCGACGTCCACGCCCTGCCCGCCGTGCTCGCCCGCGCGCACGGGCTGGACCCGGCGCGGTCCGCCGGCCGGATCGCCGGCATGGTCGCCGAGAAGATCGCCGACCGGATCGAGGACGCCTGGCGGGCCGCCCGCAGCCTCCCCGAGATGCTCGACCGGCTGGAGCTCACCGTGGCGCAGCGCGCCGCCGCCGCGCGGGTCGTCAAGGTCCTGCTGGACACCCCGCGCGCCCACATCGACTGGCTGGCCGAATCCGGTCGCTACATCGAGTTCCGCTCTTCCCATGGCCCTGGATTGCCTCCGGCGCCGGGACACGCGATGCGGTCACTGCATCGCTCCGTCTCGCCCTGACGGTCCACCCTGACGGCCCGCCCTGACGGCCGGCGCTGACGGCCGGCGCTGGCGGGTCGTTGGGGTGCGGCTCAGCCTTGGGCGAGGGCGTCGCCGGCCGGGGTGCGGACGTAGAGGACGCGGCGGCCCAGGCGGTGCCCGGTGACGAGGCCGCAGGCGCGCAGGACGCCGAGGTGCTGGCTGACCGCCCCGGCCGTCACGCCCATCCGCCGTGCCAGCTCCGTCGTCGACGCGGGCGTCGCGAGGGCGGTGAGCAGCTCGGCGCGGCGGCGGCCGATGAGCGCGGCGAGCGCGTCCTTCCGGTCCCCGGCCGGAGGCCCCGTCTCCCAGAGGGTCGCGACGCCGTTCGGCGGGTAGCTGAGCATGGCCTGGTAGGGCGGCACCATCACCGAGACATTCGGCCATACGAAGGCGCTCGGGATGAGCATGAGGCCGCGTCCGGCCAGCTCGCCGCTGAACGTCCAGTGCCGATCGACGCGGAGGGTGCCGGACCGCCAGGAGACCGCCTCGTGCAGGTCGCCGAACACCCCGGCGGCGCCCTCGACGGCGAGCGCGGCGGTGCGGCGCAGCACGTCGCCCTCAAGGAGGTCGCGGACGCGCGGCCAGAACGGTTCCATGGCGGCGGCCCAGTACCGTCCGAGCAGGTCGGCGAGCGTTTCCAGGGTGCGCTCCGGGTCGGCGGCCATCGCGTGGCGGGCGGGCGTCGGACGGCTGCCGCGCGCCGTCCAGCGCAGCTCGGCGGCGACGACCTCGGGCGGCGTGGCCCGGACGGTCTCCAGCTCGGCGGCGAGGTCGGGCAGCGGGGTGGCGGGCGGCGGGGTGAGGAAGTCGGGAATGTACCCCGCGGCGGCCACGACCTCGCGGAGCGGGCCGATGTCGAGCCCGCGCAGCCTGGGCCGGGCGGCGTGCACCCACGGCAGGTGCAGCGCGTGGCCGGACGGGTCTGCGAGCACCCGCAGGCTGCGCACCATCTCCCACAGCGGGGAGAACGCGAACCTGACCCGCGCCACGTCGTCCGGCGTGAACACGAACTCGATCATTTAGTCCAGGCTAAAGGATTACCGGCCGGGGCGCGGAGCCGTCACCATCGTGAAAGTGACGACTCTGGAAGACACTCCTGTCGGCCCCTCGTCGGGCAGGTTCGCGGCCTTCTTCCGTCCCCGGGTCGGCGGCCTCCCCCGCGCGTTCTGGGCGCTCTGGACGGGAACGCTCCTCAACCGGCTCGGGACCATGGTCCAGCCCTTCCTCGGTCTTTACCTGACGACCGTCCGCGGCCTGTCGCTCGGGGAGGCCGGCGTGGTGATGGCGACCCTCGGCGCGGGCTCGCTCTGCGGGACGCTCGCGGGCGGCGCGCTCGCCGACCGGATCGGACGCCGCGCCACGCTCACCCTCGCGACCGTCGGCAGCGGCGTCAGCCTGCTGGCGCTCGGCTACGCCCACGGGATCGTCGCGATCGTCGCGGCGGCGCTGCTGGTCGGCATGCTGCTGGACATGCACCGGCCCGCGGCGCAGGCGATGATCGCCGACATCATCCCCCCGCAGGACCGCCCGCGCGCGTTCGGGCTGCTGTTCTGGGCGATCAACCTGGGCTGGGCGGTCGCGATGGTGGTCGGCGGGGTGCTCGCCCAGCAGGGCTTCCTGTGGCTGTTCTGGATCGACGCGCTCACCTGCGCCGGGTTCGGGCTGCTGGTGTGGCGGGCGATCCCGGAGACCCGCGCCGGCGGGCGCGGCGGCGCGGGCGTGGTCAAGGGGTTCGGCGAGGTGCTGCGCGACCGGGTGATGGTCGGCTACGCGCTGATCAGCCTCGTGTACGTCTTCGTCCTCATGCAGGCCATGACGACGATGCCGCTGGCGATGAAGGAGGACGGCCTCGGCCCGCGCGACTACGGGATCGCGATCGCCGCCAACGGGGTGGTGATCATCACCGTCCAGCCGCTGGTCAACGCGTGGCTCGCGCGGCGGGACCACAGCCTGGTGATGGCGGCGGGCTGCGTCCTGGTCGGGATCGGGTTCGGGCTCACGGCGCCGGTGTCCTCGCTCCTCGCCTACACCGCGGCGATCCTGGTCTGGACGCTCGGCGAGATCATCGCGGCGACCGTCCTGCAGGCCATCGTCGCCGACCTCGCCCCGGCCCACCTGCGCGGGCGCTACAACGGCCTGTACGGGATGGCGTGGTCCGGGGGCTTCCTGCTGGCGCCGCTCGGCGGGACGCAGCTGCTCGCCCTCGGCGGGGGCCCGGCACTGTGGCTGACCTGCATGGGCCTCGCGTTCGCCGCCGCGGCCGCGCTGCTCGCGCTCGCCCCCGCGATCCGGCGCCGCCACGACGGTGTGCTGAAGGCCACCTTTTCGTCAGAGTGACGAAACTGATCCGGGCGACTTATCCTTGGTGGGTGGCACAGCTCAGGATCGCGCTCGCGCAGGTGAACTCGACCGTCGGCGACCTCGACGGCAACGCCGGCACAGTCGTGGAATGGACCAGGCGCGCCGCCGACGCGGGCGCGCACCTGGTCGCCTTCCCCGAGATGATGCTGACCGGCTACCCGGTGGAGGACCTCGCGCTCCGCGCGTCCTTCGTCGAGGCGTCCCAGACGGCCCTCGAACGCCTCGCCCGGCGGCTCGCCGACGAGGGCCTCGGCGACCTGCCCGTCGTCGTCGGCTACCTCGACCGGCGGACGGTCGGGCTCGTCCGTCCCGGGCAGCCCGCCGGCGCGCCGCTGGACGCCGCCGCGTGGCTGCACGGCGGCGAGGTCCTGGTCCGCTCGGCCAAGCACCACCTCCCCAATTACGGCGTCTTCGACGAGTACCGGATCTTCGTGCGCGGCGACCGGCTGCCCGTCGTCCGCGTCCACGGCGTCGACGTCGCCACCGCCATCTGCGAGGACCTCTGGCAGGACGGCGGCCCGGTCACCGCCGCGGGCGCCGCGGGCGCCGGGCTGCTCCTGTCCATCAACGCCTCCCCGTACGAGCGCGACAAGGACGACACCCGCCTCGATTTGTGCGCCCGCCGCGCCCGCGAGGCCGGCTGCGCGCTCGCCTACGTCAACCTGGTCGGCGGCCAGGACGAGCTGGTCTTCGACGGCGACTCCCTCATCGTCGGCGCGGACGGGGCGCCGCTCGCCCGCGCGCCGCAGTTCGTCGAGCACCTCCTCGTCGCCGACCTCGCGGTGCCCGCCGCCGCCCCGTCCCCCGAACCGGCCCACGGCACCCCCGTGGACGCGCTGGACGGCACCACGATCACCATCGACCGGCGCGTCGTCTCCGCCGACCCGCTGCCCGCCTACCCGGTCGAGCCGCAGACCGTCGCCGAGCCGCTGGACGACCTCGCCGAGGTGTACGCGGCCCTCGTCCTCGGCACGCGCGACTACGTCCGCAAGAACGGCTTCCGCTCGGTGGTCCTCGGCCTCTCGGGCGGCATCGACTCGGCGCTCGTCGCCACGATCGCGTCCGACGCGATCGGGCCGGAGAACGTCCACGCCATCCTCCTCCCGAGCCGCTACTCCTCCGAGGGTTCGGTGGTCGACGCCGAGGAGCTCGTCAAACGGCAGGGCGTCAACTCCCGGACGGTCCCCATCGCGCCCATGGTGGAGGCGTTCGAGGCGCAGCTCGACCTGCACGGCATCGCCGCCGAGAACCTCCAGGCCCGGATCCGCGCGAACGTCTGGATGGGCCTGTCGAACGAGCACGGCCACCTCGTCCTGACCGGCGGCAACAAGAGCGAGCTCGCCACCGGGTACTCCACCCTCTACGGCGACTCCGCGGGCGGTTTCGGCCCCATCAAGGACGTCTTCAAGCTCACCGTCTGGGAGCTGGCCCGCTGGCGCAACACGATGGCCGGCAAGAGCACGCCGTTCCTGCACGGCTTCGCGGAGGAGCCCATCCCCGAGGCGATCCTCGTCAAGGAGCCGTCGGCCGAACTCCGGCCCGGCCAGCGCGACGTCGACAGCCTGCCCGAGTACGCCGTCCTCGACCCCGTCCTCACCGACTACGTCGAACGCGACATGGGCCGCGACGCCCTGATCGCCGCCGGCCACGACGCCGCCCTCGTCGACCGCGTCATCCGCCTGGTGGACCTGGCGGAGTACAAACGCCGCCAATACCCGCCCGGCCCCAAGATCACCCCGAAGAACTTCGGCCGCGACCGCCGCCTCCCCATCACCAACCGCTGGCGCGAGAGGTAAGCGCGCCCGATTACTCTCTGTGGTGGTTCTCGCCGGGCCAGGTTTCGCCGGGCCAGCCGGGGACCTGTTCGGAGGCGTCCGGGTCGACGCCGGGGACGATCTGCTCGCACCAGACGACCTTGCCCGCCGCGGTGCGGCGGGTGCCCCAGCGGTGGGCCAGCTGGCTGACGACGAGGAGGCCGCGGCCGTTCTCGTCGTCGTCCTCGGCGCGGCGGAGCCTGGGCAGCGCGGCGGACCGGTCCAGGACCTCGCAGACGAGGGTGCGTTCCAGGAGGAGGCGCAGCTCGATCGGGCCGGGCGCGTAGCGGAGCGCGTTGGTGATCAGTTCCGAGGCCAGGAGTTCGGTGGTGTAGCCGAGTTCCTCCAGGCCCCAGTCCTCCAGGCGGCTGGAGACGAGGCCGCGGGCGCGGCGGACGGCGGCGGGGTCGGCGGGCAGCGTCCAGGAGGCGTAGCGGTCTTCGGGGAGGCGGCGGAGCCGGGCGATGAGGACGGCGATGTCGTCGCGGTGCTGGTCGGCGTACACGCCGGCGAGGGTGGCCTTCGCCAGATCTTCCATCGAGTGGCCGACGGAGTCGGGCCCGAACACGGTCTGGAGGCGGGCGAGGCCGTCGTCGATGTCGCGGCCCCGGTTCTCGACGAGGCCGTCGGTGTAGATGACGAAGAGGCTGCCGTCCTCGACGGTGAACTCGCGGCTCTCGATCGCGGCGCCGCCCGCGACGCCGAGCGGCGGCGCGGGCGGGACCTGCAGGTACTCGTTGTCGCCGTTCGGGCCGGCGAGCAGCGGCGGCAGGTGCCCGGCGGACGCGATCTCGATCGTGCCGGTGGTCGCGTCGTACACCGCGTACACGCAGGTGGCGAAATGCGGTTCCTGCTCGCCGAGTTCGATCATCAGCTCGTGCATGACGTGCAGGGCGTCGGCGGGCGGGAGTTCCAGGTTCGCGAGCGTGTGCAGGGCGGTGCGGAGCCGTCCCATGGTGACGGCAGCGCGGACGCCGTGACCCGCGACGTCGCCGACGATCAGGGCGACGCGGGCGCCGGGCAGCGCGATCGACTCGTACCAGTCGCCGCCGACCTCGACGAGCTTGCTGCCGGGCAGGTAGCGGTGCCTGACCTCGACCGACGACGGCGCGGACAGCCGGTTCGGCAGCAGGCTGCGCTGCAGCGCGAGGGCGGTGGCCCGCTCCCGGCTGAACAGCCGCGCGTTGTCGATCACGATCGCGGCGCGGGTGGCGAACTCCATGCCGATCTCGACGTCGTAGGCGTCGAAGTTGCGGAAGCCGGGGACGCGGGTGCAGGCGATGAACCCGAGCAGCGTGTCCCGGGCGATCATCGGCAGCAGCACCATCGAGACGCCGGACAGCAGCTCCCCCGCCGGGCGGCGCTTCCACAGCTTGCCGATCTCGGACGCGGCGTCCACGTCGATGTGCGGCAGGTGGACGGGCCGGGCCGTGTCCATGACCTGGCGGTACGGGGTCCCCTCGGGGAACACCAGCACCTCGCCGACGGGGAACGTCGACGTCCAGGCCGCGTTCCCGTCGTCGGAGGTCACCGCGATGCGGCGCAGCACGGCCGACCCGGACTCGGCGTGCACCTCGTCGGCCGCGACCAGGCTCTCCAGCACCAGCACCGACGCGGCGTTGCAGTAGTGCGGGACGACGACGTCGACGAGCCCGCGGGCGGACTGGTCGAGGTCGAGGGACGCGCCGAACCGGGTGAGCTGGTCGTCCATCAGCGCCCGCCGCATGAGCGCCGGGTCCTGGTAGCGCTCGCTCGGCGGCAGCGCGACCCGGACGAACAGCAGCGTCGCGGGCGCGGCCTCGGAGTCGCCGCCGACCAGGGGCTGCGCGGTCATGACGGCCTCGGTGGACGTGCCGTCGCCGCGCAGCACGGTGATCACGCCGTTGCGCTCCTGCCCGGCGTCGTTGGCCTCCAGCAGTGCCTCGAGTTCGGCCTTGCCGTCGTCCCCCACCAGCTCGGTGGCGGGATGGCCGATCAGGTCCTCGGGGGCACGGCCGAGGACGGCCCTTGCGTTCGGGCCGCATTGCACGATCCGCCGGGAACCGTCGATGCCCAGGACCAGCGTCCGGGACGCGGAATCGGTAGCGGGCGCATCGCCTCGCGGCGCCATGACGGATCTCACCTGACGCGCTCCCAGACAGCCGGTCGTATCAGCACTATCCAGCGACAGTATGGGGCATGACACCGTTTCAAGGGGAGAAGATCACGCTTACCACGGGGAAATCCCTTCGGTATATGCCCCCCTCGGCCACATTCCGGGCGCTCCGGCGTCTGTTCGAGACATCACACTGCCTCCGCCAGGCCCACACGCGCGGTCCCGCAGGGCCTTCCGGCGGGGGTCTCCGGGAATGGCGGGGCTACCCGAATCGTTTCCGAAGTGGCACGATCGGTTCCGTCTGGGTACGCCACCGTGGCGCCTCAAGACCGGAGGTCTCTCGCATGTCTTCTTCTGTCGCACCCCCAGCACAGCCGACCGCACTGTACGGCGGTACGAGCGGGCGAAGGGTGACCGTACGCGACATCGCCGCCGCCAAGGAGCGGCGCGAGAAGTGGCCGATGCTCACCGCCTACGACGCGATGACCGCGCGGATCTTCGACGAGGCCGGCATCCCCGTGCTGCTCGTCGGCGACTCCGCCGCGATGGTCGTGTACGGCTACGACTCGACGATCCCCGTCACCGTGGACGATCTGATCCCCCTCACCGCGGCCGTCGTCCGCGGCTCCAAGCGCGCGATGGTGGTCGCCGACCTGCCGTTCGGCTCGTACCAGACGGGCGTGCCTGAGGCGCTCGCCGCCGCGACGCGGTTCCTCAAGGAGACCGGCGCGCACGCGGTGAAGCTGGAGGGCGGCCGCCGGATCCTCCCGCAGGTCGAGGCGATGGTCGCCGCGGGCATCCCGGTGATGGGCCATCTCGGCCTCACCCCCCAGTCGGTGAACGTCTTCGGCGGCTACCGGGTGCAGGGCCGCGGGCAGGACGGCGACGAGCTCATGGCGGACGCCAAGGCCCTCGAAGCGGCGGGCGTGTTCTCCGTCGTCCTCGAATGCGTGCCGGAGGACCTCGCGGCGCGGGTCACGTCGTCCCTGTCGGTCCCGACGATCGGGATCGGCGGCGGCAACCAGACGGACGCGCAGGTCCTCGTCTGGCAGGACATGGCCGGGCTCACCCCGCACACGGCGAAGTTCGTCAAGAAGTTCGCGGACATGAACACGCTGCTCGGCGAGGCCGCCCGCACCTACGCCGACGAGGTCGTGAGCGGCGTGTACCCGGCGCCGGAGCACAGCTACCGCTGACCGTCCGCCGGCCCGGGCCTCAGCGGTCGGGGTCGGCGCGGGCCAGATCCGCGAGGGCGGCGTCGCCGCCCTCGCGGGCTTGGCCGTCGCGGGTCTGGCCGTCCCTCGGCGGCGGGACGCGGTGCGCGTCCGGGTCGTCCGACATGATCTCGGCGCGGAGCGTCTCGACCGCCGACCGCAGCACGTCGGGGCCGGCGACGTTCATGAGCAGCAGGCCGAGGTTGAGGGCCATCTGGCCGTCGGTCATCTCGCTGCCGGCGAGGGCGTCCACGGCGGTCCGCAGGTCGGCCTGGTCCTCGGCGGACACGTTCTGCAGCAGCCCAAGGCAGTAGGTCGGCAGCGCGAGCCTCGACTTGGCGAACGACACTCCACGCATGATCTCGCCCGCCTCGTGCGCGCGGGTCTTGGCCTGCATCCGGTCGACGCCGCGGTCGGCGGCGGCGAGCAGCGCGGTCAGCAGCGTGCTAGGCCCGACCGCGACGTCCTCGTCCCCGACCCGGACAGTGAAGATCGCGCTGCGGAACACCATCATCGAGCCGAAGCTCGCGACCAGCACCTGCGTGGCGGCGACGACGTCCGGGGACTGCACGCCGAACCGCCAGTCGAACGTGTGCAGGGCCAGCAGCGAGCCCGCTCCCGCCGCCCCGTTGATCAGCACGTACGCCCAGGTGCTCGGCACCCGGACCAGCGTGGTGGGCCGGTCCCGGTACCGGCTGACGAGCTCGGCGATGCCGACGAGGCAGCTCAGCGAGACGGCGACGAGGTATCCGATCATCAGTCCGTCCTCCACCCCCCACCCGCCGCCATCCAACGGACGAGCTCCGCTCGACGGTCCCCGGTCACTCCTCGGTCAGCCGTCCGACTCGGTCAGCCTGACGATCTCGTCGACCTCGCGCTCCACGGAGACCAGGCCGCGGGCGCGCAGCGCGTCGACGGCCTTCGCGACCTCCAGCAGCCCGAGCCTCGTCGCGTGGTGGATCCGCTCCAGCGACATCGGGCCCTGCGCGGCCCTCAGCTGCGCCAGCACGCGCCTGCGCACGTCCTCCGCGTCCTGCTGCTCACCGGGCCCGCCGGGCTCCCCGGGCTCCCCGGGCTGATCGCCGGGCGGGCGGCGGTACTCGCCGGTGCCGGGCCGGGCCGCCGCCGCCGCGCTCCGCCCGGACGGGGCCAGGAACGCGCTCCACGGGTCCGCCGACCGGATCTCTCTCATCTCCACCCACCTGTCGCCGACCCGATCATTTTGCCAGTAATCGGACGCGCCAGGGCCGCGCACCGCTCCCTGGAATGTCAGGAATCCGACCCTTCGCGGTGAGCGCCGCCCGGGCGCAGGCGGGGCAGGGACCGTGCCACGATCAGCCGGTCGCCGGGCCTGATCGGCGAGCAGTCCGGGTCGTCGAACGTGAGCGCGCGGTCGTCGCGCACCACCGCCAGCACCGGCTCGTCGACCTCGCCGATCGGGCGGCCCGCCTCGTCCGGGCGCGCGTCCCGCTCGGCCAGGTCGAGGCCGCTGCCGTGCTCGATCAGGTCCGCGAGGACGTCGCCGACGTGCGGGCGGCTGGTGGACACCCCGAGCAGCCGTCCCGCCGCCTCCGACGACGTCACGACCCGGTCGGCGCCGCTCTGCCGCAGCAGCGAGGCGTTCTCCGACTCGCGGACCGCCGCCTGGATCCGGGCGGACGGGTTCAGCTCCCGCGCGGTCAGGGTGATCAGCACCGCGGCGTCGTCCCGGTCGGCCGCCACCACGATCTCCTTGGCCAGCGGCACCGCCGCCCGCCGCTGCACCACGTTGCGGGACGCGTCGCCGACGATGCCGGCGATCCCGGCGGCGGCCGCCTCCTCGACGGCCTTCGGGTCGGGGTCCACCACGACGATCCGGTCGCGGTCGACGCCGGTGCGGAGCAGCGTCTCGATGGCGCTGCGGCCCTTCGTGCCGTAGCCGGCCACCACGATGTGGTCGCGCACGCGATTCCTCCAGCGGGCCTGGCGCCACTCCTCGCGGGTGCGCTGGGCGAGCACCTCGAGGGTCGTGCCCACGAGGACGATGATGAACAGCACCCGGACGGGCGTGACGAAGACGATGTTGACCAGCCGGGCGGTGGCGCTGACCGGCGTGATGTCGCCGTAACCGGTGGTCGTGATGGTGACGGTGGCGTAGTAGAACGCGTCCAGCAGCGAGAGGGGCCCGCCGGCGCTGTCGCGGTAGCCGTCGCGGTCGGCGTAGACGACCGCGACCACGGCGAGGAGCAGCGCGATCGCGAAGACGACCCGCTGCGTGACCGCGCGCAGCGGGCTGCGGCTGACCGAGGGCAGCAGGAGGCGCGGCGGCCGCACCGCCGCCACCGCCCGCGGGTCGCTCTTCATCGGACGGCGATCAGACGTCGGTGATCCGGAGGCCGGCGTGGGCCTTGTAGCGGCGGTTGATCGAGATGAGGTTCGCGGTGAGCGCCTCGATCTGGTGGGCGTTGTGCAGCCTGCCGCCGTAGACGCCGCGCATGCCGGGGATGCGCCCGGCGAGAGCCTGGACGAGGTCGGTCGCCTCCCGGTCGTCGCCGAGGACGAGGACGTCCAGCTCCATCCCGTCCACGCCGGGGTCGAGCAGCAGCTTGGCGGAGACGTGGTGGAACGCGGCGACGACGCGGCTGTCCGGCAGGACGGCGGCGGCCTGCTCGGCGGCGCTGCCCTCCTCGACCGGCAGCGCGAACGCGCCCTTGCCCTTCTCGAAGCCGAGCGGGTTCACGCAGTCCACGACGATCTTTCCGGCGAGCTCGGCGCGCAGCGACTCCAGCGTGGCCTTGTGCCCCTCCCAGGGCACCGCGACGATCACGACGTCGGATCCTCCGGCGGCCACCGGGTTCTCCGCCCCGGACACGGGCAGGCCCGCGTCCTGTCCCCCGGCGAGGTCGTCGGCGGCGGCCTGGGCGCGCTCCGCCTTCCGCGACCCGATCGTCACCCGGTGGCCGGCGAGCGCGAACCGCCGCGCGAGCCCTTTGCCCTGGTCCCCGGTTCCGCCGAGGATCCCGATCGACAGGCCGCTCACGTCCGGGAGGTCATAGGGCGTCTTGCGCTGCTGCTCAGTCATGCCGCCGAGTCTGCCAGGCGGGCGTCCGGGCGGCGCGCCCCGGGCTCCCCCGCATCGCGGAAACCGCCTGCCCGGCGCGTGGCGTGGGGCACCATGGTTCCCGTGGACGCCGAGCAGATCGTGATGTTGCGCGAGGTCCTGTCGACGACGGGCTGGCTGGAGCGGACCGAGGAGTTCGGCCGCGCGCTGCGGGTCACGTCCCGGACGCCGGGCGGGCTGCTGCTCGTCGGCACCCCCGGCGACGATCCGTGGCACCTGGCCGCGCACCTGGACGACGAGAGCCGCCTCGCGGACGTCCCCGGCCTCGCGCCGACGCTGGTGCGCTGGAAGCCGCCCGCGGACGCGCCCGCGCACCTGCGGATCGGGCTGGAGCGGCTGGAGGCGGCGCGGCGCGGCGAGACGCTGTTCGTCGTCGCCGAGGAGGAGGCGCCCGTCCCGCTGCTGGAGCGTGTGGACGACGCCCGCCGCGTCGGGGCGACCGTCCTCGCGCTGGACGGCGGCGACAAGGACCTGCGCGGCCTCGCCCACGAGGCGCTGACCGTCCCGCCGGACGAGTCGATCATCTCGTTCGACGGCGCGCAGCACCTGGTCAGCGCCGCGGCCGGCCAGGAACCGGCACGAAGCCCCCGCGGTCTCCGCCGCCGCCTCGCCAAGCTCCTGGACACGGTGTCGGGCCCGGTCGTCGAGTAGCCGGGTGGGCGCGCCGTAGCTCAGTCGGCGCCCGGGCGCCAGCGCCCGGCCTGCCGGGCGGCGCTGATTCCACCGGCCACGCCGATGAGCAGGGCGATGGCCGCGGATCCCGTGAGAGCCGCCGCCTGGACGCTCCAGGACAGGGTGCCCGCGTGCTCCGCGGCGATGAAGAAGAGGCCGTGCCAGATGCTGACGACGGCGGCGACACCCGCGGAGATCATCAGAGGAATGGCGAGATTCCCCAATGCCACGCCGAGGAAGACCCGCGCGGAGCCCGTATGGACCACATTAACGCCACCGGTGTTCGTTTCCTGAAAGGTGATCCGGCGGTGGTCTAGTCGTCGGCGTTGTCGCGGCGCCATGCCTCGTTGCGTTCGCGGGCCAGGGTGAGGGCGGCCGCCGCGGCGCTCTCGGATTCGTAGGGGCCCATGCGGTCCTTGCCGGGGCAGCCGGGCCCGTGCTCGACCTTCATGTGCTTCAGGCAGAACCACCAGTCACCGTCGTCGGCGGCCATGGGCGCTCCTCTCGATCATGTGCGCGCACGGGATTCGTTGCCCGATCCCGGCTGACTACACTCGCCACTATGACGACCCAGCTTCTCCGGCCCGGACACGTTTCCCCCATGCGCAAGGTCCCGTCCAGCATTCCGCGGCCGGAGTACGTGGGGAAGAAGCGGCCGAAGACCGGCGAGCCCGACGTCAAGACGCCCGAGATCATCGAGCGGATGCGGGTGGCGGGGAAGATCGCCGCGCAGGCCCTGGAGGAGGTCGGCAAGCACGTCCGGCCCGGCGTCACGACCGACGAGCTGGACGTGATCGGGCACGAGTTCCTGCTCGACCACGGCGCCTACCCGTCCACGCTCGGGTACCGGGGCTTCCCGAAGTCGCTGTGCACCTCGATCAACGAGGTGATCTGCCACGGCATCCCGGACGACACGGTCCTGCGCGACGGCGACATCGTCAACGTCGACATCACCGCGTTCATCGGCGGCGTGCACGGCGACACCGACGCGACGTTCCTGTGCGGCGACGTGGACGAGGAGTCGCGGCTGCTCGTGGAGCGCACGCACGAGGCGGCGATGCGCGGCATCCGCGCGGTGCGGCCGGGCCGGGCGCTGAACGTGGTCGGACGGGTCATCGAGTCGTACGCGAAGCGGTTCGGGTACGGGGTCGTCCGCGACTTCACCGGCCACGGGATCGGCACCACGTTCCATTCGGGGCTGGTCGTCCCGCACTACGACGACCCGGGCGCCACGACGATCATCGAGCCGGGGATGACGTTCACGATCGAGCCGATGCTGACGCTCGGCACCCACGACTACGACATCTGGAAGGACGGCTGGACGGTCGTCACCAAGGACCGCAAGCGCACGGCCCAGTTCGAGCACACGCTGCTGGTGACCGAGGACGGCCACGAAATCCTCACCCTGCCGTGACAGACCTCTTGATCTAGAGTCCGATTCGCCCCACATCCGGCCGGGAGACCCTCTAGAGATGAACGCCCCAGCGCCGTACGAGCCGAGGGTTCCGTCCGACAGCATGCCGCCGGGGCGCGCGGCGCTCAGCGTGACGTGGGCGGCGCTGCCCTTCCTGACCCTCGGCTACGCCACGCCGTTCACGTTCGCGGCGGCGGCGCTGTGGCGGCGCAGCGCGCATCTGATGATCTCCACGGCCGCCTACATCGGCGTGTTCACGCTGATGCTGTTCATGCTCCCCGACATCGGCAAGGACGACGGCGCCGAACGCACGGTCGGGGTGCTGCTGTTCGTCCTCGCCGTGGTCGGCTGCGCGCACGCGTTCATCATCCGCCGCCGCGTGTTCGACCCGCACGGGCTGTCGGCGGTCGACAACGAGGCGGTGGTCGAGCGCGTCAAGCGGCGGCGGCTGCTGCGCGACAAGGCGCGGGAGCTGGCCGCCTCCGACCCGGGCCTGGCCAAGGAGCTGCGGATCGGACGTCCCGACCTGCAGCGCCAGTACAACGACGGCGGGCTCGTCGACGTCAACCACGCGCCGGTGGAGGCGCTCACGCTGCTGCCCGGCATCACGCCCGAGCTGGCGGGGAAGATCGAGCGGGTGCGGGCCGAGACGGGCGGGTTCGTGTCCGCCGAGGAGCTGTCCGCGGTGGCGGGGCTGCCGCCGTCCCTCACCGGCGACCTCGCCGACTACGCCGTGTTCATCCGCTGACCGTGCGCCTCCGCCGATCGTGTGGATCCGCTGACCGTGCGCCTCCGCTGATCGCGGGTACGAATCGGGCGTGACCCCGAAGAAACAGAAGAAGAAGGACGGCGATGCCGACCGGCTCGCCGAGTACCGGGGCAAGCGCGACCCCGGACGGACCCCCGAGCCCGTCCCGGACGAGAGGGCGCTGCCGCACGGCGACGACGACACGTTCGTCGTCCAGGAGCACCACGCGACCAGCCTGCACTGGGACCTGCGGCTCGAACGCGACGGCGTGCTCGTCTCGTGGGCCGTCCCGAAGGGCCTGCCGTGGAGCCCGGACACGAACCACCTCGCCGTCCACACCGAGGACCATCCGCTGGAGTACGCGACGTTCGAGGGCGAGATCCCGCGCGGCGAGTACGGCGCAGGGAAGATGTTCATCTGGGATCGCGGGACGTACGAGACGGAGAAGTGGTCCGAGCGCGAGGTGAAGATCGTGATCCACGGGTCGCGGGTCTCCGGCCGGTACGTGCTGTTCCGGACGCGCGGCAGGAACTGGATGATCCACCGGATGGACCCGCCCGCCGACCCCGACGCCGAGCCGCTGCCCGACTCGCTGCGGCCGATGCGCCCGGTCGAGAGGGCCCGGCTCCCGCGCGACCAGGAGGCATGGGGCTTCGAGTTCGCGTGGGGCGGCAAGCGGATGCCCGCCTACGTCGAGGGCGGACGGACGCGGTTCACCGACGACCGGGGCCGCGCCGTCGACGGGCCCGGCGGGCTGGGCGCCCGGCTCGGCGCCTCGCTGGGCGCCCGGCCCGCGCTGCTGGACGGCGAGCTGGCCGTCCTGGAGGGCCGCGAGATCTACATGATCTACGACCTGCTGCATCTCGACGGGCACCCGCTGCTGGACGTCCCGTACCGGGAGCGCCGGGAGCGGCTCGACGGGCTGGACCTCTCCGGCCCCCGGTGGCAGACGGCCCCGTGGTTCCCCGGTGACGGCGACGCCGTCCGCGACGCCGCCGCCGATCAGGGCCTGCCGGGCGTCGTCGCCAAGCGCCTCGACTCGCCCTACGAGGCCGGCGAGGATTCGGGCGCCTGGCGCTTCATCCCCGTCCCGGCGTAGGCCGCCCAGAGGAAGCCGCCCAAAGGAGGCCGCACGGCGGAACCCGCACGGCGCGTCCCGCATCAAACGGGCGTAGCGCCAGCTTCGGCGCGTCGCCGCTGAAAACGATCAGTAGCGGGCTAGAGTCCCGCTCTGAACCGGGCGGCGGGACGTGCTGAAGAGGCGGGGGAACGGGCACATGATGGGCAAGACGCACGCCCTGAGCGGCGCGCTGGCGTGGCTCGGCGCCGTGCCGGTGATCGCTCAGGAGCGGCTGCTGGGCGACTACGCGGTGTCGCTGTCGGCGGAGCAGGTCGCGGCGGGCGCCGTGGTGTGCGCGGGCGCGGCGATCCTGCCCGACATCGACCATCACAACGGGCGCATCGCCAACACGTTCGGGCCCATCACCGAGCACATGTGCAAGTGGATCGGGAAGCTCTCCGGCGGGCACCGGCAGGCGACCCACTCGCTCCTGTTCGCGGTCGCCATGGGCCTGGCGATGGACGTCCTCGCGACCCACTACGTCTACGCCTGGTGGGCCTGCCTGTTCATGATCGTCGGCCTGGGGCTGCGGGGCGTCGGCCTGGACTTCGAGGGCAAGGAGCCCCAGTCGGCGCTCGCCGACTGCGCGCTCGCGCTCGCCGCGGTCTGGCTGATGCACAACATCGACATGAGCTTCGTCGGGTTCGCGGTGGGGCTCGGCTGCTTCGCGCACGTCGTCGGCGACTGCCTGACACCGCGCGGCTGCCCGGTGTTCTGGCCGCTGCCGTACCGGATCGACGTGCCCGTCATCCCGAGGACGGACGGCAAGGTGGAGCGCTGGGTCGTGATGCCCGTCCTGAGCCTCGGCATCGCCGTCCTCGCCGTCCGCTCCGTCCTCGGCGACGCCACCACCCAGTGGCTCACGAGGGGTTGAGCGCGTCCGGGCACGGGCTGATCATTCGAGCAGGTCGGCGAACTGGTCGCACGTCGCGTATCCCCATCCGCTCTTGTCGGCGTCCGGGGCGTGCCACAGCCTGACGCGCTCGATGCCGGCGATGGCCTCCCCGGTGCACGCGATCTGCGCCACCGCCATCCGCGGCCAGGCCGGCGGCATGGGCCGGTCGCCGGGCGGCAGGACGATCAGTGTGGAGCGTGTGCCGACCGGGTCGGACGCGCTGGAGACCGTGTAGGCATCGAGCGGATGGCGGACCTCGGTACGCAGTCCCCGGCCACGCTCCTGCGTCGTCGGCTGCATGGCCAGCTGCTCGATGGCGAGGAACGGCTCGCCGGGCACGCCGGGCCGTGTGACGGGCCGCAGTTTCCCGCCGTGCGTCAGGTAGAGGGTGATCGTGGCGGCGTATCCCTCGGCGGACGGCGGCTTTCCGGCGTCGATGACCCCGGTCGGCCGGATGCCGCACCCCGTCAGGGCGAGCAGGGCCGCGAGCGCCAGGGCCCGCGGTGCTCGGCTCGGTCGTTTCATGGGCGCTCGTCCCCGTCCCCGGCGGGCAGCCACAGCGTGAACACCGCGCCACCTTCCGGCCGGTTGGCCGCCTCCAGCGTCCCGCCGTGCAGCACGGCGTTCTCCTTGGCGATCGAGAGGCCGAGTCCGCTGCCCTCGCTGCGGGAACGCGCGGCCTCCGCCTTGACGAAGCGGTCGAAGACCACGGCGACCAGATCGTCCGGCAGGCCCGGGCCGCGGTCGGCGACCACGACCCGCACGCCGTGGTCCGCCGCCGCGAAGCGCAGCGAGACGGGCGGACGGCCGTGCTTGAGGGCGTTCCCCGCGAGGTTGGCGATGATGACGTCGAACCGCCGCGGGTCCAGCCGGGCGAACAGGTCCCCTGGGCCCTCGACCGCCACCTCGTCCCGCCAGCCGCGCGCCTCCAGGGTGGCGGTGACCGCGTCGGCGACGTTCACGTCGTCCAGGACGAGGCCGGCGGCGCCCGCGTCGAACCGGCTGATCTCGATGAGGTGCTCGACGAGCTGCCCGAGCCGCCGGGTCTCGCCCGCGACCAGCCTCGCCGCCGCGCCGTCCTCGCCCGCGGCGTTCTCCGCCAGCACGTCGGTCACGGCGATCATCGAGGTCAGCGGGGTCCGCAGCTCGTGGGACACGTCGGCCACGAAGCGGCGGGACGCGGCCTCCATCGCGCGCAGCTCCGTCACCGTCCGCTCCAGCGCCTCGGCCGTGCGGTTGAAGGTGCGGGCGAGGTCGGCCAGCTCGTCGCGGCCGCGCACCTGGACGCGCGTCTCCAGCTCGCCCTCGCCGAGAGCGCGCGCGGCGGCGCCGAGGCGCCGCACCGGACGCAGCACGCCGCGGGTCGCGAGCAGCGCGAGACCGGCCGCGAACACCACCGCGAGCGCGTCCGCGATCATCAGCGCGCGGGTGAACAGGCGCAGGTCGGCGGCCTCCCGGCTCAGGCTCGCGGAGACGAACACCATGGGCGGCGTCTCCCGCCACGGCTCCGCCGGCGACACCCTGTAGCCGAGGACGCGGGCGCCGACGAGCAGATAGGGCGTGCCGTCCCGGACGACGCGCTGGAAGACCACGCCTTGGACCGCGCGCCGGGCGAACTCCCGGGTGACGGGAACGTGCAGTCTGCCATGGGGCGGGAGGTTGACACCGCCGTCCAGCGCCACGGGCACCGCCGCCACCCTGCGTCCCGGGACCGAGCTGAGCGTGCGCTCCAGCCTGGCGCCGATCAGCGGCGTCACGTCGGGCGGCAGGGCGGACGGGATCTGCTGCGCGAGGGTGTCGCGGACGTCCGTCAGCACCGCGTCCTGGGCGCGCTGGAGCATCACGCGCCTGAGCAGGACGTAGGAGATGCCGGACGCCATCAGCGCGGCCAGCAGCGCGACCGCGGTGAACGCCGCCGCGAGGCGGAGGCGCAGGCCGGTGAACCGGCGGCCGCCGACCCCGGTCACGGCGCGGCGAACCGGTAGCCGAAGCCCCGGACGGTCTCGATCAGGCGCGGCTCGGCGGGCTCGTCCTCGATCTTCGCGCGGACGCGCTGCACGCACGCGTCCACGAGCCGCGAGTCGCCGGGATACGTGTGCTCCCACACCTCGGACAGCAGGTGCTGGCGGGTGAGGGCCTGGCCCGGCCGCCGGGTCAGCTCCAGCAGGAGCCGCAGCTCGGTCGGGGTGAGGCGCAGGTCGGTCCCGGCCTTGGTGACCTTCAGCGAGGCCCGGTCGATGACGAGGTCGCCGTAGACGGACCGGTCGACGCGGGTGTGGTCGGCGCGGCGCAGGACGGCGCGGATGCGGGCGTCCAGCACGCGCGGCTCGACGGGTTTGACCACGTAGTCGTCGGCGCCCGCCTCCAGGCCGAGGACGACGTCGAGGTCGTCGCCGCGCGCGGTCAGCAGGATGACCGGCAGCGGGTCCTCGCGGCGGATCCGGCGGCACACCTCGATGCCGTCGATGCCGGGCAGCATGACGTCCAGGATCGCGATCTCGGGGCGCCGGGCGCGCAGCGCGTCCAGCCCGTCCTCGCCGGTGGCCCGGGACGTCACCCCGTGCCCCTGGCGGGTGAGCGCCAGCTCCAGGGCGGCCCGGGCGGCGGGATCGTCCTCGACGAAGAGAATGCTCGCCACCCCGCCAGTATCGGGCACGAATGATCAGAGATCCGGTTATGTCACGAGATCCGGACATCGTCCGCACAAGATCATGACAGTCGGCGCGGAGCGTGGGCGCCATGACGCTCGCGACCGCGCCGCCCCGCCGTGACGATCCGCCGGCCCCGCCGGACCCGCGTCCCGCCCGCCGACCCGCCGTCCCGCCGTGGCTGCTGGCGGCGGGCATGGCGGCACAGGTGATCGTGCGCCTGTGGTTCGCGCGGGCGCGGACGGCCCCGGCGGCCAACCCGGATGAGACCGGCTACCTGGTGGCGGCCCGGTGGCTGGCCGGGTCCGCGGGTGGCGACATGTCCGGGAACACCCTGTACCAGGGCGGATATCCGCTGCTGCTCGCCCCGGTGTACTGGGTGTCGCACGACCCGGCGACCGTCTACACGCTCGTCATGGTGATCAACGCGGTGGTCGGCGCGGCGCTGTTCCCGCTCGGGTACGCGGCGGCGCGGCGGCTGGGCCTCGCCCGGTCGCGCGCGCTGCCCGTGGCGTTCGCGGCGGCGCTGCTGCCCGCCACGACGTTCTTCGGCGCGTTCGCGCTCGCGGACGCCGTCCTGCCCGCGCTGGCCCTGGCCTGGCTGCTGGCGCTCGACCGGTTCGTCCGGGACGGGCGGGCCTTCGACGCGGTCGCGGCGAGCGTGGTCGCGTCCTATGCGGCGATGGTCCACACGCGCGGGATGGTGTTCCTGGTCGTCCACGTGCTCGTGCTCGTCGGCGGGGCGGTCACGCACCGCCCGAGGGACCGGGCCGCGCTCGCCAGGGGTACGGCGGCGCTCGCCGGAGGCACGGTCGCGCTCGCCGGATACGCGGCCGGGGTCCTGCTGAACGCGCGCGTCCAAGGCGAGCTGTATCCGGGCGGCGCGCGGGATCTCGCCGCGTCGCTGGAGTTGAGGATCACCACGATCGCGGGCCAGGAATGGGCTCTGTCGGGCGCCGCCGGGCAGCTCTGGTACCTGGTCGTGTCCACGTGGGGCTTGGCCGGGGCAGGGCTCGCCGCCGTCACGGCGGTCCTGGTCCGCCGCCGGGCGCCGGGCCCGGACCGGATCATGGCGGCGACGCTGCTCGCCGCGACCCTCGCGATCGCCTACGCCTCCTCGGCCGCGCTCCCGGACGAGCATCGCGTCGGGAACTTCGCCTACGGCCGCTACCTGTCGTGCCTGGCCCTCGTCTACACGCTGATCGGCGTGGCGGCCCTGGTGCGCTCCGCGCCGCGGACGGCGATCCGGCTCGCGGCGGCGTCCCTGCTCGTGCTGGGGACGGCCGCGCTCTGGGTGTCCGCCTACGCGGGCGGACGGCTCCGCACGCACACCTTCATCGCGTTCGACTTCCCCGAGACCACGTTCCTGACCGGCGACCGCAGCGCACTGCACCTGCCCGCGGTGACGCTCATGGCGGGCGCCTTGCTGTGCGGGTTCCTGGCGCTGTCACGGCTGCGCGGACGCCCCGGCGCGATCGTGACGGCCGCCGCCCTGGCGGGGATCAACCTCGCGGCGCTGACGTTCGCGATGGGGCCGTCCCCGCAGCGGGTCCGCCCGCCGTCGCCGTTTCCGGGGCCGGCGGCGGGCGGGGTCGCCGCGGACGCGTCCCTCCACTGGGCGGTCAGGACCAGCCTCCTGCACCCCGTGTGGTGGACGCGCATCGGCCGCATCGACATCCGGGACGGCCGCCGCCCCGCACCCGGCGTGTGCACGGTCGTCGTGCCCCTGCCGGACGGGACCGCCCCGGAGGCGTCCTGGCCCGCCCACCCGGCGGGATGGCGGCCGCACGCGGGACGGTCCTGGTCGATCGGCTGGGTCAGCTGGCACGCCCCGTCCTGCGGCGCGGCTCCTCAGTAGCGCGTGACGAGCGCGATGCGGTCGTGGTCGACCAGGAAGCCGTCCGAGACGAAGGTGACCTCGCCGCCGTACTCCAGCGTCGTCTCGATCACGTCGTCCACGGCGTCGTCGACGACGTCCGCGCCCTTGAGGACGCCGGGCATGCCGTCCACCGGGATCAGCTCGTCTTCGGTCTTCACGGCGGGCGCGTAGTAGCCGCGCTCGACGACGAGGTGCTCGCCGCGTCCCTCCTCGACCAGCCGCGCGACCTCGCAGAGGCCGCCCGCGTAGCGCTGGATGCTGCGCGCCGCCTCCAGCTCGGACAGCACGCCGACCTCGCGGAGGTCCTCGTAGGCGGCGAGCGCGGGACGGGCGGCCTCGGCGAGCGCGCTGGGCGAGGCGCCGTCGAAGCTGCCGTCGACGCGTCCCGCCACGGTGATGTGCGGGCCCGCGACCTCGTCGAAGAACGCCTGGTGGCGGGTGACGCCCGCGACGATCAGCGGGCGGCGGTCGCGGGCCAGGACCCGGTCCAGGGCGCCGACGACGTCCCGCATGATCTGCTTGTGCCGCTCACCGTCGCCGCCCTGCGCCGCGCGGCGCGACTGGCGCCCGGAGCCCGCCTCGTCGATCGGCTCCGGCTCGACGGGGAAGCCGCCGCCGGTGCGCTCGGTGAGCTCCTCGCCGTGGCCGTCCCAGAGGCGCGTCCGGTGGTCCGACAGCGACAGCAGCCAGTAGCGCGGGGTGCGTGTGAAGTCGGCGACGAGGTCGCGGGTCGCGAAGCCGCTGTCGACGACGACGCGCTCGTCCACGTTCTGCGCGATCGTGAACGCGTGGTGCTCGCCGCCGGGCGCGGCGAACAGCACCAGCCCGTCGGAGGCGTGCCGCAGATCGACCTCCCCGGCGGCGCGTTCCAGGCCGCGGAGCACGTGGTCGGCGGCGTCGGGCGCCACCCGCGGGTCGTCGTGCAGCCGCCGCCGCACCTCGGCCAGCAGGTTGCGCAGCCGGATGGGGTCCTGCCGGTTGGCCGGGACGGACCGGTGCGTCGGCATCAGCACCGACACCGCCGGATAGGCCCTCGGCTTGCGGAGTTCGGCCAGCGTGACGGCGTCCATGATCCCCCGATTCGTCGGACTTCTTCCCTTCTGCTCTTTCTAGCTACCGGCAGGTAAATCAGGCGTAAGCGCCGGGCCGAAAGTCAGCCGGGCCTGATGAAGGACGTCTCGTAGGCGAGGATCACCGCCTGCGTGCGGTCGCGGGCCTGCAGCTTCGCGAGGATGTTCCCGACGTGCGTCTTCACCGTCTGCGGGCTCACGAACAGGTCCTCGGCGATCTCCGCGTTCGAGCGTCCCTTGGCCATGAGCCGCAGGACGTCGGCCTCCCGCTCGGTGAGCTGCCCGTGCCAGCGCGCCGCGTCCGCCCCGCCCCCGGACGGCGCGTGCCGCGCCGCCAGCTCCCGGATCGCGGCCGGGAACAGCAGGCTGTCGCCGTGCGCCACCATCCGGACGGCCTGCAGGATCTCCTCCGGACGCGTCCGCTTGAGCAGGAAGCCGTTCGCGCCGGCCTTCAGCGCGTCGTACACGTACTCGTCGTTCTCGAACGTCGTGACGACGATGATCCGCGGCGGCTCCGGGACCGTCTCCAGGATGCGGCGGGTCGCCTGGATGCCGTCGAGGCGCGGCATCCGCACGTCCATGAGGATCACGTCGGGACGCAGCCGCTTCACCGCGTCCGGCACCTCCGCGCCGTCCGCGGCCTCCCCCACCACGGTCAGGTCGTCCTCGGCCTCGATGATGGCCGCGAGACCCGCCCTGATCAGCCGCTCGTCGTCGACCAGCAGAACCTTGATCGTCATGTTCCCGTCCCCCGTCATGACCCGGACCTTAGCGGCAGGGACACGTGGAAGCGCCAGCGGTCACCGTCCGGCCCCGCGGTCATCTCGCCGCGCAGGACCGTGACGCGCTCGCGGACGCCGCCGAGGCCGCGTCCGCCGCCGTGGTCGGCGCCGGCGCCGGCCGCCGTGTCCAGCGGATTGGTCATCTCCATCTCCAGCCGTTCGCGCTCCACCCCGAGCCGCAGCCGCACCGGGACCTTCCCGGCGTGCCGCAGCGCGTTCGTGAGCCCCTCCTGGACGATCCGGTACGCCTCCCGCGACACCGCCGCCGGGACGTGCTCCACCTCGTCGCCGATCTCCGCGTCGAGCTTCACCCCGGCGATCCGCGTCTGCTCCAGCAGCCGCCCGAGGTCCTTCAGCGTGGCCTGCGGGGCGGCGGCGGGCCTGGACGCGTCCTCCCGCAGCAGCCCGAGCACATGGTCGAGGTCCTCCAGCGCGGCGCGGGCCGAGTCCTCGATCGCGCCGAGCGCCTCCCGGGCGAACGCCGGGTCGGCGTCCAGTACCCGTCCCGCCGCGGCGGCCTGCAGCGTCACCACGCTGAGCGCGTGGCCGACCGAGTCGTGCAGCTCCCTGGCCAGCCGGTTCCGCTCGGCGAGCTTGACGGCCCTGGCCTCCATGTCGGCGAGCTTCTCCGCGGCCGACGGGCCGAGGAACCACGGCGCCAGCCGCGACAGCAGCTCCCCCACGCCGACGATCAGCGCGAGCAGCGCGGCCAGCGACGCGAACCCCGCGAGCGGCGTGAGCCACTGGTTCCAGCCGTCCTGCCACCCCCAGGCGTCGAGGAACTCGACGTCCCAGCTCACCAGCGGCGCGAGGATCAGCACGACCGCGAACGGCGGCACCGAAAGGCTCAGCCCGCTCACGACGACCCCGACGCCCAGATGGACCGCGAACCACGCCCCGGCCCGCGCCCGGCTCTCCCACGAGCGCGCCGACCCGGGCACGATCGACGCGGCCGGGCCCTTGAGCAGCTCCTTGGCGAGCGAGCCCTCCAGCAGCCGCACCGTCGGGACCAGCCCCGTGACGAACGTCGCCGCCGCCGGCATGAACAGCAGCATCCCCACGAACTTGACGGCCTCGTCGCCGATCGGCAGCAGCGGGATGAGGCTGATCGCGAGGAACCAGTACGGCATCAGGAGCGCGCCGCCCACGACGAGATGGGACCAGCGCAGCCAGGTCGTCCGCTCGATCAGCGGCCGGAGGACGCGCATCACACCATCGATCCTGGCAGACCGGCACCCCGTGCCCACTCCCCCGCGAGAGGGAAAGGGGAGGTCACTCGGGCTTGTCGCGTTCGGCGAGCTTGGCGAGGCGGGCGTTGTAGGCGGCGAGCTCGTCGTCCTCGGCCCGTCCGCCGGGGGCCGCCGCGCGGTCGGCCTTGCGGTCCATCCGCCGGGCCTGGCGCTGGTCGTGGAAGTACCACTGGAACGCCAGGACGATCAGGACGATGAACGTCGGCACCTCGCCGAAGCCCCACGCGATACCGCCGCCGGTGTGCTGGTCCTTCAGGATCGTCGTCCCCCACGGCGGGTCGACGGACGCGTACCAGCCCCGCGCCAGCGCCTGGCTCAGATTCATCAGCGCGATGCCGAAGAACGCGTGGAACGGCATCGTGACGAACAGCAGCAGGAGCCGTCCCGGGTAGGGCAGCTTCTTCGGCGCCGGGTCGACGCCGAGCAGCACCCAGAAGAACAGGCTCCCGGCCGCCAGGAAGTGCAGCGACATCGCCATGTGCCCGAGATGGTTGCGCATCGCCGCCTCGAACAGCGGCGTGAAGTACAGCGCGAACGTGCTCACGACGAAGATGAACGTCGCCACCGCCGGATGCGCGATGACCGCGACGTACCGGCTGTGCAGCATCGCGGTCAGCCACTCGCGCGGGCCCCGGTCGCCGCGGACGCGCGCGGGCTTGAGGGCGCGCAGCGCCAGCGTCACCGGCGCGCCGAGGACCAGGAAGATCGGCGTCAGCATGTTCAGCACCATGTGCTGCGCCATGTGCACGCTGAACAGGATCGGCGCGTACTTGGCGACGCCGGTCTGGGTGACGGCGACCATCGTCGCCAGCCCGATGAGCCAGGCCGCGGTGCGTCCCAGCGGCCAGGAGTCGCCGCGCCGCCGCAGCCGGACGACCGCGGCGAGGTAGAGGCCGCCGAGGGCGACGACCAGGACGACGAAGAGCAGGTCGAGCTGCCACAGGGTCGCCAGCCGCGCCGGGGTCACCTGCGGCGGCATCTCGTAGCCGAGCAGCGCCTTGACCGCGGACTCCGGCTCGGCCGGCGCGGGCGGCGCGGTACGGGCCAGCGCGACGGCGAGGCCCACCGCGGCGCCCATCACGGCGGCCTCGACGGACGCGAGCCGCGCGAACGACCACGGCCTGCCCGCCTCCAGGGCCGGGAGGGTCCGGTTGCGGTGCCACCTGCCGAACCAGCCCAGCGCGCCGAACAGGGCGATCTTGCCGAGGGCGAGCCGTCCGTAGTCCGTCTCGACCAGCTCGACCGGGTCGGGCAGCCGGGCGATCACGTTCACCAGGCCGCTGGCGCCGACGACGATGTAGCACCACAGGGCCATGCGGCTGAACCGGTCGGCCATGACGGGCAGCCGGTCGCGGCGGAGCAGGGCGTGGACGCCGACGACGGCGAGGCCGCCGACCCACGGCGCGACCGCGGCGACGTGCAGCGCGACGCCGGTCGTCGCGACGGTGTGGTTGGCGGCGGACGCCGAATGCCCGGTCAGCGGCGCGGGCAGCAGCGCGATCCCGGCCAGCGCGAGCAGCCCGAACGCGGCGGCGGGCGTCGTGGTGGTGCGGGCCAAAAGAGCCACGACGACGGCCAGCAGCACCACGATCATCAGCGCGGTGCCCTGCGGCAGGGAGCCGACGTAGCTGCTCAGCTCGCTGCCGGTGACGACCTGCCCGACCGGCTGGCCGAGGACGTCCGCGACCGTGAACACCAGGGTGGCCGCCGCGGCCGCGGCCCAGACGGCGGCGAGCCAGGACGCGGCGCGCAGGTAGGTGATCGCGTCCTTGGACAGCCGTCCCGGGCCGCGTCCGCCTTCCTTGGCGCCTTCACCGGGGCGTCCTGCCTCGATGGGCAGGAGGGCTGCGGCGGCGATCAGCGCGCCGACGGTCAGCGCGGACAGCAGGTCCATCGCCGCCCGGGACGCGGGCAGCCCCCACCGGGTGAGGACGCCGGCGTCCCCGAGGCCGGGGATGACCTTCTCGGTGACGGAACCGCCGAGGACGAGCCCGCCCACCAGGACGGCGCCGCACGCGACCGCCGCGATCACGGCTGCGCGCACGACGCCCAGGGCGGCCCTGCTCACGTCCGGCTTGACGTCCGGTGATCCTTGGGTGCTCATGGGAGGCCGGGTTCTGTGCGGGGTCGACGGGGCGTCTCTACCCTACTGAGCCCCCGGCACCGGCCCGTCCCGGGTTATCGGGCGTTCCGGGCTACACCCCGACGCACGTGAGGGCGCGGCGGTAGGCGGCCATGCGCGGCTCCTCCGCCGTCCCCGTCTCGGCGAGGACCTCGGCCAGGTCGAACCACGCCTGCGCGGCCTCCCGGGAGGACTCCATCTCTTCCAGGCAGGTCGCGGCGCGGGTCAGCACCTCCACCGCGCGGTCGCGGCGGCCGAGCCGCACCGACGCCTCGCCGAGCACCGTCAGCGCCCCCGCGGTGGCGCGGCGCGGCGCGTCGCCGAGCAGGTCAAGGGCCTCTTCCGCGAGCCGCACCGCCTCGGCGGGACGGCCGAGCGCCGTCTCCGCGCGGGCCAGCTCGGTCAGGCACCAGGCGACGTCGATCTCCCCGGACGAGCTGGCGTTGATCTCGCCGCGGACGCGAGCGAGCAGCTCGCGGGCGCGGGCGGCCTGGTCGGGCCGGGCGCGCAGCAGGAGACCCGCGTAGATGACGCGGAGCCGGTTGAGGTTGCGCGGGTCCTCGCCGTCGCCGGCGAGCATCAGGGCCCGCTCGGCGAGGGTGACGCCGTCCTCGTACTCGCCGCGGATCTCGGCGACGTACGCGGCCTCCCAGTAGGCGACCATCCGGGCGCGGGGGCTGGCGATGCGCTCGGCGCGCTCGACGAGCTGCGCGGCGAGCTGCCGTGCCCGGACGAGGTCGCCGCGCTCGATGAACGCCGCGAGCAGCGCCGCCCCGAGGTGGACGGCGGCGTCGGTGGAGTCGGCGCCGGTCGCGATGAGGTGCCGCAGCGCGTTCTCGGCGGCCTGGACGCCCGCGCTGGTGTCGCCCCGCTCGCGCAGGCAGCGGCTCAGCGCGACGTGGACCTTCGCCCAGTGGTCGAGGTCGGCCTCGGCGGACGCCTCCTCGGTCAGCTCCGTGAGCTGCGCGATGGCCTCCTCCAGCTCGCCCGCGGCCTCCAGCGCGAGCGCGTGGCCCCACCGCGCCTGGTGCAGCATCTCGGGCAGGGCCACGGCGTCGGCGCTGGCGAGCACCTCGGCGAACCGGGCCCGCGCCTCGACGGCCGCGCCGTTGCTCAGCGCGATCTCGGCGTAGTCGAGCGTGACGCGCAGCTCGTCGACGACGTCCTCGCTGACGCCGCTGACCAGGTAGGTCGCCGAGCAGTTCAGCTTCGCCGCGAGCAGCTCCACCACGCTCGGGGCCGGCACCCGCTTGTCGCTCTCGATCAGCGAGATGTAGCTGTCGGACAGCTCGGGGAAGGCGAGCTGCGCCTGGCTCACGCCCTGCCGGATCCGCAGGGCGCGGATGCGCTGCCCCAGTGTCTCCCGATCCATCGTGTGACCACCGCCTACGGGAAGCTCGCCGGCTGCGCCGCGCGCAGGACGAGGATGAAGTCGACTCGCTCCACAAGTGTGCCCAGATCACGGCCGGTCGGGGCTGCGATTCCGCTGATTCGGTACCGGAGCGTGTTCCGCACCAGCGCAGGCTATACCGGCTACCCTGTGCACGCCATTTCGAGATCACGCTGTGGAAAGCGGAGCGCGCGCATGCCCGACACCGACGCCGCCAGGACCGACGAATCACCGCCGGCGGGCGGGGGCGGACCGCTGGAACGGCTCTTCGATCTCTCCGGGCGCCGGACGACCGTGGCGCGCGAGCTGCGCGGCGGCGTCACCACGTTCTTCGCGATGGCGTACATCATCCTGCTGAACCCGATCATCCTCGGCGGGGCGAAGGACGTCACCGGGGCGACGCTGTCGATCCCGCAGCTGACGACGATGACGGCCCTCTCCGCGGCGATCGCCACGGTGATCATGGGCCTGGTCGGGAACGCGCCGCTGGCGCTCGCCGCCGGGCTCGGCATCAACGCGGTCGTGGCGTTCCAGGCGGCGCCGGTGATGACGTGGCCGCAGGCGATGGGCCTGGTGGTGATCGAGGGCGCGGTCATCGTGGTGCTGGCGCTCACCGGGATCCGCGAGCGGATCATGAACTCGATCCCGCTGGCGCTCAAGCACGCCATCGCGGTCGGCATCGGCGCGTTCATCGCGCTGGTCGGGTTCTACGACGCGGGGTTCGTCTCGTCCAGCGACATGAGCCCGCCGCTGTCGCTCGGCACCGGCGGCCACCTGTCGACGTGGCCGTCGCTGGTGTTCGCACTCACCCTGCTGCTGATGATCGTCCTGTACGTGCGGCGGCTGCCGGGCGCGATCCTGGTCAGCATCGTCGCCGGGACGGTCGCGGCCGTCGTCATCCAGGAGAACGCGTCGATCAAGGAGGGCGGCTGGGGCGTGGTGACCCCGAACATGCCCGACAAGCTGTTCGCGACGCCCGACTTCGGGCTGTTCGGGGAGATCGACCTGTTCGGCGGGTTCGCGGAGGCGGGCGTGATCACCGCGCTGGTCGTGCTGTTCACGCTGGTGCTGTCGGGGTTCTTCGACGCGATGGGCACGATCCTCGGCATCAGCGACGAGGCCGGCCTCGTGAGCCCGAAGGGCGAGGTGCCGCGGCTCGGCCGGATCCTGTCGGTGGACGGCCTGTCCGCCGCGTTCGGCGGCGTGACCAGCTCGTCCGCCAACACCGTGTTCGTCGAGTCGGCCGCCGGCGTCGGGGAGGGCGCCCGGACGGGCCTCGCCAACATGGCCACGGGCGCGCTGTTCGCGGTGACGCTGTTCCTCACCCCGCTCGCCGCGACCGTCCCGGCGCAGGCCGCGGCGCCCGCGCTGGTCGTCGTCGGCGCGCTGATGATGACGCAGGTCGCCAAGGTCGCCTGGGACGACCTCGACATCGCGATCCCGGCGTTCCTCACCATCGTGCTGATGCCGTTCACCTACTCGATCACGATCGGGATCGGCGGCGGGATGGTGAGCTTCGCGTTGATCAAGCTGGCCAGGGGCAGGTGGCGCGAGGTCTCGGTGTGGCTGTGGCCGGTGGTGCTGCTGTTCCTCGTCTTCTTCGCGATCGAGCCGATCGAGCAGTGGCTGGACGTGCGCTAGCCGCCGTCCGGCACGTCTTCACAAGGTCCTTTCTGGGCACTCTCCGTTCATTTGGAAGTCCCGGACGCGCTTGCGGGTGTCAAATAGTGCCGTCATGGCGTAAGCAGAAGGTAGGGCCTTACCCCCCGGCGTGAAAGGCGTGCCTGTGGTGTCCGCGGACTCTCCCCCGCACCTGTCTCCGCCAGGTCATGTGCTGCTGGCGCCCGGCAGGTTCGCGGGGGCGCTCACCGCGGCGCAGGCGGCCCGGCACCTCGCGGCCGGGCTGCGCCGCGCCCGGCCCGGCGTCCCGCTGGTCGAGCTGCCGGTCGCCGACGGCGGGGAGGGCACCGTCGAGGCGGCGGTGGCGGCCGGATGGCGGCGGGTCGAGGTCGAAGTGTGCGGGCCGACGTGCCGTCCCGTGACCGCGCGGCTGGCGGTGAACGGCCGCAGCGCCGTGGTGGAGCTCGCCGAGGCGTCCGGGCTGCGGCGGCTGCCGGGCGGCAAGCCGCGCCCGCTCGTCGCGTCCAGCCTCGGGACGGGGCAGCTGCTCGGGCACGCGGTGCGGCTCGGGGCGCGCCGGATCGTCCTCGGGCTCGGCGGCGGCGCCTGCACCGACGGCGGCGCGGGCCTCGTGCAGGGGCTCGGCGGGCGGCTGCTCGACGCGCTCGGCAAGGACCTGCCGCCCGGCGGCGCGGCGCTGCGCTCCCTGCACGCCCTCGACCTGCGCGGCCTGCCCGACATGTCGGGCATCGAGGTGGTGGTGGCCGGGGACTCGGCGGGGCCGCTGCTCGGCCGCACCGGCGCCGCCGCCGTGGACGGCCCGCGGCGCGGCGCGACCCGCGACGAGGTCCGGCTGCTGGACGCCGGGCTGCGCCGCTGGGCCGACCTGGCAGAGGCGGCGTCCCGGAAGGCCGCCCGCGACCTGCCCGGCGCCGGGACGGCGGGCGGCGTCGCGTTCGCCGCGCTCACCTTCCTCGGCGCCACGATCGAGCCGGGCGCGTCCCTCATGCTCGACCTGCTCGGCCTCGCCGAGAAGGCGCGCGGCGCGCGGCTGGTCGTCACCGGGGAGGGCTCGCTCGACACCCGGTCGCTGCGCGGCGCCGCGCCCATCGGCGTGGCCCGCGCCGCCGCCCGCGCGGGCGCGCCCGTCGTCGCCGTGGCCGGCAAGCGCGGCCTCACCGGCGAGCAGCTCCGCAAGGCGCGGATCCAGGGCGCGTACGCGCTGGCCGACATCGAGCCCGACCCGGAGCGCCGCGTCCGCCGGGCCGGGCCGCTGCTGGAGCAGCTGACGGTCGCGATCGCCGACGAGTGGCTCCCGCCGGCCGGCGCATAGGCCGGATCGCTCCAATGGCCCGCTGAAATTCTCATTCCCGGCACCGCCCTTACGGACCGCCACGCCCGGGTTAGCCCTCGCTACAAGATCACCTGTAGCGCGCTGACCCGCACAATGTCACGGCCGGTAATCATCCACTGGCGCGCGAGGTGGTCTTCGGCATCCGCTCCCCCTACACTTGGCAGCCGGGGAGTGAGTAACGGAGAGACTGAACATGGGCCTTATTCGCGATGAGGATTTTTTGAGCCTCTGGCGCGAGCATGGAAAGGAACTGCCTTGGCGGGGCTACGCTCACCGGCTGAGCGTTCTGGCAGACGAAGAGGTGACCGAAAGCTACGTCCGCGTGTGGGTGCAGCGTAATCGCGAGCGCCTTCAGGAGCAGTACGGGGTCACGGTCGGAGCGCGGCGCGTCCGCGCCGACCGCGAGTTCGAGGCATGGCCTGACCTGCCGCGCCACGAACGCAACCAGAGCCTTTACCGCCTCCTCGAATACCACGCCCGGGTGCGCGCACTGGGTCTCGACAATCTCGCCGCATCGGTGCGGGAAATGTACGTGACCGCCGTGCGCAACATTCGGAACGACAATCAGATCATCAGATACGATCCCCATCACGGGCTGTACCGCGATACCCGCACACCGGACGAGGCGGCGGCCGATCCGCTCTACGAGCGGATCTCCGAACCGAAATCCTCCTACGCGGCGCGGCAGCAGCAGAAGGTTGTCAGCGACTAGGCGGCCGAGACACTTCTACCGGATGCCTGACAGCCTCGCGGCCTCCGTTCGGCCTCAACTCCTGGGTGGGGAGGAACTGTAAGGGGGTAACGGGGTTTGAGAGGCTCGGCTACGTGAGTGATATCAGGTCATTGGTCAGTACTGAGGTAATTGCCGACACAAACCTGGTGGCGCCCGATGGAGGTGCGCTCGTCTTCGTCGCGGACCGGACTCTCATCGCCTACGACCGGCCCGGCGAGACGACCGAGCACGACGACGCCTGGCTGGACGCGACGCTCGACTCCTTCGGAGTGACGCACCTCCCCCCGCCCTCCTACGTCGTGGACGGTGAGCTCGCCGGCTGGCGCTGCTGGACGGTCCCGCTCAATTGACGGGCCCCGCGGCCCGCCGCACGGCTCCGACCGTCCGGGCACGATCACCCGCCACGGCCCCACCGTCCAGCACCGCCCCACCGTCCAGCACCCCGCCACCGCCTACCACCCCGCCACCGATCGGCGCGATCCCGTCGCCCGGAACCACCACCGCTTCCGCTCCCGCCCGCACCTTCCGGCGCGGTCCCCTCGTCCGGCACGGCGCGTCCGCCTGGGACGGTGCCATCGTCCGCGACACCGCCACCGTCGAGGACGTCGCCGCCGTCCGGCAGGGCGCCCCGGCCAGGGGTCCGGCCGGGCCGGGACGCCCCCGTAGACGTCCCGGCTCGGTCACGGTCGCCCGGCGGCCGGCTCAGGGACCGGCGCCCGCGGCGGTGAGGACGGCGCTCTCGGCGTGCGGACCGCGGGCTGGTGCAGCAGCCGGATCCGCACCACCCGGTACGGGCTCGGCGCCCCCTCCGGCCACACCCCGTGGACGGTCAGGATGCAGGCTCCACACTGTGAGCACACCCTCAGGGGCGGTAGCGGCTGCCGGTCCGCCAGACGGCCCAGCATCACCTCCAGCGTGGGGATCTGCGAGCACCGCGGCTGCGGTCCCTGGCACCGGTCGATCTCCTCCACGACGGCCTCCTCCACGACGGCCTCCTCCACGACGGCCTCCCCGGTGACGCCCGCGGCTCCCACGGGCGATGACGCCGCTGCCGGCAAGGCGGTGCACCGGCGCGCGGCGAGCGGTGAACGCGGTCTCGCAGCGGCGGAGCGGGCTGCCGCATCCGCACCCGCACGTCCGGCGGCGGACGAGCCGCCACTGCTCCCGCAACAGGACGATCACGCACATCAGCAGCGCGGCGACCAGCACGGACAGCACCGACCCGAGCGTGCCGTGCAGTCGCTCGAAGGCCGGGAACATGAAATGATCTTCCATGGCTCCTCTCCTCACAGAGGGCGGACAAGGACCCCGCCGTGGCAGCGGCGGGGTCCCAGTGTTACATGGGCTAAAAGTTTCGTCCATCACGGGTTGATTACGACCTGACGTACGGAACGGTCGCACAAATGCTGGACCGATCCATTTCTCATTGCGCACCCAGTACTCATAAAAACGCCTCCGGGTGAACGGCGTCCGATGCGTCCGGTGGGGCGCGATCACCGGACGGCCGGAGCGGTTCACCCGGAGGCGAGCGGGGTGGCAGCGGGCTTAGCCCATGCTGCGTTTCTTGCGGGCCACGACGGGGGAGCCCGACCCCCCGGACTCCCCCGCCACCCGTGAC
>NZ_SMKT01000398.1 GCF_004348735.1 Actinomadura sp. KC06
GCCCCCTTCCCCGAGCGGCCTGCTGAGGCTGGTTCCGAACGGCCTACCGAACCACCGTCCGGACGCCGCCCGGCTCCCCGCCCTGATCAGCAGCTCGCCACTCGACTCGATGAGGATGGTGAGCCCGGGCCCAAGCCGTCCGCAGGGATAGGTGCCGCGCAGCACACGACTTCTCGGTCTAGCCAGTCGGCCGAGCCAGAGCCCGGGCGACGCGCTGAGCCGCGGTCTGTGCAACGCGCCGTCCCCCGGTCAGATGGATCTGCCCAGGCTCGTGCTGAGCCTGGTGCGGAGGCGTGCACTACGCGGCGTGCGGCTGCTCGAGCTGGCAGTCCCGCCGACCTTGGAGGCGAGCGACAGGCTGACTCCGGCTCTGAGCAACCAGCCAAGGCGCGGTCCGGTCGGCGAAGTGCCCCTCGGCCTGAGCGGCCTGCCAAATCGGGGTCTGACGCACGAGGTAGCGCTCGCTCGGTTGGGCCTGAGTATGAGGCTGCGCAGCGCGCTGAGTCGCGGTCCGCGCCGCGACGTGCCGTCCCTCGGTCCGGTGGCTCTGCTGTGGCTCGAACTGAGCCGCCTGCGGAGGTGGGCGCTACGCGGCGTGCTGGTGCTGGGTCTGGGCGGCTGGTTGAGTCTGAGGTCGGGCGGCTCGATGAGGCGCGGTCTGCGCGACGTGCGGTTCCTCGTTCGGATGGGGCTGCACAGGCTCGGGCTGAGTTGGGTGCGGAGGTGGGTGCCGCGCCGGGGACGGGTGGCGCTCGGGCTGGTCGTCCTGACGATCTTGGGGGCGAGCGAGGTGGCGCTCGGTTGGCTGGGCCTGGTGAGTCTGGGACTGGGCAGTGCGCCGAGTCGCGGTCTGTGTGGAGGGCCGCTGCTCGGGCTGGGCGGGCGGTTGAGCTTGAGGGTGAGCGGGCGGCTGACCTGGGGGTTGAGTTTGGGGGTGAGCCTGCGGCTGACCTGGGGGTGCAGCTCCTGGGCACGGCGCGGTCTGGTCGGGGAAGTGCTCCTTGGTCTGGGCGGGCTGGTGAGGGG
>NZ_SMKT01000399.1 GCF_004348735.1 Actinomadura sp. KC06
CCACACACCCCCGCACAAGCCCCCCACCAAGTCGACTACGATGCGGACGAGCCCGCCGGCGTAGCTCAATTGGCAGAGCATCTGTCTTGTAAACAGAAGGTTAGGGGTTCAAGTCCCCTCGCCGGCTCCCACATCAAAGCCCCCTTCCGATCATGGAAGGGGGCTGGTTGCTAACAGGTACAGCAGCGGCGTCTATGTCGCGTCGCCGACGTTAGGTCGGGGCGGGAGGCTTTGTGAGGTGCCACAGACTGGTCTCGAAATCGTCTCGGGGCAGGTGGTCCGCCACGAGATCCTTGAGGCATTGGCAGGTTGGGACGGCGTCTGTGATGACGCAGACGAAGATGCCGAGGACGCGGACGGCGTGGGCGGTGGCGGCGAGGTTCTGTTCGATCGTCGTCGTGGCGCCCAGTCCGGATGCGAACCGTTCGGCCATCGTCTGGACGACGGGTGGCGCGCCGAGGTGGTGTGCGGCGGCAGCAGCCGCCTCGCCTGGCAGCCGGTCGACCCTTGCCTTGATCGCGAGGAGCTCGCGGGCCGTCCGGGCGAGAGGGCGGCAGAGGCCGGCGGTTCTTTCTTGCAGGAAGTCGCCCCACTGTTCTCGTCCGACCCGCCGGACCGACTGCTCCGCGATCTTGCCTCGCCAGTGGGTAGGGAGCCGCTGAACGACGGTTACCGCGTCCGGAAGTGTGATGGAGGCGTTCTCAATGGGAGCTGCTTCCGTCCAAACCGGATTGCGTGACCGAACAGGTGTTCCGTTGCTTCCGCCACTCTTTGGGGGCACCGGTCCGTTTACGTGGTCGTAGCAGGTCGCGGCATTGACCCGGCGTCGGCAACCTCCGCCCTTCTGGGTTTCCACGTCGCAGTAATGCGCCATGACGCAACGATGCGAGTACCCGAGTTGCGCGCCAACTACCGCCAGGGTGATTTCACTGCCCCATGTCCTTATCTGGACGCGCGTCGCCTCCGGGTTCCGGGGGTGGGGGTG
>NZ_SMKT01000400.1 GCF_004348735.1 Actinomadura sp. KC06
GTGTCGGCCTCAGGGGCGGGGGGTTCGTCGGGGCCGCCACCGATGCCGGTGCCCACGGCGCGGTCGCGGAGCGCGAGGATGACGTCGGCTCCGCTGGTGGCCCATTCGTGGGCGCCGGTCGCGTCGCCCTGGGCGTAGAGGACCTCGGCCACGGTCCGGTAGACCTCGGGGTCGCGCGGACGATCGGCGCGGATCTGCTCGACGAGTTCGCGGGCCTCGTCGGCGCGGCCCAGTTCGAAGAGGGCGTCGGCGAGATAGGCGCGTGCGTCGCCGTAGGTCTCGCCGCCGTCGTCCATGGCTCTGCGGTACAGCTCGGCGGCCTTGGCGTGGTCGCCCGCGTGCTGCCACTGCTCGCCGGCGCGCAGCAGCACGTTGGCGCGTGACACCCCGCCGGACACCGACTCGGCCAGCTCGGACAGCCGGCGGGCCGCCGAGATGTGATCGCCGGTGCGCAGGGTGTCGAACTCCAGGTCGTCGAGGTCGTCTTCCGTCACGTGCGTCACGCTTCAACGCTACCCGCCGCCGCGCGACCGAAGCGGGCGAATCGATGATGATCGTGTGAAAACCGGGGCGTAGGTATCAGCTCACCTGCGCGAACGTTCCAGCGCGTCCCAGAATCCGCGGCGCAGGGCGTGGCGCACCTCGTCGTGCAGGAGGAAGTCGATCGGGAGCGAGGAGCCCTGCAGGAGGCGGGCCTCCAGGTCGGACGGCATCCGCGGCTTGCGGGCGAGGACGGCCTCCAGCCACAGCGCGGGCGCGTCCCTGGCGACGGACTCGCCGAAGTCCTGGCCTTCCTGGTGGGCGGCCTTGACGGCGTCCGCCAGCGTCGGGGTGCTCTGCTGCACCGGGACGGGCGAGATCTGCTGGGGGCCGGTGTAGGGGCCGTGCGGGCGGTTCTCCGGCTGCATCGTCTGCGGCGGCGGAGGCGGGGACGGCGCCGGGATCGGCGACGAGCTGTACTGCGGGCCGGGC
>NZ_SMKT01000401.1 GCF_004348735.1 Actinomadura sp. KC06
GGGCGCTGGGCTCCGCGGCGACCCGCGGCGGGGGCACGGGCCGGGTCGGCTCCTCGCCGGACACCAGCGTCAGCGCCAGGGCGACCGTCGTCGCGGCGACCACTCCGCCGCCGATCGCCTGCTGCTGCCGCTTCGGCAGGCGCCGGAACCACAGGAGCATCCCGCCCTTGGACGCGAGGTAGCCGGACGCCGCCGCGCCCAGAACGAGCGGGCCGAGGACCTCCCGCAGCGCCGTGTTGATGTCCACCAGCTCCGCGTGGATGCCCTTGCAGCGCTTGCAGCCGTTCAGATGCCGCTTCACCTTGCGGGTGTCGCGTTCGGCCAGCCCGCCGCGCACGTACGGGCCGAGCTTCTCCAAGGCCGGACGGCACGCGTCCTCGGCGGCGACGCCGTCCAGGTGCATCTGCAGGTAGGCCTGGCGGAGGCCCTCGCGGGCGCGGTAGGCGAGCGCGGCGGCGCCGTTGGCGGTGAGGCCGAGCAGCGGCGCGATCTCGGCGGGCTTGGCGCGTTCGACCTCGGTGTGCCAGAGCACCGTCCGCCAGCGTCCGGGCAGCGACCGGAACGCGCGGGTGATCATCGAGCGCTCCAGCTCCTCGACCGCGGGGTCGTCGAACGGGACGCCGGGGTCGAAGCTCTCGATCGTGTCGGTGTGCTGGACGCGCCGCTCGGCGCGCCGCCGGTCGTAGACGGTCCGGCGGACGACGGTGAGCAGGTACGGGCGGAACCCGGCGGCGGGCCCGCCGCCGCTCTTGAGGACCTTGAGGACCTTGGTGAACGCGTCCTGGACGGCGTCGTCGGCGCCGTCGCGTCCGGCCAGGTGGCGGGCGAGGCCGCGGGCGGCGGCGAGGTGCCGTTCGTAGAGGGTCCCGTAGGCGGCGACGTCACCGGCGCGGACCCTGGCGATCAGCTCGGCGTCGCTCACCTCGGCCGGGGCGGGGTCGGCCGGGG
>NZ_SMKT01000402.1 GCF_004348735.1 Actinomadura sp. KC06
CGCCCCCACCGCCCGCAGGCCCCGAGTAGGGCCCCGGGTAAGACCCCGGCTCGGTGCCCCCTGTCATGCCGGGCGCGTTCACTCGCCCGAGCCCTTACCGCTGGTTCCCGACGCCTTACCGGACGCAGACGGCCCGCGCCCGCCCGGCACCGCCGCCGCATCGAGCCGCTCAGCGGTCCACCACGTGACCGAGTCGCCCCGGCGGTCCACCACGTTCAGCGTCAGGCCCGCCGGGACCACGAACGTCCCCTGCGGCACTTGCGGGTCACCGACCACGCCCACCTTGATCGGTGCGGACTGCTCGCCGTCCATCGCCAAAAGGCGCACCTGGAACAACGGCCGCCCCTGATCGTCGGTACGCAGCGCGCCCGACTCGAACTCCTTGCGCTGTTCCGGTCGATCCGCGACCAGGAACCGCAGCGCATCCGTGGGGATCTTGAACTGCACGCCCGCCACCCTCTCTGCAACTTCCACCTGATGTACCAAGCTTGGTACGCCTTGTCATCAAGAGTGTGCCAAAGTCGTGTGAACGGTAAACCTGTGCGTACCAAGTTCGGCACGCTAGGGTGTGACGGTGGGTGTCACGCGAAACCAACCCCGCAGCTCACAAGTGGTGGAGGTGGCCACATTGGGACACGAGGAAACGTTTAACTCCACATCGGGCCAGACGGGAGGATCTCCACAACTGCTTGACGTCATCCGTAACGCCATCGTTCAGGCGATCATCCGGGGCGAGTACCCGCGCGGCGCGCGGCTACCCACCAACCAGCAGATCCAGGAGCACTGGCAGGTATCAGCCCGCACCAGCCGCAAGGTGCTGGCCCAGCTCACCGACGAGGGTTGGGCCATCGCCGAGGGCACGCGCGGCTATACCTCCACCGGAGGCCCGTCCAACCACGCCGGGCGCGGCACCCCCGTTACCATCCAGGACAGCACCCGGCCCGACC
>NZ_SMKT01000403.1 GCF_004348735.1 Actinomadura sp. KC06
GGGCGGAGGCGGAGTGGGCGGAGCGGGTGAGCAGCGTCGGCATGGCGGGACCTTCCGGGTCAGGGACCCCGGAAATCCGCCGGGATCCGCGCTTGCCGGAACGCGGATGCTGCGTCCGGCCAGGTCTTCACCCGGGGCACCCCATCGCGGACGAAGGGTTGCCGGCCAGCAAGCCGGGGCTTGGCGCTGGCGCTCATGACCTCATGCGGAATTATATGCGGGGCCGGACGGGGATCAACCGGGAGGATGCGATGCGACACGGGATGGCTCGGGCGCTGGCCGCGGGCGCGGCGATGCTCGGCGCGTCCGGCCTGCTGGGCGGGTGCGGGGCGCTGGGCGGCGACACCGGCCAGGTGTGCGCCGACACGAAGAAGGCGTTCCAGCAGTACATCACCCAGGTGAGGACCATCCCGGCGGCCGAGCCCGCGCGCTGGCGGCAGGCGACGGAGCAGCTCGCCGGACGCCTCGACGCGCTGGCGAAGAAGACCGGCGACGACGACCTCAAGAAGGCGCTCAAGGCCGAGGCGGGCAAGCTGCGCGCCGCCGCCCCGGCCGTCGGCACCGGCGACGTCGCCCAGCTCGACACCGTGATGAACCAGACCCCCACCAGCATCGGAAACGCCTGCTGAACTTATTGCGTTTCTCTCCTCCTTCGGGCGCTGGGCGCCCTCCATCGTCGAGAAACGCGTGCGATCGCTGCATCGCTTCGGCTCGCCTGGCGGCTCGCTGCGCGATCAGGTTTCTCGCAGGCTCGAAACCTGCCTTCGGACGCGATCGCAACGGTTCGGGTCCGTTGCGGGCTGGGCCGGGTGGCTGGGCGGTGGGGGCGCCTCAGCCGTTGCCGCCTGGGCGGCCGCCGCCTCCGCCGCCGCCCCCGCCGGGATCATCGGGGTCGCCGGGATCGCCGGGATCGGGGTCGCCGGGG
>NZ_SMKT01000404.1 GCF_004348735.1 Actinomadura sp. KC06
GGGGTGGGGGTGGCTTTCGGGCTGGTCGTGGCTTTGGAGGCCGCTCTTGTTGCCTCCGTTGCTGTCGGGCTGCACTTGGTTTGGCCTGTTTGGGGTGTGGGCTTGGCGGTCGGGGTGTGGACGGTTTCTTTGCTCGCCACTCTGGGCGCTCGGAGGGCGTACGGGTATCGGGAGCCGACCGTGGAGGAACGTGGTCGGTTGGAGCAGCCTTGGCGGGACGTCCAGCGGCGTGCCGGGGGCGATGCGTACGTGCTGGTCGTTACGGAGTCGGACACGTTGAACGCGTGCACGCCGTTCGGGCGGACGGTAGCCGTCACGTCCCATGCGGCGCGGTCGTTGCCTCCTGGACGGCTGGAGGCGGTCCTTGCCCATGAGCTGGGGCATGCGGTCGGCTTGCGGGCCGGGGCGGCGTTCGTGCGGGCGCAGGTGACGGTGCCGAGCCGTGCGTTGACGTGGGTGCTGCGCACACCGTGGTCCCTGGTCGTTTCCATGTGGAAACGGGCGGTCGAGTGGCACCGGCCTATCGGGTTCATTCTGGCGTTCTTTGTGGCCATCGCCGCGACGGCGATCACGATCGTGGTGGTGTTGCCCGCAGGGGCCGCGTATGCGGCGGCGTCGGCCGGGCGGCTGGTCGGCGGGTGGTCGGAGGCGCGGGCGGACGCGGCCGCGGTCCGGATCGGGCTGGGCGCGGATCTACTGGCGGCGGTCGAGCACCGGATCGAGGCCGCCGGTCGCGAGGAGCCGATGCCGATGCCGCTCGTCCGGCGGGCTCAGGGGCTGCGACGGCGGCTCGGCTGAGCGGTCAGCTCTTGCCGCCGAAGAGTGGCGGCGGGCCGCCGTGGCGTGGTGTGGACGGGGTTTCGGGGGTGCGGGGGCCGGTCTGATGGCCGGGCGGAGGGCCCGGGTCGGTCGAGAGC
>NZ_SMKT01000041.1 GCF_004348735.1 Actinomadura sp. KC06
CCCCGAGGTGGAGCTAGCCCCACCCCCCGCCGCGCCCTGCAGAACCCCGGACAACGCGATCAACCAAGGCAGGGCGTGATCTCTTCCCAACCCGGCCGGTTCAGGCCAGCCGAACGAGGCCGTAGCGGACCGGAAGCGGGCCGTTACTTCTTGTGGGAATCTATTTCGCCCACCAGCACCGAGTGCAGCTCGTAAAGCTGCTCCTTCGATATTCGCACCTTCACCGAATTCCACGACTCGAATGCCGGGATTCCCTGGAATATCGTCATCCAGACCCCGTCGACCGTGACCGCGCCCCGCTGCTCGAAATACTGGAGAAGCGGGGTGCGCACGGGATTGAAAACCGCGTCGATAAAGTACTTTCCCGCCAGGTCTATCCCATCCAGGCGCGACAGGTCGAAGGGGGATCGACTCATCCCGGCCATGCCTGCCGACGTCATATTGCAGACGAGGTCCCCGGCTTCGACCGCCCGTTCCAGGTCGGCATAGGGTCGCGTTTCGATTCCGAGTCGTTCCGACTGGCCGAGCAGCCGCGCCGTCTTGGCGTCCGGCGGCTCCAGGTAGAGGACGGTGATCTTGGTGTACCCAAGCTGTTGCAACGCATAAATCGCGGCCCGAGCGGCTCCGCCACTCCCCAAGATGACCGCCCGGGCTCCCGCCGCGCGTTCGGGATGGCCGAAGAAGACCAGAGACTTCTCGATGCCGATCCAGTCGGTGTTCGTGCCGACCGACTCGTTCGGTGTGAAAACTATCGTGTTCACCGCCCCGCAGCGCAGCGCGGGCTCCTCCAGCCGGTCGATGTGGCGGCCCACATCCTCCTTGTGGGGAAGAGTGACATTGCACCCGGCGAACCCGAGGAGCCGCAAAGCGGCGACGGAAGGCCCGAGATCTTTGCGGCTGATGCGGATCTTCAGATACTGAAAGCTCGTGCCGGAGAGCCCCGCGAGATAGGTGTGCAGGACCGGTGCCACGCTATGCTCGACGGGGTCGCCGATCAGTGCAGCATGTGTCATTGGTGCCCTGGCTCCTCATCACTGTCGACCCGGTAGAGGACTTCCCAATGAATAAGCTTTCCGAATTCGAGGCCGCACTCGATGATGAGAAATGACGAGTCGCATTCGATGACCCGGCGGAGTTCGCTGCAGCGCGAATCCGCCTCGCCCAGGATGTGGGTGAACAGGATCTCCCCGGCGGCCCCTGTTCCGTAGGTCGTGAATCCGGCGCAGATGACGGCCCGCCGATCGGCGTTGTACGGGTTCGTCGCGGTGGCGATGAAGAGCAGGTCGCGGCGCGGGAGGCCATCGCTCCCCTTCCTGATGTCGAACCCGTTCACCTCGAAACGCGAACCGCCCGGCCGGTTGATCGAGATATCGCCGTTCGGTATGTCCAGCTCCAGGTCGAGCGACCGGACGAGCGAAAGCCGGTCCAGGAGGTCGGCGCAATATCGGTTGCTGACCGGGGATCCGAGAATGATGAGATCGTCGTCGAGAGGCCCGCGCACCCGCTCGCTGACATGGGTGACGATCTTCTTGGACCGGTAGTTCTTGGAGATCGCGGCAGCGGCCGCGGCGATCGCCAGGATGTCGCCCTCGGGAGCCAGATGGCGGACGACCGCGACCTTGCCGCCCTGCGACTTCAGCTGCCGGTGAGACGTCGTCAGTACGAGATCCACCCGTCCGCTGGGCTGAAATCTCAGCACACGCCGGACTTTCCGCCAGCGGGTCACCAAATACGCGGCGGAGACGCAGACCGGAATCGCCCCCACGATTCCAAAAGTCAAGGATATGTAAGTGCCGATCATTTCACCGCGCGCCCTCATTGCCACTCCGGAGCCTTGAGATTACTCACGCTTGCATCCGATGACACCGGCGGCCCGGCGGCGTTGCGAGATCGATATGTTGCCCCGCCCAACAAAGAAATACGCCCCTCACCCCTCATGGCCGAAATCGGCCACGAGAGGCAAAGGGGCTCGCCGTAGCTACCGCAGCGCCGTCGAATCGCCCGCGAAGCCGCCTCAACAGCACCGTTATGGCGGAGAGGTTAGCGCGTCCAGAACACGGCCCTAGAGGAGTAGCAGCGTTTTGGCTAGGACGGTCCGATTCTCGATGGCCGCGTGGGCTTCGGCAGCGCGTTCCAGCGGGAAAGTCTGGCCGATGACGGGCCTCATTACGCCCTCGGCGGCCTTCTCCAGGGCACCGCCCAGGAGGCGCATCCGTTCGTTCTTGCCGATCTGTACATCCCGGATGCCGCGCAAGGCGATACCCCTGCGTTCGGCTTCCTGCGAATCGACGGCGGTGAACCCGCCCAGGGTGGAGCCGTGGGCCGAGAAAGTGCCGCCGTCCTTCGTGGCGGCGAAGGCGGCGAGCCCGATCTTGTCGCCGACGCCGTCGAAGACCACGTCCACCTTTCCGAGGATCTCGTCCGTCCAACCGGGCTTTGAGTAGTCGAGCACGAAGTCCGCGCCCAGTTCGCGGGCCAGCTCCAGCTTCTGCGCGCCGCGCGCCGCCGCGACGACCCGCGCGCCCCGCGCGTGCGCGAGCTGGACGAGAAGGGCGCCCATCCCGCCGGTCGCGCCCACCACCAACACGGTGTCCCCGGCCTTGACCTCGGTGCCCTCGAACACGCAAAGCGCGGTCACGCCGTCGTGCACGAGCGCCGCCGCCTCGTCGAGGCCCAGGCCGTCCGGTACGGGACGGACGTTCTCCAGGGGCACCGCGACCTGTGCGGCGTAGCCGCCGTTTGCGACGGACGCGACGACGCGGCGCCCGATCCAGTCCGACCCGACGCCAGGCCCGACACCGACCACCTCGCCTGCCCCGCCGCCGCCCGGCACGTACGGCGGCGCCGTGTCGAAGTACTCCCTGGCCATGCCCGCGCGGATCCGGGTCTCCACGAACATGGTGTCCGCGGCGGCCAACGCGATCACGACCTCTCCGGGCCCGGCCACGGGGTCCGGGGCCTCGCGCACCTCCAGGACCTCGGGCCCGCCGAACTCATTCACTTCGATTACTCGCATATCGGTTCCCCTCCTCGCCAGGAGGCCAGTCTCGATCCTCAACCTTGCTTGAGGTCAAGGGAACCGTCGTCCACCAAGCCACCGGTCGCGGACGGAGGCCCGGCGAATCCGTCACCGGCCGATCCGCCGCTCCACGGTGGCCTGGTAGCAGGTGAGCGACCAGTGGGCGGACGCGTCGTCGTGGCCCACGGGGACGTCCTTGGTCCCGGTCGCGAACGTCACGTCCCGCTCGCCGGCGAGGAAGACGACGAAGGTGTCCAGGCGGTGCTCGGAACCGTGGTACCACCAGTCATGACGCAGTGGTCGTCGCTGAGCGGTGAAGGGCGCCTGCAGAAGTTCCTGCGCGCGCGGCGGAAGGTTCCCGAGAAGCCCCTTCGCCTCCGCGGAAAGCCCGATATCGGGAGGTGCGGGGGCGGCGATCCCAGAGCCGGCGGGCCCAGCGTGGGGCGGCGGCCTGTGGTCGATCGGGACATGGCGGAGCGTCCCGGAGGCGAAGAGGAAGGCGGAGATCGCGTAGACCGGACGGTGATCGGTGTCGATTCGCGGTTCGGCCACGGCGAGGCCCTCGTCGCCGACGACCACGGCGTAGGGCCTCCCTTGGGGGCTGGACGGGTCTTCGCAGGCGTACCACTCGATGGTGTCGCCGGTCAGCTCGTTGATCCTGGCCCGGCTCTGGGGCCCGATGGCCCTCCAGCACTCTTCGCGCGGCTTCCCGCCGAACGGCATCTCACCGGCCTGGTGGAGCGGCACGGAGGCGGTCTGGGGGCCGGGAAGGCCGCCCCGCATCGCCTCCGGACGATCAGAGCCGGACGGCTTCATCGGATAGGACAAACCCACGGGCCGCTCCCTTGACCGCGCATTGACCGTTCCCGTTCACATTAGTGGTTGCGGGCGGTCTGCGTCTCTATACTCGGCGAATGGACGATTATTTTGAGCTCGGGTCGCATACGTTTCCGGTGACGACCGTCTCGCCGGAGGCGCAGATCTGGTTCGACCGGGGCTTGGTGTGGCGCTATGCGTTCAACCACGAAGAGGCGCTTCTGTGTTTTGAGAAGGCCGTGGAGCACGATCCCGCTTGTGCCATGGCGCACTGGGGGATCGCCTACGCGTTGGGGCCCTATTACAACAAGCCGTGGGACGACTTCACCGCGGAGGAGGCCGCGGAGAGTCTCGCGAACGCGCGTGAGGCGATCGGGGCCGCGCTTACGATGACCGGCTCCGTCACGCCCCTCGAAAGCGCTCTGATCGGATCGTTGCAGAGCCGCTACCCGTCGGCGCGGCTACAGCCCGGCTGGAAAGCCTGGGAGGACGCGTACGCCGCGTCCATGCGGAATGTCTACGCGCAGTTCCCGGACGATCCCGATGTCGCGGCCCTCTTCGCCGAGGCGATGATGAACCGCACGCCATGGCAGCTGTGGGATCTGGAGAGCGGCGAACCGGCGTCAGGCGCCGACACCGTCGAGGTGATAGAGGTGCTCGAACGCTCGCTGCGGCGGTCGGAAAGCCGCGGTGAGCGACCGCATCAGGGCATTCTGCATCTGCACATCCACGCCCTCGAAATGTCGCCGGACCCCGGACGAGCCCGGCGATCGGCCGATGCCCTGGGCGAGGCCGCGACCGACGCGGGCCACTTCCTGCACATGCCCTCGCACATCTACGTTCAGCTCGGCGACTACGAAGCGGCGCTGGACGCCAACGAACGCGCCATCGAGGTCGACCGCAAATACGTGGAGCGGGCAGGCCCGTTCAATTTCTACACCCTTTCGCGCTGTCACGATTTCCATTTCAAGATCTACGCGGCGATGTTCCTCGGCCGGTACCGTCCGGCGCTGGAGGCCGCGAACGAGATGGCCGGCGCCATTCCCGAGGAGCTGCTGCGCTGGTCCGAGCCGCCGATGGCCGACTGGCTGGAGGGGTTCGTCCCCATGAAGGCGCATGTGCTCGTGAGGTTCGGCAGGTGGCGGGAGATCCTCGACGAGCCCCTCCCGGACGACCCCGATCTCTACCTTGTGACGACCGCGACTCTCCACTATGCGAAGGGTGTGGCCCACGCCGTCCTCGGTGAGCTGTCCGAGGCCGATGCCGAACGTGCCCTGTTCGACGACGCGTTCTCGCGCGTCCCCGAGACCCGCCGCTTCTTCAACAACCGGTACGTCGACATCCTCGGCATCGCCGCCGAGATGCTGAGGGGAGAGATCGAGTACCGCCGGGGCGGGCATCAAAAGGCCTTCGATCACCTTCGGACGGCGGTCTCCCGCTACGACCGGCTTCCCTACGACGAGCCTTGGGGCTGGATGCAGCCGTCCCGGCACGCCTTGGGAGCGCTGCTGCTGGAGCAGGGCCACGTGGAAGAGGCCGCCGAGGTGTACCGCGCCGACCTGGGGCTGGCCGACACCGCGCACCGGGCGGCCCGTCACCCGGACAACATCTGGAGCCTCCACGGCTACGCGGAGTGCCTCCACCGGCTCGGCAGGTGCGAGGAGGCCGAATCCGTCCAGGCCCGCCTGGACTCGGCCGCATCCCGCGCCGACACCGAGATCCGCGCCTCCTGCTTCTGCCGCAACGACCACTGACCGGCGACTTCGGTCCGAGTCAGGTGGACGGGTGGGTGGCTCGGGTGTGCAGGTCGTTGAGGTGGGCCTGCACTGCGGCGCGCATGCGTTTCGGGGTCGTGGTCTGGGGGTGTAGGGCGGCGTGGACGGCTAGGCCGTCGATCAGGGCGTGCAGGCGGTCGGCTTCTAGTTCGGTGTCCGAATCCGGGGCCAGGGAGCGGGCCAGTGCCAGGCAGCCGGAGCGCAGGGTCGTGTGGGCCTCTTCGCACAGGGCGCGCAGGTCGGGGTCGACTAGGGCGCGGGCGGTGAAGGCGAGCCAGACGTGGTTCTCGGCGGCGCGTTCGGCGTCCATCGGGAGGAGCTCGTTCAGGACGCGGGCGGCGCGGGCGCGGGGATCGGCGTCCGTGGACGGGACGGCGGCGATCCGCCGCTCGATCCGCTCGATGATCGTCCGGAGGGTGAACGCCAGCAGTTCGGGCTGGGTGGCGAAGTAGTGCCGTAGCGAGCCGGCCGACAGGCCCGCCTCCCGGGCGACGTTGCGGACGGACGCCCGGTCCAGGCCGTCCCGCCGGACCACCCGCCACACCGCCGCGACCACGTCCTGCCGGCGCCTGGCCGGATCCACCACCTTCGGCATGGGACTTTTATAGCACAACTGTGTTACATTCGCCTTGATAACACAGCCGTACTAAAAAGGAGCCGTCATGAGACGCGCGATCGTCGTCACCCTCGCCGCCGGACCGCTGCTGCTCGCCGGGGCCGGGCTCGCCGCCGGGGCGGCGCTGCAGGCCGAGTCCGGCGGGGCGTTCGCGACGTCGGAGCAGCGCTTCGGCACGTCCGCGGTGGCGCTCAAGACCGACGAGATCGAGGTGGGGGCCGAGACGGCGCGTGCCGGGAACCCCATGCCCGATGTCGGGGAACTCGCCGAGGTGGAGATCGTCGTCCGCCCGGCCGATCCCGGCGTCGCCCTGTTCGTCGGGGTCGGGCCGAAGGCGGAGGTCGAGCGCTACCTGCGCGGGGTGTCGCGCGACGAGTTCGTGTCGGCGCGGCTCAGCCCGTTCAAGCCCGTGTTCCACCGTGTGTCGGGGGCGGACACCGCCGCGCCACCGTCGCGGCAGCGGTTCTGGGTCGCCAGTTCCGCCGGGCCCGGGACGCGCACCGTCAAGTGGGACAAGACCGGCGGCACCTGGTCCGTGGTCGTGATGCGGATGGACGGCCGTTCCGGCGTGGACGCGCACGCCTCGATCGGCCTGCGCTTCGGCTTCCTGCTCCCCGGCGCGATCGTCGCGCTGGCCGCCGGGGCCGTGCCGCTCGCCTGGGCGCTGGTCGCGCGCCGCCGCCACGGCGCGTCCTGACCGGGGGTCTGTCCGGGTTGCGGTTTCTTGGGGTGTTCTCGTGCCCCCTTTTTGGGGTGCGCGTGCGACGCTCGATGGAGATCACGGACGCCTGGAGGGCTGATGAAGGCGCTGCTCAACTCGCTGAACGAGGACGAGAAGGCGCTCGTCCGGGAGACCGGGAGCGGGGAACTCGCCGGCATGGAGGAGGACGGGCTCGTCGATCTGCACACGAGGATCAGGCGCGCCCGCAACAAGTACAGCAAGCTGTACCGGCGCACCGCGAGCGAGCGGGTCGAGGAGTACGGGGGGCGGGGGAAGGCGCGTCCGAAGAACGTCCGGAACGCGCAGAAGGCGGAGGTGTTCGAGGACGCGCTCGCCCGCGTGAGCTGGTATCTGGCGCGGGCGGCGCGGCGCAGCGCGTCCGAGCTCAAGGCGGAGCGCATCGAGGCGGCCAGGCCCGGAGGGACCGCCGCGCCGGGGGCCGGGCTTCCGGAGGCCGCGCCGAGGACGTCCCAGACCACGGCCCGCCGCAGGCCGACCAGCGCTGACCCGGCACTGCGCCGGCGGCACGCCGCCACCAGGGCCAAGGGCGCCCGCCGACAGGCGAGGCGCGACAGCCGCTGAACGGCCGTCAGGACGCGTCGATGGCCTCGGGGGCGAGGATGCGGTCCAGGACCATCGCCGCGCAGCCCTTGAGGCCGGCCTGCTCGCCCAGGCGGCTGGGTTCGATGCGGAGGTCGCGGGTGGCGAGCGCGGTGGAGCGCTGGTAGACGGTCTCGCGCAGGCCCGCGATGAGGGGCGCGTCCGCGCCGGCGAGGTCGCCGCCGAGGACGACGACGGCGGGGTTGAGCAGGTTGACGGCGGTGGCGACGACCTCGCCGATGCGGCGTCCGGCGTCGCGGAGGAGCGCGACGGTCGCGGGGTCGCCGGAGCGGGCCAGGGCGACCAGGCCGGAAAGATCGCTCGCCCGGGAGCGGGCGAGAAGGGCGGCGCCGCCCGCGATGGCCTCGACGCAGTTGACGTTGCCGCAGCGGCACGGCGCCTCGGCCGGGGCGGGGACGGGGACGTGGCCGATCTCGCCCGCCGCGCCGAGCGCGCCGCGCTGGATGCGGCCGCCGCTGATGAGTCCCGCGCCGATGCCGGTGGAGACCTTCACGAACAGCAGGTCGTCGACGCCGGGGTGGGCCTGGTGCTCGCCGAGCGCGGCGGCGTTGACCTCGTTGTCGAGGTAGGCGGGGACGCCGAAGCGGCCGGAGACCGGGGGGCCGATCTCGACGCCGTCCCAGCGTCCGGCGGCGTGCTCGACGGTGTCGGGGACGCCGAGGCCGACGCCGCGGACGGCGGACGCGTCCAGGCCGGAGCGGGCGAGCAGCGACGTCCACTCGTCGAGGAGGCGGGGGAGCGTCTTGCCGGGGGAGACCTCGGCCGGGGGGCCGTCGGCGCGGGCGAGGATCGTGCCCGCGAGGTCGCAGACGGCGAGCTGGCCGCGGGACTGGCCGAGGTTCGCGACGAGGACGGCGCCGCCCGCGGCGTTGAACTCCAGGCGGGCCGGCGGGCGCCCGCCGGTGGACGGGCCGTCGGCGCGTTCGGTGACCAGGCCGCGCGAGATCAGGTCGGCGACGCGGGACGCGACGGCCGGACGGGACAGCCCGGTGATGCGGCCCAGCTCGGCGCGGGTGGCGACGCCGTCCTCCCGGATCAGGCGGAGCACGTCCCCGCTGGTGGACGGACGGGTCACGGGGCGCGGCATCCGGCCAGTCAAGCACGCGGGGCTTTGGTGCGTCCAGTTCGTACAAGATACTGACTTTAGTAAGAAAGAGTTCATAAGTCAGGTTGTGTCTCTTACGTATGTCTCGGTAACTTGACGATCTGAAGATCCCCCCGGACTGGAGCGTCCTATGGCCGTACATCCCGTGCTGGCGGAAGTGACCCGGCGCGTCGTCGAGCGAAGCGCCGGAACGCGCGGCGCCTATCTGAGCCGCGTCCGGGACGCCCGGACGGAGGGCCCGGTGCGCGGCGGGATGGGCTGCGCGAACCTCGCCCACGGCTTCGCGGCTTGCGGCGTCCAGGACAAGCTGTGGCTCAGGGGCGGCGTCACACCCAACATCGCGATCGTGTCGGCGTACAACGACATGCTGTCCGCGCACCAGCCGCTGAAGGACTACCCCGACCTGCTGAAGGCCGCGATCCGCGCGGCGGGCGGGACGGCGCAGTTCGCCGGCGGCGTGCCCGCGATGTGCGACGGCATCACGCAGGGCCGCGCCGGGATGGAGCTGTCGCTGTTCAGCCGGGACGTGGTGGCGATGGCCACGGCGGTGGCGCTGTCGCACGACATGTTCGACGGCGCGCTGCTCCTCGGCGTGTGCGACAAGATCGTCCCGGGGCTGGTGATCGGGGCGCTGTCGTTCGGGCACCTGCCGGTGATCCTGGTCCCGGCCGGGCCGATGGCGTCCGGGCTGCCGAACGGGGAGAAGGCGAAGGTCCGCAAGCGGTTCGCGGCCGGGGAGGTCGGGCGCGAGCAGCTCCTCGCCGCCGAGGCCGCGTCCTACCATTCGCCCGGCACCTGCACCTTCTACGGGACGGCCAACTCCAACCAGCTCCTGATGGAGGTCATGGGCCTGCACCTGCCGGGGGCGAGCTTCGTCCCGCCGGGCACGAAGCTGCGGGACGCCCTGACCGAGGCGGCCGGACGGCGCGTCCTGCAGCTCACCGGCCTGACCGGCGGCTACCTCCCGATCGGCGAGCTGCTGGACGAGCGCGCGTTCGTCAACGGCATCGTCGCGCTGCTCGCCACGGGCGGGTCCACCAACCACACGCTCCACCTGGTCGCGATGGCAGCGGCGGCGGGCATCGAGCTGACCTGGGACGACTTCGACGAGCTGTCCAAGGTCACGCCGCTGCTCACCCGCCTCTACCCGAACGGGACCGCCGACGTGAACCACTTCCACGCGGCGGGCGGCACCGCGTTCCTGATCGGGGAGCTGATCGACGCCGGGCTCGTCCACGCGGACGCGAGGACGGTCGGCGGCGACACCCTCGCCGCGTACCGGAAGGCGCCGGAGCTCGACGGCGGCACGGTCGAGTGGCGGGACGTGGCGCGCGCGTCGGGCGACACCGGCGTGCTGCGCCCCGTCGCCGAGCCGTTCGACGCGCACGGCGGCCTGCACACCGTGCGCGGCAACCTGGGCCGGGCGGTGGTCAAGGTGTCCGCGGTGCGTCCCGAGCACCGGACGATCGAGGCCCCGGCCCGCGTGTTCGACTCGCAGGAACGGCTCCAGGACGCGTTCGCCGCAGGGGAGCTCGACCGGGACGTGGTGGCGGTCGTCCGCAACCAGGGGCCGCGCGCCAACGGGATGCCCGAGCTGCACCGGCTGACCCCGCCGCTGTCCGTCCTGCAAGACCGGGGGCACCGCGTCGCGCTCGTCACGGACGGGCGCATGTCGGGCGCGTCCGGGGCGGTGCCCGCCGCGATCCACGTGTCGCCGGAGGCGGCGGCGGGCGGGCCGCTCGCCCGCGTCCGCGACGGCGACGTCGTCCGGCTCGACGCGGACGGCGGGGTGCTGGAGGTCCTCGTCCCGGACGAGGAGTTCGCGGCCCGCGAGCCCGCCGCCGGACCGCCGCCGGACGGGGCGTGGGGAGCGGGCCGCGAGCTGTTCCGGACGTTCCGCGCCGCCGTCGGCCCCGCCGAGCAGGGCGCGGGAGTCTTCGCGTGAGCGGCGACGGCTCGGGAGCGAGTCCGTGGCTGGTCGGGGACATCGGCGGCACGAACGCCAGGTTCGCGCTGGTGGACGGCCCGGACGGCGTCCCGTCCCGCGTGCATTCCCTCCCCACCCGCGACCACGCCGGTCTCGCCGAGGCCGCGGCCGCCTACCTCGCTCGGTACGCGCCGGGCGTCCGGCCGTCCGCCGCGTGCCTGGCGGTGGCGGGGCCGGTCACGGGCGGGACGTACCACCTGACGAACGCGGGCTGGCCGAAGGGGACCCGCGAGGCGGTGCGCGCCCACCTCGGCGTGCCCCACCTGGACATCATCAACGACTTCGAGGCGCTCGCCCTCGCCCTGCCGCGCCTCGGCGAGGACGACCTCGTCCCTGTCGGCGACGTGGATTCCGCGGATACCGGCGCGCCGCTGGCCGTGGTCGGGCCGGGGACGGGGCTCGGCGTGGCGGGGCTCGTGCCGACGCCGTCCGGTTGGGTGCCGCTGCCCGGCGAGGGCGGCCAGGTCGACGTCCCGGCCGCGACCGGCCGCGAGATCGAGATCGCGCGGCTGCTGCGCGCCGAGCGCGGCGCGGCCAACGCCGAGTACCTGCTGTCCGGGGGCGGGCTGACCCGCATCCACCGGTACCTGGCCGCGCTCGACGGCACGTCCGCCGAACCGCTCACCGCGCAGGAGATCACCGAGCGCCGCGACGACCCGCTCTGCCACGAGACGCTGCTGACGTTCTGCGCGCTGCTCGGGTCGCTCGCCGGGAACGTCGCCCTGACGCTCGGCGCCCGCGGCGGCGTCTACCTCGGCGGCGGGATCCTGCCGCGCATCGCGGATGTGCTCCGCGGCAGCGCGTTCCGCGCCCGCTTCGAGGGGAAGCCTCCCGTCGAGGACTACCTGCGCGGCATCCCGACCGCGCTGATCGTCCACCCCGGCCCGGCCCTGGCCGGGGCCGTGACGCGGCTCGCGCAGAGCCTGCCCGACCTGGAACCGCTGGAGACCGCATGATCGCCGCCGACCTGTTCGACCTCGCGCCCGTCATCCCCGTCGTGGTGCTGGACGACGCCGAGGTGGCCGTCCCGCTGGCCCGCGCCCTGGTGGACGGCGGGCTCCCGGTGATCGAGGTGACGCTGCGCACCCCGGCCGCCCCGGCGGCGATCGCGCGGATCGCCGCGGAGGTGCCGGACGCGGTCGTCGGCGCGGGGACGGTCGTCCGGCCGGAGGACGCCGAGCGGTCCGCCGCGGCCGGGGCCCGGTTCCTGGTCAGCCCCGGCTGCACGTCCCGGCTCCAGGCGGCGATGGTCGCGACCGGGCTGCCGTTCCTGCCGGGCGTCGCGACCGCGTCCGAGGCGCTCGCGCTGCTGGAGGACGGCGTCACGGCGATGAAGTTCTTCCCCGCCGAGGCGGCGGGCGGGATCCCGTACCTCAAGTCGCTGTACGGGCCGCTGCCGCAGATCCGGTTCTGCCCGACCGGCGGGGTCGGGCCGGGGAACGCCGCCGACTACCTGGCGCTGGAGAACGTCGGCTGCGTCGGCGGGTCCTGGCTGACGCCCGCGGACGCCGTCCGCGACGGCGACTGGGGCCGCGTCCGCAAGCTCGCCGCCGAAGCGGCGGCACTCCGCTCCCGCTGATGTCACATTCGGGCGGCGTGCGCCCGTCTCATGGGCATGAATGAAGCACCGACTCTAGAGAGTCTGAAGAAGCAGCGGACCGTCCAGCTGACGTCCTACCGCAAGGACGGGACGCCGGTCGGCACCCCCGTCAGCGTCGTCGTGCGCGGCGACCACGCCTACTTCCGCACTTACGACAAGGCGTTCAAGGCCAAGCGGCTGTCCCGCAACCCCGAGATCGAGATCGCGCCGAGCACCGCCAAGGGGAAGGTCACCGGTCCTGCGGTGCACGGCCGCGCCCGGCTGCTGACGGTGGAGGAGGCGCGGCCGATCCGCAGGCTGCTGGCCCGCAAGCACCCCTTCCTGCAGGGGTTCGCGGTGCCGCTCTTCCACAAGATGAAGCACTACCAGACGCTCCACTACGAGGTCACCCTGGAGGGTCGCTGACGCGTGCGCAGTGCGGGCAGGGACCGGCGACCAGGCCCCGCCCGCCGCCGGTCGGGACGAGGTCCATCCGGAGCCGACCGCAGGCGCAGCGGGTCCAGACGACGATGCCGTCGCTGGTCACATGCCGGGAGAGTGTCGTGTTCTGCTGATCCATGACACCAGTCTGAACCGGCCGAACGTGTCCGTCCATTTCAGATTTCCGCACTGGATCGTGCAAGATGGTTACATGATTGATCTGCGGCGGCTGCACATGCTCCGGCTCGTCCACCAGTTCGGGACGGTCACCTCGGCGGCGGAGGCGATGCACCTCACCCCGTCTGCGGTCTCGCACCACCTGCGCGAGCTGGCGCGGGAGCTGAAGGTGCCGCTGCTCGAACCGCAGGGCCGCAAGGTGAAGATGACCCCGGCCGCGCTGGTGCTGATCGGGCACGCGGACGGGCTGCTCGCCAAGTGGGAGGAGACCCTCGCCGACCTGGAGTCGCACCGCGCCGGGGTCACCGGGCCGCTGCGCATGTGCGGGTTCCCGACCGCGGTCGGCGGGCTGATCGGCCCGGCCGCGGGCGCGCTGCGCCGTGACGACCCGGGCCTCGACATCGAGATCCGCGAATGCGACACCGACGTGGCCCTCGGCCTGCTCGCCGCCGACGAGACCGACATCGCGATCATCGAGCCCACCGCGGACGCGCCGCCGCCCGGCGACCCGCGCTTCGACCGGGAACCGCTGCTGGAGGAGGCCCTCGACCTGATCGTCCCCGGCGGCCACCCGCTCGCGCTCCGGAGCGGCGTGTCCCTGGAGGACGCGGCGGACGAGGCGTGGATCAGCGTCCAGCCCGACGGCTGCACCCACCACCAGCAGGTCCTGGCGCACTGCGCCGCCGCCGGTTTCACGCCGCGGATGGCCCACCACGCCACCACCTGGTCGGTGATCTGGGCGCTGGTCGCCAACGGGCTCGGCGTGTCCCTCGTCCCGCGGCTGGCGGACGGGCCGTCGGACCAGCCCGTCGTCCGGGTCCCGCTGGCCGGCGACGGCGTCCCGACGCGGCGCGTGCTGACCTGCGTGCGGCGGGGGAGCCGCGGTCACCCGCTGATCGTCCGCGGGCTGCGGGCCCTGCACGACGCCGTCCCCGACCGCTGCGCCCGCGTGGCCGCCTGACCTGCTCGCCCGCCTGACCTACTCGGTCGCGATCGCCTGGAGGACGTTCATCCGGGCGGCGCGGCGCGCGGGCCACACGGCCGCGACCACGCCGATCAGCGCGGCCGCCGCGACGCACACCGCCAGCCGCCCGTACGGGATCGCGAGGACCTCCATGCCTCCGTCCCCCTCCGCCATCGCGTGCTGCAGGACGATCCCGAGGACGACGCCCGTCCCGACCCCCGCCGCCGCGCCGAACAGCGACACCACGACCGCCTCGTACCGGATCATCCGGCGGAGCTGGCGGCGCTGCATCCCGACGGCGCGGAGCAGGCCGATCTCCCGCGTCCGCTCGGTGACGGCGAGCGCCAGCGTGTTGACGATGCCGAGCGCCGCCACCAGGACCGACAGCACCAGCAGGCCGAGGACGAGGTTGAGGAACAGGTCGATGTCCCCGGCGGCGTCGTCCTTCACCTGGGCGCGGTCCTTCAGCTCCAGGTTGGGCCAGGGGGCGAGCGCCGCCTCCAGCGCGCCCCTGCCCGCGCCCGTGACGTTGATCTCGATGCGGTCGATGGGCGCGTCCGGGTCGCGCGTCCGGTACGCCGCCCAGTCGATGATCATGGATGGGGCGGACGGGGTGACGGACGGCCGGTCGGCGTAGATCCCCGCGACGCGGAACGTCCGGCGCGTCCCGTCCTGGTAGCGGCCCTGGATCGTGGTGCCCGCCGTCCAGCCCTGCGACGTCGCGACGCTGCGGCCGACGAGCAGGGCGTCCCCGCGTGCGGACGGCGTCCCCTCCTGGAGCGGCAGCCGGAAATGGCCGAGCAGCTCGCCCGGTGAACCCGCCGCCGCCGTCCGGACGGAGCCGTTCAGCTCGAACCGCGCCGTCCGGATCGGGATCGCCGACCGCACGCCGCCCACGCCCGCCACCGCGCCCGCCGCCTCCGCCGCGACCGGCGTGATCTGGCTGCGCCCCGTGACCTGGTAGTCGGCGGTGAGGCCCGCGTCGAGCTGCCGGTCCACCGACGACGCCATCGACTGGACGATCACCGACACCGTCGCGATCAGCGCGAGCCCGATCGTCAGCGCGGACGCGGTCGCCGCCGTCTGCCGGGGGTCGCGCAGCGCGTTCCGCCCGCCCATCCGGCCGGAACTCCCGCCGAACCGGGCGAACGGCCAGGCCAGGACGCGGATGACCGGGCGGCTGACGACCGGCGACACCACGACCACCCCCGCGAACAGCGCCATCGCGCCAGCCCCGGCGAGAGTCAGCGCCGCCGACCCGTCCGCCGCGAGCCCGGCAGCGACCAGGCCGCCGCCCGCCGCGAGCGCGACGCCGCCGCACACCGCCCGGCCGCGCAGCGGGCGCGGCGCCGCCTTCCCCTCGCGGAGCGCGGCGACGGGCGGGATCCGCGACGCGCGCCGCGCCGGGACGAACGCGGCGCCCAGCGTGACGAGCGTCCCCACCCCGTAGGACGCGAGCACCGCCGAGGGCGGGATCACGAGCGTCCCGAACGGCAGCTCCTCGCCGCCCGTGACGACGGTCATCAGCCGCGCCAGCCCGGCCGCGACGCCCGCGCCCGCCGCCAGGCCCAGCGTGGAGCCCGCCAGCCCGACCCCGGCCGCCTCGCCGAGCACCGACCGCGTCACCTGCCCGCGCGACGCCCCGACCGCGCGCAGCAGCGCCAGCTCCCGCACCCGCCCGCTCACCAGCATCGCGAACGTGTTGAAGATGATGAACGAGCCGACGAACACCGCGATCACGGCGAAGACCAGCAGGAACGTCCGCAGGGCCTTGAGGATCTCCGTGAACGACGCCGCCTGCTCGTCGACGGCCTCCCGCCCGGTGATCGCCTCGACGCCGGGCGGGAGGGCCGCCGCGACCGCGTCCCGGAGCCGTTCCTGCGGGACGCCGTCGTCCCCGTGCACGACGATCCGCGCATACGTGCCGGGATGGTCGGACAGCAGCCGCCGCGCGGTCTCCGGCGCGAACGCCGTCATCGAGAGCTGGTCGCTCAGCGCCGAGTCGCCCACCTCGAACAGGCCCGTCAGCCGGAACGCGCGCGTGCCCGCGGCCAGCGCCACCTTGACCTGGTCGCCGACGCGGTATCCGGCGTCGGCGGCGGTCGTGACGTCGACGGCGATCTCGTCCGGCGCGGCGGGCGGCGTCCCGGACGTGAGGCGGGGGAGCGACAGGTCGGGATCGCCGTCCCACGCCACCCCGGTCTGCGGCTCCGCGCCGACGATCTTGCCGTGCCGGTCGACGACGGCGGCGAACCCGGTGACGACGCCGTGGGCCTTCGCCACCCCGTCCACGCCCTGGACGGCCGCCAGCACCGTCTCCGGGACGGGACGCTCCGACGCCCGCTCGCCGAGCCCCGGCTCGAACGCCCGGTCCGTCCGGACGACGACGTCCGTGCCGCGGCCCAGATCGTCGAAGGCCCGGTCGAACGAGCGGTCCAGCGTGGCGGAGAAGATCAGCGTCCCGGCGACGAACGCGACGCCGGCGACCACCGCGACCGTCGACAGCAGCAGGCGGGCACGGTGCGCGAGGAGGCCGCGGAGCACGAGCTTGAACATCATGGAGCCGATTCCAGCCCGGACGGGCCGCCGCCCGGCAGCGCGAATCGTGGTGTCCGCGCCTACGAACGACCTACCAACCGCCTCCGGGACGCGACTTTCGTAGGGGTCGCGCGCCTCGTTCAGGTGCGTACCGTGTTCCTGTGCACCTGCGCTTCATGCGGGCCGGGCCGCGTCCTGTACTCGCGCGGCTCCTCCCGCCCGGACGGTCCCGCGACCTGACCGCCGACGCCCTCGTCGTCGCGGTCGGCGTGGCACTGAGCCTGGGCGCGGACGCGGGCACGATCGTCCGCCCGCACGGCGGCGCGACGCTGGCGCTGCTCCTGGTCCCCGCGCTCGCGCTGGCGTTCCGGCGCCGCGCGCCCATGACGGTCGCGTGGATCACCGCCGCCCTCGCCGCCCTGATCTGGGTCGTCGAACAGGCCGCGCCGGGGACGCTGCTGCGCGTCGACGCCGACCACGCCCTCAGCCCGCCGGTCTGGTGGCCGCCGACCGCGCCGCTCGCCGCGTACGCGGCGATGGCGTTCCCGCGCGACGGCGCCCGCCCGGTCTGGATCCGCGCGCTGCCCGTCGCCGCGCTGATCCTCCCCGTCGGGGTCCTGGACGACGTCCTGCCCGGCTCGGCCATGCGGCGGTTCTCGTCGCAGGAGACCGACAGCGTCGAGGCGCTGGTGTTCCGCAGCGTGGTCGCCGTGGCGGTGGCGGCGCTGATCGGCATGTACGCCGCCGCCCGCCGCCGCGTGGTCCAGGGCCTCACCGAGCGGGCCGAACGCGCCGAGCGCGAGCGGCATCTGCTGGCCGAGCGGGCCCGCGCGGAGGAGCGCGCCCGGCTCGCCGCCGAGATGCACGACGTCGTCGCGCACCGGGTGACGCTGATGGTGCTGCAGGCGGGAGCGCTGCGCGTCCGGGCGAAGGACGACCCGACCCGCGAGGCGGCCGAGGAGTTGCGCGGCACCGGCTGCCTGGCCCTCGAAGAGCTCCGCGACGTCATCGGCCTGCTGCGCCGCGACCAGGCGGCGGAGCCCCCGGCCGACTCCGGGCCGCTGCCCGACCTGCCCGATTTGTCGGCGCTGGTCGCCGAGTCGGCGGCGGTAGGCGTCCCGGTCGAGCTTGCCGAGCACGGCGACCCGCCGCCCGCGTCGCCCGCCGTGGGACGGACCGCGTACCGGGTCGTCCAGGAGGCGCTGACCAACGCCCGCAAGCACGCGCCGGGCGCCGCCGTCCAGGTGGACGTCCGCTACCGCACCGACGGCGTGACGCTGACCGTCCGCAGCGCGGCCGCGGCGCGCGAACCGGACGCCGAGCTGGCGGCCAGCGGGTCCGGCATGGGCCTGGCCGGGCTGCGCGAGCGCGTCGAGCTGATCGGCGGGACGTTCACCGCAGGCCCGCACCTGGACGGGTTCCGCGTCGAGGCGTCCCTGCCCGCCTACGTCCCGGTGGCGAAGCCGTGATCACGGTCCTGCTGGTGGACGACGAGCCGATGGTGTGCGCGCACCTGCGCACCATCCTCGGCGCGGCCGACGACGTCCAGGTGGTCGGGGAGGCGCACGACGGGGCCGCCGGGGTGGAGGCCGTCGTCCGGCACCGGCCGCACGTGGTGCTCATGGACCTGCGGATGCCGGGCGTGGACGGCCTCGCCGCCATCGAGCGGATCGCCGCGCTGCGCTCCCCGCCCGCCGTGGTCGCGCTGACGACGTTCGACGCCGACGAGTACGTCCTGCGGGCGCTGCGGGCGGGCGCGGCGGGCTTCCTGCTGAAGTCGACGCCGCCGGAGGACCTGGTGAGGCTCGTCCGGGTCGCCGCCGACGGGCACACCGTGATGTCGGCCGCCGCGACCATGCGGCTGCTCGGCACGGCGGACGCCCGCGCGGCGGGCCGCGACCGGACCCGGGCGCTCGTCGGCGGCCTCACCGGACGGGAGACGCAGGTGCTGGCCTGCCTCGGCGAGGGCCTGTCCAACGCGCAGATCGCGGGACGCCTCCACCTCAGCGAGGCCACCGTCAAGGGCCACGTGTCCCGGCTGCTCGACAAGCTGGGCTGCGCCAACCGCACCCAGGCGGGGCTCGTCGCCCGCGACGCGGGCCTGCGCTGAGCCCCGCGTCAGGCACGGGTGCGGGACCGGCGGACCCCGGCCGCCAGCATCACGGCGCGGATGACCCAGATGGCCAGCGCGATCTGCAGGACGGCGAGGAACCCCGCGCCCGGCCCGACCGTGAACGCCAGCACCAGGAACACCGCGAGCATCAGCGGGAACGCCTTGAAGTGCGGCCCGTGGTAGTGATGGTGCCGCCGCATGTGATGGTGCCGCCACGCGGGATGCCCCGGCCCGCCGAACATCACGGCCGCCCCCTGCTGCCAGGGGACGTCCGGCGCCTTCTCCGGCTCGGGCAGCCCGGTCGGCGGCGGCAGGTCGCGGACATGCGCGCGCAGGTCGCCGCGCGTCTTGGCGGACAGCACGGCGTCGAGGCGCTCGTCCAGTTCGGCGCGGTCGAGGCGTCCCGCCGCGAAATGGTCGTGCAGGGCGAGCATGACCGCGTCGCGCTCGGCGTCGCCGATCCGGATCTCATCCTGGCGTGCCATGATCACTCCCTGGTGCCCGCGGCCGTCGGCCCGGCGTCGTCGTCGGCATCCGTGCCGGTGTCCTCGTCGGCCAGGATGCGGTAGAGGTCGCGCCGCGCGTCCGACAGGACGTCCCTGGCCCGGTCGACCTGCTCCGGCGAGCCGGAGTGGACGATCTGCATCACCGCGGCGCCCGTCTGCGCGGCCTGCTTGAACAGCTCCGGAACGCCCTCGCCGAACTCGGGCGTCATCTCGGCCCACGGCTCGGCCAGCCGGTCGCCGTGCTCGGCGACGTAGGCGCGGCCCTCGTCGGTCAGGTGGAACGACCGGCGCCCGCCGGCCTCCTCGCCCGCGATCAGGCCCTCGTCCGCGAGCTGCTGGAGCGCCGGGTAGACCGCGCCGGGGGACGGCTTCCACGCGCCGTCGCTGCGCTCGTTGATCTCCTGGATGATCTGGTAGCCGTTGCGCGGCTCCTCGGCGAGCAGCACGAGGATCGCCGCGCGGACGTTCCCCTTGCGCGCCTTGGGGCCCCGCCCCCACGGCCCGCCGCGCCCGCGCGCCCACGGCGGGCGCGGCCCGCCCCACGGGCCCGGGAAGGGGCCGTGTCCGTGGCCGCCGCCGAACAGCGCGCCGAACGGGAAGTCGCCCCAGGGGCCGCGGCCATGCATGTGACCCATGTTCTACACCACCTTCTGAGAGATCTCTATGACCCCTCGCGATACGACAACGATATATCGATGACGTCCGGATGCGCCAGATGGTTCCCGGAGCCGTCTGATCGTCCGGAAACGTGGGTAACAGGCGTATGAGGAGGACGATGGGCACACACGAAGCGGTGACCGCGCGTGACGCGGTGCTCACATCGGACGCGCCGCGCCCCGGCCTGCGCGTCCGCCGGGAACTGCTGATCGGGCTGCTGCTGACCGCGCTGTACGCGGTGATCGCCAACCTGCCGGCAGAGGGCAGGACGGCGACCGCCCGCGAGAACGGCGAGGCGCTCTTCAACCTGGAGAAGGCGCTGCGCCTCGACGTGGAGCTCGGCCTCAACCGCTGGCTCGCCGACCAGTCGGTCCTGCGGGTGCTGGCGAACTACGAGTACGCGATCACCTACATCGCGAGCGCGCTGGCGCTGCTGATCTGGCTGTTCATCCGGCATCCCGAGCGGTACCGGACGGCCCGCAACGCCTTCATCCTGCTGAACCTCGGCGGCCTCGCGACGTTCGCGCTGTATCCCGTCATGCCGCCGCGGCTCATGCCCGACCTCGGGTTCATCGACACCGTCCTGCAGGGCCGCACCTGGGGGTCGTGGGGGTCGCCGCTGGTCGAGCACGCCGACAAGTTCGCCGCCGTGCCGTCCCTGCACATGGGCTGGACGCTGTGGGTCGGCGTCGAGCTGGCCCGCGTGAACGCCAAGCGCTGGGTGCAGGTGCTGAACGCGGTGCACGTCCTGGTCACCCTGTACGTGATCCTGGCCACCGCGAACCACTTCATCCTCGACGCGATCATCGCCGTCCCGTACGTGTTCGCCGCCGTGTTCGTCGCCGAGCGCATCGCCCGCCCGGCGGGGGCCCGGGCCGCGGGCCCCGACGCGTTCTTCCTCGCGGTGGAGACGCCCGAGGCCCCGCAGCACCCCGGGGGCGTGATCATGCTGGACACGTCCCGGAAGGACGTCGGCCGCGACGACCTCGTCCGCGTGATCAACGAGCGGCTGGGCGGGCTGCCCCGGTTCCGGCAGCGGCTCGTCCGGCGGGGCCGCTGGCGCCGGCCCGTCTGGCGCGACCATCAGCCGGTCGACTGGGAGTGGCACGTCACCGAACGGCGCGTCGACGGCATGCCCGGCCTGCGCGCCGCCGTCGCCGAACTCCAGTCGCAGGCCCTGCCGCTCGACCGGCCGCCCTGGCGCATGGTCGTGCTGAAAGGCGCCGAACCCGGCCGCACCGCCGTCGTGTACCTGATGCACCACGTCGTCGCCGACGGCGTCGGCATCGTGGCGCAGGCGGTGTACCTGATGGAGCCGCCACCCGAGCCGTTCACCGGCCGCATCCCGCGCCGGCCGTTCCGCAAGGCGCTCGCCACCGTGATCGGGCTCGGGCAGCTCGCCTTCGACACCGCGCCGCCCGACCGGCTGCCCGCGGCGGGCACGTCCGAGCGCCGGTTCAGCACCATGCACCTGCCGCTCGCGACCGTCCGGGACGTGGGACGCCGCTACGGCGCGCGGGTCACCGACGTCGTACTGTGCGCGGTCGCGGGCGCGCTGAACCGCGTCGTCAGCGAGGAGGACGGACGCCCCGGCACCTGCCGCGTCGCCGTCCCGCTGATGATGCGGCCGCCCGGCAGCGCGATGGTCGGCAACCACACCACCGCCGTCATGGTCGACCTGCCGATCGGGAAGATGTCCGAGACCGACCGGCTCGCGCTGATCGCCAAGCGGAGCCGGGTGCTGCGGTCGGGGACGCGGGCGCAGGCCGCGTGGACCGTGATGTGGCAGGCCGGACGGCTCATGCCCGTCCCGCTGCACGCCCGGTTCGCGCGGATGGCCTACAGCGGCCGCTTCCTGCAGGGCACCGTGTCCAGCCTCCCCGGCCCCGACAAGACGCTGCGGCTCGCCGGCGCCCCGCTCACCGCCGTGTACCCGATCGTCCCGCTCGCGCCCGGCACGGCGTTCGCGATCGCCGGGCTCGGCGTCGACCGCGAGCTGTGCTTCGGCCTCTCCCTCGACCCGGGGCTGGCGGACGACGCCGACGTCCTGATGGACGCCGTCCGCGACGTCATCGAGGAACTCCGCGACGGCCCGAAGTGATCACAAGCCGCCCGGTGATCAGAAACTGCGGGCGGCGCGCAGCGACTCCTTGAGGGAGCCCATCGTCGCGAACACGGCGGTCGGCTCGTGGCCGCAGTGCGCCATGCAGTTCGCGCAGCGGTCGTCGCGTCCCCGCCCGTAGGCTTCCCAGTCGGTCGTGTCGAGAAGCTCCTGGTAGGTGGCGGTGTAGCCGTCGTCCATCAGGTAGCAGGGCCGCTGCCAGCCCTTCAGCGAGTATGACGGGATCGCCCACGCCGTGCACGGGAAGTCGACCTTCCCTTCGAGGAAGTCGAGGAACAGCGGCGAGTGGTTGAACCGCCAGCGGCGCCGCCGCCCGCCCGCGAACGCCTTGCGGAACAGCTCCCGCGTCTCCTGGACGCCGAGGAAGTGCTCCTGGTCGGGCGCCTTCTCGTACGCGTACGCGGGCGAGATCATCATCTGGTCGACGCGCAGGTCGTCGTTCAGGTAGTCGAGGACGTCGATCACCGTCTGCGGGGTGTCGGTGTTGAAGACCGTCGTGTTCGTCGTGACCCGGAACCCGCGCTCCTGGCACATCCTGATCGCGTCCACCGCCTGGTCGAACACGCCCTCCTTGCAGACGGACGCGTCGTGCCGCTCCCGCAGCCCGTCGATGTGCACCGCCCACGCGAAGTAGCGCGACGGCTCGAACCGGTCGATCTTCTTCGGGATCAGCGCCGCGTTCGTGCACAGGAACACGTACCGCTTCATCCTGATCAGCTCGGCGACCAGCTCCCCGATCTGCGGGTGCATCAGCGGCTCGCCGCCCGCGATCGACACCATCGGCGCGCCGCACTCGCGGATCGCCGCGACCGCCTGCTCGACCGGCATCCGCTGCTTGAGCACGTCCGCCGGGTGCTGGATCTTCCCGCAGCCCGCGCACGCCAGGTTGCACGCGTACAGCGGCTCCAGCTCGACGATCAGCGGGAAGCGGGTGCGGCCCCGGAGCTTGTTGCGCAGGACGTATCCGCCGATGCGCAGGCTCTGGCGCAATGGCATCGCCATGACTCACGAACCCTTCAGGTAGCGGCCCAGCGCGCTGAGGGGGAACACCAGGCGGTACAGGTGGTAGTTGATGTAGAAGTCGCCGGGGAAACCGGTGCCGGTGAAGTGGTCCTCGTCCCAGGTGCCGTCCGGGCGCTGCCGCTCGACGAGCCACCGCACCCCGCGCTCCACGGACTCGCCGCGCTCACCGGCGGCGAGCAGCGCGAGCAGCGCCCACGCCGTCTGCGACGCGGTGGACGCGCCGTGCCCGGCCCACGACCGGTCGCGGTAGGACCGCAGGTCCTCGCCCCAGCCGCCGTCGTCGCGCTGGTGCCGCTCCAGCCAGGCCACCGCGTCCCTGATCACGGGCTTCTCCGGCCGGACGCCCGCCGCGATCAGCGCGGGGACGACGCTGCCCGTCCCGTACACGTGGTTGGCGCCCCAGCGGCCGAACCACGAGCCGTCCGGCTCCTGCGCCTTCAGCAGCCAGCCGACCGCCCTCTTGACCAGCAGCGAGTCGGCCATCTCGCGGTGCGCCATCGCCTCGACCACGTGCGCGGTGACGTCCGCGGACGGCGGGTCGATCACCTCGCCGAAGTCGCAGAACGGCAGCCTGCGGCACAGCGTGCGGGTGTTGTCGGCGTCGAACGCGCCGAATCCGCCGTCCTTCGAGACCATCCCCGCCATCCACCGGACGCCCCGCTCGATCGCCGGCTCGGCCAGCGGATGCTGGACGCGGTTCAGCGCGATGACCACCTCGGCCGTGTCGTCGACGTCGGGATAGCAGTCGTTGTCGAACTCGAACGCCCAGCCGCCCGGAGGCAGCTCGGGGCGCCGCACCGACCAGTCGCCGGGGCCCTTGACCTCCTCGCGGATCACCCAGCCGGCCGCCCTCTCCAGCGCGGGATGCCCGGCGGGGAGACCGGCGTCGGTGAGCGCGTTCATGGCGAGGACGGTGTCCCAGACGGGCGACTGGCACGCCTCCAGCCGCCGTCCCTTCTCGTCGCGGATCGTGAAGCGCTCGAGACCATCCAGGCCGCGTTGGATGATCGGGTGGTCGAGGCCGTAGCCGAGAAGGTGCAGGGCCAGGAGCGAATACACCCACGGCGGCTGGATCCCGCCCCATGAGCCGTCCCGCTCCTGCCGCGCGATGATCCAGTCGGCTGCGCGTCGCAGCGCGGCCCTTCTCACGGCTTTCGCCGGGCGGCGCTGGTAGATGTGCAGGGCCTTGTCGAGCGCCTGGAACGCCGCGTCCCAACCGGTCGTTCTGGTGGGACGCGGGACGTCGTAGTCCGGGTACAGCTCGTCCAGCTCGAACGGCAGCGGCCGGACGGGACGCACCGCCCCCACCACCGTCAGCGGGACGATCGTCTGCCGCGCCCAGCACGCGAAGTCGTAGACGTTCAGCGGGAACCAGCGCGGCAGGAACATCAGCTCCGGTGGCACCACCGGCAGCTCGTCCCACGACCACCGGCCGAACATCGCCAGCCAGAAACGCGTGAACACGCGCGTCGCCGGGACGCCGCCCTGGCCGCGGATGTAGGCGGCGGCGCGGGCCATGTGATCGGCGTCGGGCGCGTCCCCGGCGAGCCGCAGCGCCACGTACGCCTCGACGGTCGTGGACAGCTCGGGCGGGCCGTCGTGGAAGTTCGCCCACGTGCCGTCCGCGGCCTGCTGCGACCTGATCCAGCGGGCCGCCTCGCGGGTGTCGTCCTCGTCGCGGATGCCGAGGAACTCGCGGAGGAGCAGGTCCTCGGCGTCCATCGTGACGTTCGTCTGCAGCTCGCCCTTCCACCAGCCTTCCGGTGACTGGAGCAGCAGCAGATGCTCGCGCGCGGCCTCCACCGCGTCGGCCGCCGTCCGGGTTCCCGTTGTGTCTTCTACCGCTGTCATCAGTGGTCCCTGCGGGTGACGAAGTCGGCTATGTGCAGGAACTCGGCGCGGACGGGCTCGGGCAGCCGCGCGGAGACCAGGTGCTCGGCGGCGCGCTGGATGCGGCTCTCCGCCTCCATCTCCGCCCACGCGCGGCCGCCCGCCGCCTCCACCAGCCCGGCCACCTCTTCCAGGTCGTCCTCGGAAAGGTCTGGGCGGGCGTAAAGCTCGGCGAGCCGCGCGGCCTCGGGCTTGTCGGCGTTCAGCGCGGCGACGATCGGCAGCGACATCTTGCGGGACCGCAGGTCCGACAGCGCGGGCTTCCCGGTCGTCGCCGGGTCGCCCCAGATGCCGAGCAGATCGTCCACGAGCTGGAACGCGATGCCGAGGTCGGTGCCGAATGCGTCCAGCGCGTCCGACAGCGGCTCCGGCGCCCCGTCCAGGACGGCCCCGATCGAGCACGAGCACGCCAGCAGCGCGGCGGTCTTGTCGGACGCCATCGCCAGGCATTCGTCCACGCCGATCTGCCTGCGGGTCTCGAAGTCCATGTCGAGAGCCTGGCCGGTGATGAGCCGGCGGGTGGTGGCGGTCAGCCCGCGCGCCGCCCGCGCCGACCCTTGCCCGGGCGCCTCCAACAGGACCTCGACGGCGAGCGCCATGAGCGCGTCACCGGCCAGGATCGCGGACGCCTCGCCGAACACCGTCCATGCGGCCGGACGGTGCCTGCGGGTCCGGTCGCCGTCCATGATGTCGTCGTGCAGAAGCGAGAACGCATGGGTCAGTTCCACCGCGACCGCACCCGGTAGGGCGCTCTCCGGCGGGGCCAGGGCCGCGCGGGCGGAGAGCAGCGCCAAAGCGGGCCGGAGCGCTTTCCCGGCCGGGGTCTTGCGCGGACGGCCCTCTTCGTCCGTCCAGCCCAGGTGGTAGGCCGCGACACGATAGGTGCGCGGATCGAGGCGGCCGACCGCGGCGCGCAGCGCCCCGTCGACCAGCTCGCGGACATCGGTCAGAGAGACCGGAACGGTCGTCACCGGACCCTCACCCCCTCCAGGTGGCGCTCTTGCGGACGCTCCAGATGGCGACGGACCAGGCGGGCGGCGGTGAGACCGCTGCGCACCGCGCCCTCCATCGTGTCCGGCCAGCCCGTGTCGGTCCACGCGCCCGCCAGGAACAGGCCCGGCGCCCGCGTCGCCGCGGCGGGCCGGACGGACGCGCTGCCGGGGCGCTGCCGGAACGTCGCCCGCCGCTCCCGCGTCACGAACAGCTCCCGGACGACCGCGCCCCGCGCGGCGGGGAGCAGCCGCCGCAGCTCGGGCACGAACCGGGCGCGCAGCTCGGCGGTCGGCATGTCGATCCAGCGGTCCGCGGCCGACAGCGAGATCGCCAGGTACTGACCGCGGCCCGGTGTGCTCGTGTTGAGGCCGCTGACCGCCGTCCGGTCGAACACCCACTGGACGGGCGAGCCGACGGCGGCGGCGAACGGCCCGTCCATGACCTTCCGGTCGTAGACGACGTGGACGTTCACGATCGGGCTGGCGTCCAGCTCGTGCCAGCGCAGCGGGTCCGGCAGCGCCTGCGCGGGCAGCAGCCGCGCCGCCGCCTCGTGCGGCACCGCCATGATCACCGCGTCGGCGGCGATCGGGACGCCGTCCACCACGACCTTCGGGTCGGTGGTGACCGCCTCCACCTTGGCCTTGAGCCGGACCGTCCCGCCCATCTCCGCGATGCGGCGCAGCGCCGGGCCGCCGTGCAGCTCCTCCAGCGGGACGAGCGGCAGCCCGATGTCGGCGGCGTCGGCGCGGCCGAACAGCGCCCGGCGGCACACCATCGCCGACAGGCCCATCGCGGCGTCGTCGACCTCGGCGTTCAGCGCGGACGTCAGGAACAGGCCCCACAGCGCCTGCCGCGCCCACGGCCCCTGCCCGCGCTCCGCCAGCCACGACCCGGCCGACACGGCGTCGAGCGCCGGGTCGGCCGGGTCGAGCCGCCGGATCCCCGCCGACGCGCGGATCGCGCGGAGCCGGTCCTGGACGGGGAGCGGCGCGTATCCGGCCAGCGCGGGCAGCAGGTGCAGCGGGCTCGGCAGGTTCGAGCGCCTCAGCCTGGCCGGTGGCGCCCCCGGCCGCAGGACGCGGACGTCGAAGCGGTCCTGCACGTCCACCAGGTGGTCGGCGCGCAGCCTGCGCAGCAGGCCCTGATACGCCGAGCAGCACCGGATGAAGACGTGCTGGCCGTTGTCGACGCACAGCTCGCCGCGCCCGAACGAGTGCGTGGCGCCGCCCAGCCACGGCCTGGACTCCACGAGCGTCACCGGGACGCCCGACTCCTGCAGCGCGATCGCGGCGCTGATGCCCGCGAGCCCGCCGCCCACGATCACCACGCTCATCGCTCCACCCCTGACAGCGCCCGCGCCGCCACGACCGCCTTCTGCCACGTCGGCAGGGACACGCGCGTGCTCAGGGCTTGGGACGGGCGGGCCGCGATGTTCTCCAGGAGGCGGCGGTAGATGCCCGCCATCGCGGCCGTGCACGCGGCGCTGCGGCGATCTAGTAGCGGCAGTAGCCGCAGGCCCTCGGCGTACCAAGCGCGTGCCCGCTCGGCCTGGAAGCCGACCAGCTCGTTCAGGCGCCACGGCGGGTCGACGAACTGGCCGGAATCGTCCAGGTTGAGGGTGCAGCCGAAGCGCTCCAGGTCCTCGGTGGGGATGTAGATCCGGCCCGCGATGCGGTCCTCGCGCAGGTCGCGCAGGATGTTCGTGAGCTGCAGCGCGACGCCGAGCGAGTCGGCCAGTCCCTCGGCGCGCTGGCGGCCCTCCCCGCCGAACACCCCGAGCGACAGCCGGCCGACCGTCCCCGCGACCCGCTGGCAGTAGCGCAGCAGGTCGTCGAACGTCTTGTAGTCGGCGCCGCGGACGTCGTCCTCGCAGCCGTCGATCAGCTCGGCGAACGCGTCCAGCGGGATCGGGTAGCGGCCCGCCGCGTCCGCCAGCGCGGTCAGCACCGGATGGCCCTCCAGGGCCTGGACGTCCGCGCGGCGGCGCAGCACGTCCTGCACCGTCGCCAGCCGCCGCCGCGACCGGTCGAGCAGGTCCAGGCGCACGCACGCCGGGTCAGGGCCGTCGCCGATGTCGTCGATGCCGCGCGCGAACGCGTAGATCGCGCTCATCGCCCGCCGCTTCGGGACCGGCATCAGCCGGATCCCGTAGGAGAAGTTGCGGGCCTCCTCGCGCACCACCCGCTCGCAGTGCCGATACGCCTCGACGACCTGGCCGGAACGCTCGCACGTCTCCGAAACCGTCATCGCTTCCCCCCTTCAGTTCCGAGGGCTCGCGCCCATCCGGTCAGCAACGTGGCCCGCCGCGGGCGCAGGCGGCGCGCGAGGACGTCGTAACGGCCGCGCTCCAGCGCGGTGAGCGCGGCACGCCCGCCCGCCACATAGCCCGCAACCGCCACCCGCGCCCAGCCCGACAGGCCCGCCAGCAGCGGCGCGGCGCCGCCGTCCAGCAGGTCGCGGGCGCGCCCGGCCTCCAGCGCCAGGACGCCCCGCAGCCGCGTCGGCGTCACCGGGCGGGCGAGATCGTCCTCGGCGCAGCCGAACCGGCGGAGGTCCTCGCCCGGCAGGTAGATCCGCCCGGCCCGGTAGTCCTCCCCGGCGTCCTGGCAGTGCTCGATGATCTGCAGCGCCGTGCAGACGTCGTCGGACGCCGCCACCAGGCGGTTGTCATGGGACGCCGCCACCAGACGGTGGTCGTCGGATGCCGCCACCGGGCGGTGGTCGTGCGCGCGGAACAGGTGCAGGACGATCCGTCCCACCGGCGCGGCCGACAGCGCGCAGTACTCCGTCAGCTCGGCGAACGTCTCGTAGCGGTGGACGACCTGGTCCCGCCGGTTCGCCCGGACGAGATCGCGGAACGGCTCCTCCGGGAGCCGGTGCGCGTGGACGGCCGGGGCCAACCTCCGTAACTGCGGCAGGTTCGGCGTCCGTCCGGCGAACACGCGGTCGAGGTCGTCGTCCACGAGACCGAGCAGCTTGGCCCGCTGCTCGCGCGGCGCCTCGTCGCCGACGTCGTCGACGAGCCGCGCGAAGCCGTAGACGGCCCGCAGCCCGGCGCGGTGCCGGGCGGGCAGCAGCCGCGTCGCGACCGGGAAGTTCTCCCGCGCGGCGAGACGGTCCAGCGTGCGATCGTGCTCGTCGAAGCTCCAGCCTTCGCCGTTCCCGTCGGCCGGTTGCCCATCGGCGGGGTGCCGGTCAGCGGGGTGCCGGTCGTCGGGGCTCCTGGGCGATTCAATGATCACCTTCATGAGATCGACCGGACCGGCACTAGAGAAACTCTGGCCAAGGTATGGAGTTTTTGAAACGCTGCGCGTCCGGCCGCAACCGTTCCACAGTCCACGGCCCCCCGAGGGTTGACCTTCCGCCGGTGCTGTGCGATAACAGTGTTACTGGTCAAAAACATCGTTACTGCGAGGGTGGATGAGCGAGAGCACCGCGGCTCCCAGCGCGTACGCGCTGGCCCAGAGGCAAGGCGACCGGGCGATCCGGACGACGCTCCTCGACGCCGCCAGCCGCCTGCTGGCCGCCGAAGGGTCGCAGGCCCTCGCACTGCGCCGGATCGCGGCGGAGGCCGGCTGCTCGACCACCGTCCTCTACCGGATGTTCGGCGGAAAGGCCGGGCTCACCGAGGCGCTCTTCATCGAGGGCTTCGAACGGTTCCGGCAACGCCTCGCCGCCGTCCCGCACCATCCCGACCCGCGCGACTACGTGCGGGAACTCGGCCGCGCCTACCGGGCCAACGCGCTCGCCGAACGCAACTACTACGGGCTGATGTTCGGCGAGACCGTCCCCGGGTTCGAGCCAGGCGAGGAGGCGATGGCCAAGGCGGCCTCCGCCTACGAGGTCCTGGAGAACGCCGTGGGCGCCTGCGCCGCCGCCGGCCTGCTCATCGACGCCGACCCGGGCCACGTGGCGGCGTCGTTCTGGGCCGGGATCCACGGCTTCGTCAGCCTCGAGCTCGGCGGCCACCTGGACGACGCCGAGGCCGTCCTCGACGCCTTCATGCGCGGCGTGTCGTCCGGCTTCTTCATCGACGCGAAGTGAGGTCACTATGACGAACTTCAAGAATCCCTACCTGCAAGGGCTCCTCGCGCCCGTCGCCGAGGAGGTCACCGTCCATGACCTGCCCGTCACCGGGCGCATCCCGTCCAGCCTGCGCGGCCGCTACCTGCGCATCGGCCCGAACCCGCTCGGACCGTTCGGAGCGGAGGAGGACGCGTCCTACCACTGGTTCACCGGCGACGGCATGGTCCACGGAATCCGGCTCCGCGACGGCCGCGCCGAGTGGTACCGCAACCGCTGGGTCCGCTCACAGGACGTCGCGGAAAGGCTCGGTGAAGTGTGGGCCGCCGGGCCTGTCGTCGAGGACTTCGACTTCTCGCCCAATACGCATGTCATCGCGCATGCCGGAGAGACCTATGCGCTCGTCGAGGGCGGGGCTCGGCCTTATCGGCTCGACTATGAACTCGGTACGCTCGGGCCTTGCGATTTCGGTGGGACTCTCAAGGGCGGGTACACGGCGCATACCAAGAAGGACCCGGACAGCGGAGAGCTGCACGCCATCGGCTATTTCTTCGGGTGGGAGCACCTGGAATACACCGTCCTGAGCACGTCCGGGCAGATCGTTAAGTCGGTGGAGATTCCTGTTCTGGATTCGCCGATGGTGCATGACTTCGCGTTGACGCAGAAGCACGTGGTCATTTATGACCTGCCCATCACGTTCTCCATGCAAATGGTCGAGGACGGGATGCCGCTGCCGTACGCGTGGAACCCCAAGCATCCTGCCCGGATCGGTCTGATGCCGCGCGACGGCGGCGCCGACGACATCCGGTGGATCGACATTCCGCCGTGTTGGGTCTTCCACACGCTCAATGCTTATGACGAGGGTGATCGGGTGGTGGTGGACCTCGTTTCCTTCCCTAGCTTCATGCATGGTGGAAAGTTGGAGGGCAATCCGCCGCCCACCCTCGACCGGTGGACGATCGATCCGGCGGCGCGGAGCATTCTCCAAGAGACGATCGACGATCGTGCCCAGGAGTTTCCTCGGGTGGACGAGCGGGTCGTCGCGCGTCCGCATCGGTACGGGTACACGGTGACCGCGGAGGCCATCGTCCAGAATCAGGCCGGTGAGGCGCTGATGAAGCATGATTATGTGAAGGGGTCGTCGGAGGCTCGGCTCTTTCCGGCGGGGTCTGGGGTGGGGGAGGCGGCGTTCGTGCCTTCGTCTTCTGATTCTGCTGAGGATGATGGGTATTTGATGGCCTTGACCTTCGATCCTGGTCGGCAGGCCACTGATCTCGTCATCATCGCTTCGCAGGACTTCACCGGGGAGCCTGTCGCCACCGTCCATCTGCCGGTTCGGGTGCCGCTCGGGTTCCACGGGACTTGGGCTACTGACGACGGCTGAGGTGCATGGCCACGTCCAAGGCCCGGGTTGTCTGGGTTGGTTGGGTCGGCGTCCAGGCCTCGGCCGTCCAGACTTCGGAGAGGACGGCAGTGACGAAGCCCCACGCTTCTACTCGCTCGCGGGGGAGGGACATGCCGTCCGCCAGCTGCTCGACTCGGGCGGGGACGAGTTTGAGCAGGTCTTCGTCGCGGTCGTCCGGGTCGGGGTTGTAGAGCAGCGCTCCGGCGTCGTAGCCGCGGTCACCGATATAGCCGTGCGGGTCGATCGCCAGCCACGGTTCGCGAGTCGCCTTCAGGACGTTGTCGTGGTGAAGGTCGCCGTGCAGGACGACTTGGTCGGTGGTGTCTGAGCAGAGCTCGTCGAAGAGGCTTCCGGCGCGGTCGACCAGGTGGCGTGGCAGTGGGTCGTCTCCTGGGAAGCGGCGTAGGTGGTCTTTGAATGAGGCGCTCTCTGTGGACAGGTGCGGTAGCGGGCAGTCGGGTGGGGGCGTTCGATGCAGGCGCCGCATGATGGTGATCACGGCGGCCGTCGCCTCCTCGTCCTTGTCCGGGAGGAGGGTGCGGGCGAGGGTGCCGGGGTTGGCCCGTTCCAGCAGGAGTGCGCCGCGCGCCGGGTCATGTTTGAGCAGGCGGACGGCGCCTCGGCCGTCGTACAGGCCGAGGGCCGCCGCCTCGATTGCGAGATGGCCCGGTTGTGGTGGTCCGAGCTTGAGGACCGCTGGTGAGCCGTCGTCCAACTGTGTGGCTTCGGCCACCCAGTGGTAGCTCAGCTCGAACATCCGTCCTATGCGCAGCCGCCAGTCGTCCGCCACGGCGTCGATGATCGTGGGCAGGGCGTCCAGCCATCGCCGGCCGTCCGCGCCCCAGGTTTCTACGGCGTTCCGGACCAGCGCGGGCGGGGTGATGGGGGAGGGCATGAGATCAACCCTGCCATCCGCCCGTCTGCGGATTCCTATCGGCCCGTCTGCGGGTCAGTCGGGGGGCTGCGGGTTAGCCCAGGCGTTCGTTCAGGTGGACGGTGACCTCGTCGCCTACGTCCTTGCCCAGCGTCTCGCGGAGCTCCGCTTTGACCGCCAGCTTGTGGTTGCCGTCGCCCAGCGCCATGAACGAGCCCTGGAACGGGTGTCCGTCGATGGTTCCCTTGACTTTGACCAGGCCGCGCGTGCCGAAGAACTCCGCTGACTCGGGCCAGATCACGTATGTCCAGCCGCCCTTGGCTGGGCTCTTCTGCAGGGATGCCTTGAACTGCTTGTCTAGCTTGGTCTGCTTGCTGCTGGTCTTAGCGGTCATCTCGAGTCCCTCCCGGGCTGGTTGAGCGTTCTGAAGGGGAGACCGTCTGGGGGTCTGAAACTCATCGGTCGTCGTCGCCCGGGCCGGTGGGTCTTGTGGGTGTTATCTCCAGGTAGGCGGTGTCTGTTGTCTTCGCGTCGACCGCCTTGCGGTACAGCCGTCGGAGTGCGCCGTACCTGCCGTCCAGGACTCGTTCGGCGTGCTCCGCCTCGTGGGACTCCAGGACGCGGGCGGTCGCTGCGGTGTGTGGGGCTAGTGGCTTGCCTCTGACCGTGCTTGGTGCCACGAGGACTTTCGGGTTCCGGTGGATGCGTTTCACCTTTCCGGAGTCTGCTGCGGTGCTGGCGTAGAGGCGTCCGTTTGATACCGCGCATGAGAGGGGAGTCGGCACCGCTTCGCCGGTGGCGCGGAACGTCACGACCAGGACGGTGCCATGCCTGCGGAGGTCGTGCGGGGCCGTTCCTGTGGGGGGCGATGTCGTTCGGCGTGCTGATGGGTGGAGTGCGCGTTCGCTGAACCAGTACACGACATCCCACTTGCGGATCATGCACTCACTTTACGGCCGGTGCTTTGGGTGGGCGGTGGCTGGGCCTTCTTTTCTACTGGTGTAAGTGCGGTGCTGTCGGTGGGCGGCTGAGGTGCCTTCCGAAGGTGGGAGCGCTCGTTTCTCGTTGCGCCGGTTGCTGTCACGTTGGTTGCTGTAGTCGGTTTGGGGTGGGGTGTTCGTCTGCTGGTTGGCGCGGGGTTCGGTTGCTGCCGCGCTTCGCGCGGAAAGGCCGTCGGCTAGGATGACGAGGCTTTGGAGAATGCGGTGATAATACTGTGGCCTGTCTGGATTGTCTGCGATTGTTTGCGGTCTGTTCGCATATTATGAGGGGAGGATTTGTGGAGGGGGGTGAGATTGGGTGGCGGTGCCTGTCGAGATTGTTGAAGCTATTGGTGATCAGCGTGAGTGGGGTGATCGGGAATGGTTTCCGCCTGGGCCGCAGTTGGCCGTCTGTCTTTCGGGTGGGAAAGAGCGGTTCGCCGATCTCACTGATGACGAGCTCTTGCAGGTCGCTGCGGCGGCTCGGCGGCAAACGTCGTGGGCTCAGGCGCGGGAGCTGGCCGCGATCGCTGAACTTGCCCAGCGCCGGGCTCAGGTTGAGGACGCGGACGATTCCGATTACCGGGTCCTTTCTGCGCGTGAGTCGGTGACCGAGGAAGTCGCCGTCGCGCTGGCCGTCACCGGGAACACCGCCGCCACCCTGGTGCACCTGGCGGAGCAATTGACCGGGGCGCTGGCCGCTACCGGGGACGCGCTTGAGGCCGGACTTATCGACCTGGCCAAAGCCCGCGTCATCGTCGACACCACTGACGGCCTGCCCTGTGAGGTTGTCGGTGGTGTCGAGGCTGCGGCGCTGGCGAAGGCGTCCGATCAGACCACCGGGCAGCTGCGTCGCCGCATCAGGCGCATCGTCCAGCGGGTCGCGCCCGACGCCGTTGAAGAGCGCAAGCGCCAGGCGGTTCGCAGCCGCAGGCTGGAAGTGTTCGACACCCCGGTCGGCACTGCTGACCTTGCCTTGTGTGACTTGCCCGCTGAAGACGCCCACGCGATCTACAACAAGATCAGCGCTGCGGCGCGCGGACTCAAGGCCGATGGTGACACGCGGGCCCTGCACTGCATCCGCGCCGACCTGGCGACCCGACTCCTGCACGGCCATGAGCTCCCCGACGCGATCCGCGCCCTCCTGGCCGCCCAGCCCCACCAGCGATCTTTCCACCTCGCCTTCGTCCGTCGGCGATGTCGGGGCTCCGGCGGGTGGGGACCTTGGTATCTCTGAGCTGGCCGACATGATCGATCGGCGGCTCGGTCACGTGCGCGGGCGCGTCCGTCCGGCGGATCTTCCTACCGCCATCGCACGCGCCGCTCGGCGTGTTCGCGAGGAGCTCGGGGCGGCGCGGGACGCGGCCTGCCACGGTCATGACGAGCCGGTCGGCTACCGGCCCCCGGCTGCACTGCGGCGCGAAGTCCAGGCGCGATACCCCACCTGCGTGTTTCCGACCTGTAACCAGCCCTCGCATCGGTGCGACCTGGACCACACCGTGCCCTGGCGGCCCGGAATCACCTGCCGCTGCAATCTCGCCCCGCTCTGCCGACGCCACCACCGGCTCAAACAGACCCGGGGCTGGCACCTCCACCACCTCTGGCCCGGTCTCCTCCTCTGGGTCACGCCGTCCGGAGCCTGGTACATCGTCCGGCCCGATCGGCAGTGAGGGTGCAAGAAGCTTGATGTCGAGATAAATTGAAGTTAGCTTGACGTCAAGAGAAAAGTGGCGGAAGTTAGGCGGCCCTGATTCCCGGTCGGAAGCCCGACTAAGGCAGGATCAAGGTAGGCGAGCACTGAACCGCTGAAGATCGATACATGTCCGCGCGCTCATGTCCCGGACCGGACGCGCGGTGGTGACGGAGGAGGAGTCCGTGTCCGCGAACAGCTTCGGCAGCCTTGACAAGCTGCAGGTGGGCGACAAGGCGTACGACATCTATCGGCTGGACGCCGTCGAGGGCTCGGCTCGTCTCCCGTACAGCCTCAAGGTGCTGCTGGAGAACCTGCTGCGCACCGAGGACGGCGCGAACGTCACGGCCGACCACATCCGCGCGCTGGCGCAGTGGGACTCGCAGGCCCGGCCGAGCAAGGAGATCCAGTTCACCCCGGCCCGCGTGATCATGCAGGACTTCACCGGCGTGCCGTGCGTGGTGGACCTCGCCACGATGCGCGAGGCCGTCCGGGAACTGGGCGGGGACGCGAGCAGGATCAATCCGCTGGCGCCCGCCGAGATGGTCATCGACCACTCCGTCATCGTCGACTACTTCGGCTCGCCGGACGCGTTCGAGCGCAACGTGGAGCGCGAGTACGAGCGCAACCGGGAGCGGTACCAGTTCCTGCGGTGGGGGCAGACGGCGTTCGACGAGTTCAAGGTCGTCCCGCCCGGCACCGGCATCGTCCACCAGGTGAACATCGAGCACCTCGCCCGCGTGGTGTTCGACCGTGACGGCGTCGCCTACCCCGACACCTGCGTCGGCACCGACTCGCACACGACGATGGAGAACGGCATCGGCGTGCTCGGGTGGGGCGTCGGCGGCATCGAGGCGGAGGCCGCGATGCTCGGGCAGCCGATCTCGATGCTCATCCCGCGCGTGGTGGGCTTCAAGCTGAGCGGTGAGCTGCCCGCCGGGACGACGGCGACCGACCTGGTCCTGACCGTGACCGAGATGCTGCGGGAGCACGGCGTCGTCGGCAAGTTCGTCGAGTTCTACGGCGAGGGCGTGCACGCGCTGCCGCTGGCGAACCGCGCCACGATCGGCAACATGAGCCCCGAGTTCGGCTCCACGTGCGCGATCTTCCCGATCGACGACGAGACGCTGACCTACCTGCGGCTGACCGGGCGGAGCGAAGAGCAGATCGCGCTCGTCGAGGCGTACGCGAAGGCGCAGGGCATGTGGCTCGACCCGTCGGTGGAGCCCGAGTTCTCCGAGTACATGGAGCTGGACCTCGCGACGGTCGTCCCGTCGCTGGCCGGCCCGAAGCGCCCGCAGGACCGGATCTCCCTCTCGGACGCCAAGCAGACCTGGCGCCGGGACGTGCAGAACTACGTCGCGAGCGTCCAGGGCGCGGCGGACGAGGCGTCCAACGAGTCCTTCCCCGCCTCCGACTCCCCGGCGATCAGCCACGACACGAGCGGCGACAAGCCGCGGCACGTCGACCCCAACGGCTCGTTCCGCCCCCACAACCGGGTTCCGGTCACGCTGGACGGCGGCGCCTCGTTCGAGCTCGACCACGGGCACGTCGCCGTCGCCGCCATCACGTCCTGCACCAACACGTCCAACCCGTACGTGATGGTCGGCGCGGCGCTGCTGGCCAAGAACGCGGTGGAGAAGGGCCTGACCCGCAAGCCGTGGGTCAAGACGTCGCTCGCGCCCGGGTCGCAGGTCGTCACCGACTACCTGGAGCGCGCGGGCCTGACCCCGTACCTCGACAAGATCGGGTTCAACCTGGTCGGGTACGGCTGCACGACCTGCATCGGCAACACCGGGCCGCTGCAGCCGGAGATCTCCAAGGCCGTCAACGACAACGACCTCGCGGTCACGGCGGTCCTGTCCGGCAACCGCAACTTCGAGGGCCGCATCAGCCCCGACGTGAAGATGAACTACCTGGCGTCGCCGCCGCTGGTCATCGCCTACGCGCTGGCCGGGACGATGGACATCGACATCCTCAACGACCCGATCGCCGAGGGCGCCGACGGCCCCGTCCACCTGCGCGACATCTGGCCCGCGCCGGAGGACGTCGCCGCGATCGTCGAGTCGTCCATCGGGCAGGAGATGTTCACGCAGAGCTACGCCGACGTCTTCAAGGGCGATCAGCGCTGGGCCGCCCTGGACATCCCGTCCGGCGACCTGTTCGAGTGGGACCCGTCGTCCACCTACGTCCGCAAGGCCCCGTACTTCGACGGCATGAACGCCGAGCCGGAGCCCGTCACCGACATCCACGGGGCGCGGGTCCTGGCGAAGCTCGGCGACTCGGTCACCACCGACCACATCTCCCCGGCCGGGTCAATCAAGGCCGGCACCCCCGCCGCGCAGTACCTCCAGGACAACGGCGTCGCCGTCAAGGACTTCAACTCCTACGGCTCGCGCCGCGGCAACCACGAGGTCATGATCCGCGGGACGTTCGCCAACATCCGGCTCCGCAACCAGCTCCTGGACGACGTCGAAGGCGGCTACACCCGCGACTTCACCCAGGACGGCGCACCCCAGGCGTTCATCTACGACGCCGCGCAGAACTACGCCGCGCAGGGCACCCCGCTCGTCGTCATCGCGGGCAAGGAGTACGGCTCCGGGTCGTCCCGAGACTGGGCCGCGAAGGGCACCGCGCTGCTCGGCGTCCGCGCCGTCATCGCCGAGTCCTACGAGCGCATCCACCGCTCCAACCTCATCGGCCTCGGCGTCCTGCCGCTCCAGTTCAAGGACGGCGAGTCCGCCGCGTCGCTGGGCCTGACCGGCACCGAGACGTTCGACATCACCGGCGTCACCGCGATGAACTCGGGCGGCGTCCCCGACGAGGTCACCGTCAAGGCGGACGGCAAGGAGTTCACCGCGACCGTCCGCATCGACACGCCAGGCGAGGCCGACTACTACCGCAACGGCGGCATCCTGCAGTACGTCCTCCGCAACCTCATCCGCAAGTAGACCGCGACGCAACGGGACGGGCCGCTCCGCATCGGGGCGGCCCGTTCTAGCGTTCCACGGCCAGGCGGACGCCGAAGCCGATGAACGCCAAGCCCGTGACCTGCTGCAACCGGCGCTTCACGGCCGGACGGGACAGGACCCGCCGTGCCGCGCTCGCGGCGACGACCACCAACGCCAGCCACATCAGCACCTCGGCGACGTGGATCACGCCGAACAGCATGCTCGTCCCGAACATCGGCGCGCCGTCCGGGATGAACTGCGGAAGCATGCTCATGTAGAAGACGCCGACCTTGGGATTCAGCAGGTTGCTCGTCAGGCCGGTGCGCAGCGCGGTGAGACCGGAGACGCTCGCGTCCGGCACCTCCTCCGAATCCCGCGTCCTCCGGCGGGCCTTCCACAGCGCCTGCCCGCCGAGCCACAGCAGGTAGCACGCACCCGCGACGCGCAGCACGTCGAACGCGATCTGGGACGCCGCCAGCAGCGCGGTCAGCCCGGCCGCGCTCGCCGCCGCCCAGCACAGCAGACCCGACGCCACCCCGGCGCCGGCGAGATAGCCCGTCCGCCGCCCGCTGGTCACGGTCATGCGCAGGACGAGCATCGTGTCCACGCCGGGGGTGATCGTCACCAGGGCCGCCACCGCGGCGAAAGCGAGGCAAGCCGTGAGCATATGCCCCATTCTGCCAGGCATGTTCCCGAGCTCGGACCCTGCCAGGTTCAGAACTCGATGAGCTTCTGCGGGTCGAACCGGACCGTGAACGGCCTGGCCGTCTCGATCTTCGCGTCGAGGGTCTGGCCGCCTTCGATCGTGCGGTCCAGGCGGTAGCCAGAAGGCCCTGCCGGCGCGCAGGCGGGATCATCGCCGCCGAGCGTGAAGACGTGCACCCTGGGACGGGGCGTGAACTCGACCATCCAGTACTGGGGGATGCCGAGCACGGCGTACTCCCGGAGCTTCCGTACGCGGTCAGTGCGTTCGCTCGCGCTGCCCGGTGAAATGACCTCGACGACCAGAAGCAGCTCTCCGCCGGGGATGATGACCGGACTGCGGTTGACGATCGAAGCGTGCGCCACACCCTTCGGCACGATGAAGAGATCGGGCTTCCGGATACCGGCGGGGGTGCTGATCTCCCATTCACCACCGACGGCGACGAACACCTCGGACTCCGCCCCGGCCGTCTTCAGCAGCTCCCCGAGCTGCATGGCCACCCAGTTGTGGGGCGCGCTTGGAGACATCTCGATCAGCCACCCGTCCTCGAGTTCCAGGCCTCGGCCTTCGTCCTCTCGGGCGTGCAGATCTTCGGCTGTGTACGGACCAAAACCGCCATGGTCATGCGCGACGCTCACGGCCCTGCTCCCATCGGATGGCACGACAGATCGATGTAGGGACAACGTTACCCCGCCCGAGGTTCGCGACCCAGCGTAGCGATTGCCTGACCATGTGGAGCTGAGTTCGGTGGGTGTGCGGCGGTGAGCATCGTGATGGGGTGGGGCGTCCGTAGGCTGGGGTGGTGCGTCCTACTAAGGGTGAGCTGGAGGCTGCTCGCGATCGCGTCATTGCCGACGTTCTGCCCGCGGGCGGGGGGACGTTGCGGGTGCTTTTCAGTGGTATCAATCCTGGGCTCTACTCCGGGGCGACCGGTTTTCATTTTGCGCGGCCTGGGAATCGGTTCTGGCCCGCGCTGCATCGGTCGGGGTTCACCGATCGGCTTCTGGATCCGTCCGAGCAGGAGCTTCTGCCTTCGTATGGGCTCGGCATCACCAATTTGGCGCATCGCACTACCGCGCGTGCTGATGAGTTGACTGATGCCGAGCTTCGGGAGGGTGGACGGCGGCTTGCCGAACTTGTTGAGCGTTATCGGCCGTCCTATCTTGCTGTCGCCGGGGTCACGGCTTATCGCACCGCGTTCGGGCGTCCGCGGGCTCAGATCGGGCCGCAGGACGAGGCTTTCGGGGACGCGAAGGTGTGGGTCCTGCCCAACCCGAGCGGCCTGAATGCCTCGTGGCCGCTCGACCGGATCGTCGCCGAGTTCGCCCGTCTCCGCGAGGCCGCCGGCGCGCTCAGGGGGACGTGAGGGCTCAGGGGGTGCCGTCGAGGGCGGCCGCCGTGGTGACCATGGTGGTGACCACCTGGATCAGGGTGGGCTTCGGCTCCCAGAGGCCCGGACGGCCCAGCGCCACGATCGGGCGGGGCAGGGCCCGGACGCCGGCGAGGCGCCAGTGGTGCATGCCCGGGGTCGACCAGGGGCCGCAGTCGCAGGCGCCGCCCGCGACGGTCGCCGAGCAGACGCCGTCGAGGTCGGCCATCGCGATGACGGCGCCGATGGTGGCGAGCGGGTCGCGGGGATCCCAGCCGGCGGCCTGGATGAGCGGGGAGTCGCAGGCCTTCAGGTCGACGCGCATGGACGCGTGGATCAGCAGCGGGCCGCGGTAGGCGGTCGGCAGGGGCTGGTTCGAGACGGTCTTGCCGCCGCGCGCGATCGTGAAAGCCCAAGGCTGCTGAACACTGATCGCCTGCACGCGGTCACCTCCAGTGCTCGCACGTCCTCCACCGCCACGGGATCCCCCGAGGCCCGGCGAGATGCCGGCACACCGCGCAGTGATGCCCGAGAGGCTAGGCGCATTCCGGCGGAATTGCCAATGGACGAGGCGAGCGCGTCGCCGTCTTGGTATGGGCCGATCGGAAAGCGCTCCGATTCCCGACCGATTTCCCCTGGTCGTCCATGTGACGCGTGAGGCCGGTGTCCGGTTGACCGCTCACCCCTTCAGCGCTCCCGCCATTAGGCCGCGCATGAAGAAGCGTCCGAGAAGCAGGTAGACGAGGACGGTCGGCAACGACGCCAGGAGCGCCGACGCCATCTGCTGGTTGTACTGGACGGCCACCGCGCCCGAACCGGCGAGGTTGTTCAGCATCACCGTGACCGGCCAGCTGTCGGGCGTGCCCAGGAAGACGGCGAACAGGAAGTCGTTCCACAGGGACGTGAACTGCCAGATCAGCGTGACCGCGAAGGCCGGGCCCGAGACGGGCAGGATGATCGACCCGTAGGTGCGGAGCATCCCGGCGCCGTCCACGCGGGCCGCCTCGATCAGCTCGTCGGGGACGGTGACGTAGTAGTTCCGGAAGATGAGCGTGCAGATCGGGATTCCGTACACCACGTGGGCCAGGATGAGGCCGCGGATCGTCCCGGCGAGCTCCATGTCCGTCAGCAGCCCGGCCAGCGGGATCATCACGGCCTGGTACGGGATGAACATGCCGAACAGGAACAGCGTGAAGACCACGTCGGAGCCGGGGAACCGCCATTTCGACAGGACGTAGCCGTTCAGCGAGCCGAGCACGGCGGAGATCAGCGAACCCGAGACGGCTATCTTGACGCTGTTCTCCAGGCCGGGGCGCAGCTCGCTCCACGCGGCGCTCCAGCCGGACGTGCTCCAGTCGTTCGGCAGGCTCCACGCGCTGCTCGGGTCCGCCTCGTCCAGCGGCTTGAAGCTCGTGACGACCAGGACGTAGACGGGGATCAGGAACAGCAGGACGAAGGCCAGCAGGACGGCCAGCTTCACCACCTGCATCGGACGGCCCGCGGTGGGCGCCGGGGCCGTCATCGGGACCGCTCCGCCCGCACCGACCACACCAGGTAGGGGATCACCAGGACGGCGACGGCCACCAGCAGGTAGGTGGCGATCGTGGCGCCGTTGGCGGGGTCGTGCCGGTCGAAGATCTCGACGAAGGTGGCGACGGCCGGGACATAGGTGACGATCTGCTTGCCCGCGATCGCCATGATCAGGTCGAACACCTTGAGCGAGATGTGCCCGAGGATGATCAGCGCGGACAGCGTCACGGGGCGGAGCTGCGGGAACACGACGTAGCGGTACACCTTCCACTCGGACGCGCCGTCCACCCGCGCCGCCTCCCGCAGCTCCTCCGGGACGCTCCGGAACCCCGCCAGATACAAAGCCATCACATATCCGGACATCTGCCAGATGGCGGGGAGTGCCATCGCCGCCATGCCCCACTCCGGGTCCTGCCACCAGCTGTTCGCCAGCGCCCCCAGATGCATCTTGTCGAAAAGCTGGTTGAAGCCGACCGCGCGCTCCGGCGGCGCCGGGTTCATCAGCCAGCGCCACACCACGCCGCTGGCGATGAACGACACCGCCATCGGGAACAGGTAGATGACGCGGAACGACGCCTCGCCGCGGATCCCCTTGTCCATCAGGAACGCCAGGAACGCGCCGAGCACCAGGGCGCCGACGACGAACACGGCCGTGAACACCAGGGCGTTCTGGACGGCGCCCGGCCAGCTCGGCTGGTCCCAAAGGTCGACGAAGTTCTCGCCCCTGTCGAACCCGTACTCGCTGACCTCGTCGTGCTTTCCGCTCAGCGCGACCCGCGTGTTCCAGAAGATGAGCCCGTAGACGAACAGGCCGATCGCGACGATGGACGGCGAGAGCAGCAGCAGACCGGGCAGCCACTTCCTGCTACGGCGGAACTTCACCGGTTCACAGGCCGCTGTTCTTGGCCGCGTTCACCAATGCCTCCTGCAGTTTGGCCGCGTCCTTGTTCTGGAGGAACAGGCCCACTGCGGTGTCGATGTCGGCGTGCCACTTGTTGTTGGCGTTCACACCGTGCCAGAACGAGCCCGCCAGCTTGGTGTCCGGGCTGTTCCACTGCTCGAAGGCGTCCTTGAGGTAGCCCGTGTAGAGGCTCTTGTCGGCGTCCTTGCGGGCGGGGATGGAGCCCTTCTTCGGATTGAACAGGTCCTGCCCCTCCTTGCTGGACACCTCCTTCAGCCACGCGAGGGCCCCGGCGCGGTGCGGCGCGTTCTTGGGCAGGGTGAAGCTGTCCGACAGCCACATGTAGGTGCCCTCGGTGCCCGGCGCGGGCGCGTACTTGAAATCGGTGTCGAGCTTCTTGCCGAGACCGTTCGGCGCGCTCCCGACGAAGTAGCCGTACGCCCAGTCGCCCATGATGTTGAACGCGGCCTTGCCGTCCACGACAGCCTTCGCGGCGCCCTGCCAGTCCGTGGACGCGGCCTCCAGCGTCGTGTACTTCATGATCTCGGCGAAGTCGTTCAGCGCCTTGGTCACGGCCGGCGTGCTCCAGTCGGCGCCCGGCTTCCACAGCGCGTTGTAGGCGTCGGTGCCGAGATCGCCGAGCAGGACGTTCTCCAGCAGGTGGTCGGCCGTCCACTGCGCGCCGAGCGACAGCGGGACCTTCTTCGTCTTGTCCTTGACCGCCTTCAGCGCCGTGATGAACTCCGCGACCGACCTCGGCGGCGCGGAGATCCCGGCGTCCTGGAGGATGCCCGGGTTGTACCAGAGGACGTTGGACCGGTGGATGTTCACCGGGACGGAGTAGATCTTGCCCTGGTAGGTGATCTGGTCGATGAGCTGCTGCGGGTACACCGACTTGAGGTTGTTCTGCTGGTAGAAGTCGTCCAGCGGCTCGATCTGCCCCGCCTTGATGTAGTCGAGCAGCTCGGCGCCCGCGTGGCCCTGGAACGAGTCCGGCGGCTTGCGGTTCTGCAGCCGGCTCGCCAGGACGGCCTTCGCCTGCGTGCCCGACCCGCCCGCGATGGCCGCGTTGACGAACTTGGTGCCCGGGTTCTTCTTCTCGAAGTCGGCCTGCATGGCCTTCAGCCCGTCGGCCTCGCCCGGACCGGTCCACCAGGAGAAGACCTCGACCTGGGACTTGTCGTTCGAGCCCTCGTCCTCGTTGGCGCCGCAGGCCGTCAGGGCCAGCGCGCCGGTCATCGCGCCCGTCAGCGCGAGGGCCGCGAAGACCGTCCGGCGGTTCCTGGGAGCACGTAGTCGCATCGTCCGATTCCTCCGTTCCCGGAAAAGCAAGCGTCCGTTCGGACGCCCGCGCGGGTCAACACCGGGGACGGAAAAGTGATCTAGCGGTGATGCGGGCGCCACGCTCCGCCATGGAGCGTGCGCCGGAACGTGCCAGAGCGGGAGCTACCAGCCGATGGCGGGCGGCAGGCCGCCGGGGCCCGCGTCCGGCCAGTCCAGGGGCGCGCCGAGGGGCGCGAGCTCGGCGAGCTGGAGGCGGTACCACGGCGACGACTCGGGCCGCCCGGCCAGCTCCAGGCAGCGGTCCCACGTCCACCACTCCGCCTGCTCGACCTCGGCGGGGTTCGGCCGGACGGCGGTGTCCGCCGGGACGGTCGCGCGCACGACGGGGCACCGCTCGTTCTCGACGGTCCCGTCCGCCGCGACGGCCCGGTACTGGAACCGGGGCAGGACGGGCGTGAGCTCGGCGTCCGGCATGCCCAGCTCGTCGCGGAGCCGGCGGAGGACGGCGTCGCGGAGCTTCTCGCCCGGACCGGGATGGCCGCAGCAGCTTCCCGTCCATACGCCTGGGAACGTCCGCTTGTCCAGCGCGCGCCGAGTGATCAGCACGCGACCCTCCGTATCCACGACATAGCAGGAAAAGGCCAGGTGGTACGGCGTGTCCTTATGGTGGCTCGCGGCCTTCGGGGCCGTCCCGACGGCCTCGTCGTCCGCGTTGAGCAGCACAATCTCTTCGACGCCCATGCTCAAGTCCTACCCCATGCGCACCGGCGGGGTCAGCCGTTTCACACCCCCGGGGCAGGTGGCCTCCGGCGCGTCGGGGGCGAACCGGGATTAAACTCGGAACGGCCCGAGCCAGGGGAGACGCGATCCCCGACGGAGGAGTTGAAAACGAGTGAGCCTGCTTGAGTCGATCACGGGTCCCGACGACCTCAAACGACTGGACGCCGCTCAACTGCCTCGGCTCGCGGAGGAGATCCGCGAGTTCCTCGTCCAGGCGGTCTCCAAGACGGGCGGCCATCTCGGGCCGAACCTCGGCGCGGTCGAGCTGACGATCGCGCTGCACCGGGTCTTCGACTCGCCGCACGACAAGCTGCTGTTCGACACGGGCCACCAGGCGTACGTGCACAAGATGCTCACCGGGCGGCACGACTTCGAGCGGCTGCGCAAGCGCGGCGGCCTGTCCGGCTACCCGAGCCGCGCCGAGTCCGAGCACGACATCATCGAGAACTCCCACGCCTCGCCCGCACTGTCCTACGCCGACGGGTTCGCCAAGGCGTTCCAGCTGCGCGGCGAGGACGACCGCGCCGTGGTCGCGGTCGTCGGCGACGGCGCGCTGACGGGCGGCATGTGCTGGGAGGCGCTCAACAACATCGCCGCCGGCGGCGCCGGCCGTCCCGTGATCATCGTCGTCAACGACAACGGCCGCTCGTACTCGCCGACGATCGGCGGCCTCGCGTCCCACCTCGCCGACCTGCGCGTCACGCAGGGCTACGAGAACGCGCTCGACCTCATCAAGAAGACCGTGCCGCGCGCGCCGGTCGTCGGCAACGTCGCCTACGAGGCGCTGCACGGCATCAAGAAGGGCATCAAGGACGTCCTCCAGCCGCAGGCCATGTTCGAGGACCTCGGCATCAAGTACGTCGGCCCGATCGACGGCCACGACGAGGACGCCGTCGAGCGCGCGCTGCGCCGGGCCCGCGGGTTCGGCCGCCCCGTCATCGTGCACTGCATCACCACGAAGGGACGCGGCTACGCTCCCGCCGAGAACGACGAGGAAGACTGCATGCACGGCGGCGGCGCGTTCGACCCCGCCACCGGGCAGTTCGTCCGCAAATCCGGCGGCCCCGCCTGGACGAAGATCTTCGGCGAGGAGATGGTCGCGATCGGCCGCGAGCGCCGCGACGTGGTCGGCATCACCGCCGCGATGCTCCATCCGGTCGGGCTCGCGCCGTTCGCCGAGGCGTTCCCCGACCGCATCTTCGACGTCGGCATCGCCGAGCAGCACGCGGTCACGTCCGCGACCGGGCTCGCGATGGGCGGGCTGCACCCGGTCGTGGCGGTGTACGCGACGTTCCTGAACCGCGCGTTCGACCAGGTCCTCATGGACACTGCGCTGCACGGGCAGCCCGTCACGTTCGCGTTGGATCGCTCCGGGGTGACGGGTGACGACGGCCCCAGCCACAACGGCATGTGGGACCTGTCGATCCTGCAGCTCGTCCCCGGCATGCGCATCGCCGTCCCGCGCGACGGCGCGCGGCTGCGCGAGCTGCTGCGCGAATGCGTCGCGGTGTCGGACGGCCCGACCGCGATCCGCTACCCGAAGGGCTCCGCCGCCGCCGACATCGAGGCGGTCGGCAAGGCCGGCGACATGGACGTCCTCGCCCGCCACGACGGCTCAAACGGCACCCGCGTCCTGCTGGTCGCGGCCGGGTCGATGGCGACGCCCGCGGTCGAGGCCGCCGAGCTGATCGCCGCCCAGGGCATCGGCGTCACCGTCGTCGACCCGCGGTGGGTGAAGCCGCTCGACCCGGCGCTCGCCGGGCTCGCCCGCGAGCACGCGCTCGTCGCCGTCGCGGAGGACAACGGCCGCACCGGCGCGGTCGGCGACGCCGTCGCGCGGCTGCTGCGCGACGAGGGCGTCGACGCCCCGATCCGCACGTTCGGGATCCCGCAGGAGTTCCTCGACCACGCGGCCCGCGGCGAGATCCTCGCCGACATCGGCCTCACCCCGCAGGCCCTCGCGCGCGACATCACCGAGCACATCGCCCGGATCACCTCGTCCGAGTCCGACGCGCCCGCCGCGTCCGACGAGGAGGCGTCCGACCGGGAGGCGTCCGACCGGGACTAGACCCCCTCGGCGGACAGCAGCTGCCAGAAGTGGGTGATGGACGCCGCGGACGTGCCCAGCTCGCGGCCCGAGTACGTCCATCTCCCGCGCAGCCGCCACGGGCGCCCGGCCCCGTCGCGGACGAAGACCTGGAGCGGGAAGCACGCGTCGTGCGCGCGGATGACGCCGGACGTGTCGACCGAGGGGTCGAGCCGGGGCTCGCCCTCGCACCGCACGCCCATGACGGACGTGCGCGGATCCTGGCGCAGGAGCCCTTGCGTCAGGTCGTACACGAGCACGGAAACGTAGTCGGGGCCGAGCCACCTCAGGTCGGGCACCGTCTCGGGTGGGGGGAACCCGTACAGTTCTGGACCGCCGGTCACAGGCCGCACCGTAGCGCTAGCGTGACATGTCCGTCACTACTTTCGAGGCGGGATATTGCCCGGAAGGGGGAATTATTCTCTTCTGCGGCACGCCGACGTCATCGCCTCCCAGCGGGCGAGCTTGACGCGTTCGCCGCGGTCGAGCCGGCGGGCGAGGGCGATCTCGGCGGCGTCGAGGTTGAGCCAGTCGTCGTAGGTGACGACGCGCAGGCCCCGCGACTCCAGCAGCTCCTCGATCGTGAGCTTCCGCCCCGTGGGCGAGCCGGAGACGTCCTCCAGGAGGTTGCGGACGGTCTCGGCCGCGTCGGACTTGTTGGTCCCGACGACGCCGGTCGGCCCGCGCTTGATCCAGCCGGCGACGTACTCGCGGGGCACCGGGCTCCCGTCCGGGCCGAGGATGCGGCCGCCCTCGTTCGGGACGGTGTGGGTGCGCTCGTCGAACGGGACGCCGTCCAGCGGGACGCTCTGGTAGCCGACCGACCGCAGCACCATCCCGACGGGCAGCGTCTCGAACTCGCCGGTGCCGGTGACGCGTCCGTTGTCGTCCAGGCGGGTCTTCTCCAGCCGGAGCCCCTCGACGCGGTCGGTGCCGACGATCTCGGCGGGGGCGCGCCAGAACCGCACGTCGATGCGGCGGAGGCGGAGGCGGTCGGCGGGGGGCTCGGCGGTCCACGTGTTCAGGACCTTGACGTTGCCGCGGACGTGCCGGTCGCTTTCGGCGAGCTCGGCGCTCGCCGGGTCGAGGTCCATGTCCTCGGGGCTGACGTGGATGCCCGCGTTCGGCAGCTCGCCCAGCTCCCGGGCCTCCTTGGTGGTGAACTTCGCCTGCGCCGGGCCGCGCCGCCCGATCATGTGGACGCGCTTGACGCGGCTGCCCGACAGCGCCTCGATGACCTGCTCGGGGACGTCGGTCTCGCGCAGCTCGTCCGCCGTCTTGGCGAGGATCCGGACGACGTCGACGGCCACGTTCCCGACGCCGATCACCGCGACCTCCTCGACCGACAGGTCGAACTCGTGGTCGGCGGCGTCCGGGTGCCCGCAGTACCAGTTGACGAAGTCGGTCGCGGCGATGCTGCCGGGCAGGTCCTCGCCGGGGATGCGCATGTGCCGGTCGACCATCGCGCCGGTGGAGTAGATCACCGCGTCATAGCAGTCCAGCAGGTCGGCGCGGGTCAGGTCCCGGCCCAGCTCGACGCAGCCGAAGAACCGGACGCCCGGCGTCTCCAGCACCTTCTGCAGGTACCGGGCGATCGACTTGATCGACTTGTGGTCGGGCGCGACGCCGTAGCGCACCAGGCCGTACGGCGTCGGCAGCCGGTCGAAGACGTCCACCCGGACGTCCCCGTCCGTCTGCTTGACGAGGGCCTCGGCGGCGTAGATCCCCGCCGGGCCGGAGCCGATCACCGCGACGCGCACAGGTTGGGCCATGCGCGCCATTGTGCCCACCCGGCGCCGAAAGCGACACCGTGACCCCCGTCACCGAGCGTGTCAGCGTTTCGCGGCAGGTTCCATGGACCGCTGCAGCCGGCTCTTCCGGTACCCGTACAGGGCGTAGATGACGATGCCGATGCCGAGCCACGCCAGGAACCGCAGCCATGTCTCCACCGGCAGGTTGATCATCACGAAGAGGCAGGCCAGCACGGACAGGATCGGGATGACCGGCACCCACGGCGTCCGGAACGCGCGCGGCAGCTCCGGGCGGGTGCGGCGCAGGACGACGACGGCGAGCGAGACGACGAGGAACGCGAACAGCGTGCCGATGTTGACCAGCTCCGCGAGCTCGGCGAGCGGGATGAACCCGGCGAGCACGGCGGCGATCACGCCCATGATGATGGTGGACCGGTACGGGGTCCCGAACCGCGGGTGGACGGCCGACAGCCAGGCGGGCAGGAGCTTGTCCCGTCCCATCGCGAAGAGGATCCGGCTCATCCCGAGCAGCAGGATCATCACGACGGTGATGAGCCCGGCGACGGCGCCGACGTCGATGATCGTGGCGTACGCGGGGTGCCCGTTCGCCTTGAACGCGTCCGCGAGCGGCGCCTCGGTGCTCAGCTCCGAGTAGTGCTGCATGCCCACGACGACGATCGACACGGCCGCGTACAGGATCGCGGTGATGACGAGGGAGCCGATGAGCCCGATCGGCAGGTCCCGCTGCGGCCGGCGCGCCTCCTCGGCGGCGGTGGCGACGATGTCGAACCCGATATAGGCGAAGAACACGATCGCGACGGCGGAGAAGATGCCGAGCCAGCCGTAGGTGGCCGGCGTGATCCCGAACAGCACCTGCATGAGCGGCGCGGCGAGGCCGCCCGCCTCCTCGGTCGACTTCGACGGCGGGATGAACGGGTCGTAGTTGTCGGCCTTGACGTAGAACAGCCCGGCGATGATCACCAGCAGCACCACCGACACCTTGATCGCGACGACCACCGCGGTGACCCGCGAGGAGATCTTGATGCCGAGCACGAGCAGCGCCGTCACCGCGAGCACGAGCCCGATCGCCGGGACGTTGACCGTCCCGCCGTCGCCCGGCGGGGCCGCGATGGACGCCGGTATCGTCACGCCGACGTCGTCCAGCAGCGCGGCGAAGTAGCCGGACCACCCGACCGAGACGACCGCCGCGGCCAGCCCCATCTCCAGGATGAGGTCCCAGCCGATGATCCACGCCGGGAACTCGCCGAGCGTGGCGTAGGAGAACGTGTACGCCGACCCGGCCACCGGGACGGTCGAGGCGAACTCGGCGTAGCACAGCGCCGCGAGCCCGCACACGACGGCGGCGAGGATGAACGACAGCGCGACGGCGGGCCCGGCCTTGTCCCGGGCGACCTGGCCGGTCAGCACGAAGATGCCCGTCCCGATGATCACGCCGACCCCGAACACGGTCAGGTCCAGCGCCGACAGGGCGCGGCGGAGCCGGTGCCCGGGCTCCTCCGTGTCGCGTATCGACTGCTCCACCGTCTTCGTGCGCAGCAGAGTCATCCTCCCCGCCCTTTCCCGTCCGGGTGCCTGACCGTCCGCCCGGTCGCGTGATCGTCGCGGCGTCAGCCCTATGCCCGATAGCGGGCGGCTTATGATCAGTCCGGCCGATTGACCGTCCGTGACGTGCGGAAACATCGGAAAAAAGGCGTTCCGGCCGTGGCCGTAACGCCTCTTCCCGGCGGGTAAGGCGAGGGTCAGGCGGGGAGTGAGGCCACCCCCGGCTCCAGGAACCGGCGGCCGGTCGCCTTCTCGGAGACGCCCGTCCTGTCCAGGTACGGGGTGATGCCGCCGAGGTGGAACGGCCAGCCCGCGCCGAGGATCATGCAGAGGTCGATGTCCTGCGGGGCCGCGACGACGCCCTCGTCCAGCATGATGCGGATCTCGTCGGCGAGCGCGGCCAGCGCCCGGTCGAGGACCTCCTCCTCGGTGGACGGGCTGTCCCCGCCCCCGAAGATCTCCACGGCCTCCGGGTCGAGCGAGAAGTCGGGCAGGTACACGCCGGACTTGCCGGACGCGACCAGCTTCGCCAGGTTGTCCGACAGCGGGAACCGGTCCGGGAACGCGGCGTGCAGGGTCTCGTTGACGTGCAGCGCGATCGCCGGACCGACGAGGCCCATCAGCACGAACGGCGGCATCGGCAGGCCCAGCGGCTGCGCGGCTCGCTCGGCCGTCTCGATGGGCGTGCCCTCGTCCACCGCCCGGACGATCTCGGCGAGCAGCCGCAGCAGGACCCGGTTGACGACGAACGCCGGGGCGTCCTTGACCAGCACGCACGACTTCTTCAGCGCCTTGCCCGTCGCGAACGCGGTGGCGAGCGTGGCGTCGTCCGTCGCGGTGCCCCGGACGATCTCCAGCAGCGGCAGCACCGCGACCGGGTTGAAGAAATGGAAGCCGACCACGCGTTCCAGGTGCTTGAGCCCGGACGCCATCTCGCTGACCGAGAGGGACGAGGTGTTGGTCGCCAGGACGCATTCGGGCGAGACGTGCTCCTCGACCTCGGCGAACACCTTCCGCTTGACCGACATCTCCTCGAAGACGGCCTCGATGACGAAGTCGGCGTCCGCGAAGGCGTCCTTGCCGAGCGAGCCGGTGATCAGCGACTTGAGGCGGTTCGCCTTGTCGGGGGAGAGGCGGCCCTTGCCGAGCAGCTTGTCGATCTCGCCGTGCGCGTAGCCGACGCCCTTGTCGAGCCGCTCCTGGTCGAGGTCGGTCAGCACGACCGGGACCTCCAGGCGGCGCGCGAACAGCAGCGCGAGCTGGGACGCCATCAGCCCCGCGCCGACGACGCCGACCTTGGTGACCGAGTAGGCGAGCGACGCGTCCGGCGCCCCGGCCGGCCTCTTCGCGCGCTTCTGGGTGAGGTCGAACGCGTACAGCCCGGCGCGCAGCTCGTCGCTCATGATCAGGGAGCACAGTGCTTCATTTTCGGCGGCGAAGCCCTCGTCGCGGGTGCGGTCCTTGGCGGCGGCGACCAGGTCGAGCGCCTTCAGGTAGGACGGGGCCGCGCCGTGCAGCTTGCCGTCCACGTTCCAGCGGGCCATCGCGACGGCGTCGTCCCACGCCTTGCCCTTGTCGACCTCCGCCCGCCGGACGGTGATCTCGCCGTTCAGGACGCGGGCCGTCCAGGCGAGCGACTCCTCCAGGAAGTCGGCCGGCTCGAAGACCGCGTCCGCGATGCCGAGCTCGTACGCCTGCGGGCCCTTGAGCATCCGGTTCTGGGACAGCGGGTTCTCGACGACGACCTTGAGCGCCTTCTCCGCGCCGATCAGGTTCGGGAGCAGGTACGTCCCGCCCCAGCCGGGGACGAGGCCGAGGAACGTCTCGGGCAGCGCGAACGCCGGGACGCCGGACGAGATCGTCCGGTACGTGCAGTGCAGCCCGATCTCGACGCCGCCGCCCATCGCCGCGCCGTTGTAGTAGGCGAACGACGGGACGTCCAGCTCCCCGAGCCGCCGGAACACGTCGTGCCCCAGCCTGGCGATGGCCGCCGCGTCCTCCCGCTTCTGGATCAGCGGGACGCCGTTGAGGTCGGCGCCGACGGCGAAGATGAACGGCTTGCCGGTGACGCCGACGGCCGCGATGTCGTCGCGTGCGGCGACCGTGTCGAGCGCGGCGTCCAGTTCGGCGAGGCCGTTCGGCCCGAACGTGTTGGGCTTGGTGTGGTCGTGCCCGTTGTCGAGCGTGATGAGCGCGAGCGTGCCCGCCTCGTTGGGCAGCGTCACGTCACGGACGACGGCATGCGTGACGACCTCGTCGCCGAAGACGTCTCCGAGGCTGCGCACTGTGCCCTTCCCGGGGGCGGTCCCCCGGACCCCCCGAACGACTGCGTCGCTCACTTGGATCCCTCCCAGTTCACGTTCTCCCAGAGGACCGTTCCGCCCATGCCCATGCCCACGCACATCGTGGTCAGTCCGAACCGGACGTCCGGGCGCTCCTCGAACAGGCGGGCCAGCTGGTTCATCAGCCGGACGCCGGACGAGGCGAGCGGGTGCCCGAGCGCGATCGCGCCGCCCCACGGGTTCACCCGCGCGTCGTCGTCGGCGATCTTGAAGTGCTCCAGGAACGCCAGGACCTGCACCGCGAACGCCTCGTTGATCTCGATGAGGCCGATGTCGTCCATGGTCAGGGCGTTGCGGGCGAGGAGCTTCTCGGTGGCCGGGACGGGCCCAACGCCCATCACCTCCGGCTCCACGCCGGCGAACGCGAAGTCGATCAAGCGCATCTTCGGGGTGAGGCCGAGTTCGGCGGCGACGTCCTCGGCGGCCAGGAGGCAGGCGGTGGCGCCGTCGTTCAGCCCGGCGGCGTTCCCGGCCGTGACGTTGCCGTGCACGCGGAACGGCGTCTTCAAGGCGGTCAGGTCTTCCAGCGTGGTGCCGGGACGCGGCGGCTCGTCCTCCGTCGCGAGCCCCCACCCCTTCTCGGCCGAGCGGATCGCGGTCGGGACGAGGTCGGGCTGGATCTTCCCGGCGGCGTAGGCGGCGGCGACCTTCCGCTGGCTCCGGACGGCGTAGGCGTCCGCGCGCTCCTTGGTGATCCCCGGGAACCGGTCGTGCAGGTTCTCCGCGGTCGAGCCCATGACGAGCGCGGACGGGTCGACGAGCTTCTCGGCGAGGAACCGCGGGTTCGGGTCGACGCCCTCGCCCATCGGATGCCGCCCCATGTGCTCGACGCCGCCCGCGATGACGACGTCGTACGAGCCGAACGCGATGCCCGCGCCGGTCGTGGTGACGGCCGTCATCGCGCCCGCGCACATCCGGTCGATCGCGTAGCCGGGGACGCTCTTCGGCAGCCCGGCCAGCACGGCGGCGGACCGCCCGATGGTGAGGCCCTGGTCGCCGGTCTGGGTGGTGGCGGCGACGGCGACCTCGTCCACCCGCTCGGGCGGCAGGGACGGGTTGCGGCGCAGCAGCTCGCGGATCGCGCGGACGACCATGTCGTCGGCCCGGGTCTCCGCGTACAGGCCCTTCGGGCCCGCCTTGCCGAACGGTGTGCGTACGCCGTCGACGAACACGACGTCGCGTGCGGTGCGAGGCACGGATCGTCCTCCCTGCGATGGGTCCGGGTGTGCTCCTGACCGCAATGCTACTCGTCAGTAACCACTGACGCCGGAGCGGTCCCGCCGATTGCCTTGTCCAGCGCGTGAACCCGTGGATAACGTGGCTGGAAATCGCCGGAGGAGGCCGCGGTGACGCATGCGAGGCCCGCGTACCGGCCGGGGATGCGCCGGCGGATCGGGCACATCCGCGACCTCGCCGCCCTCATGCTCAAGACCGGGGTGATGTTCTCCGGCGGCCCCCGCCGGATCGGCCGGCAGCTCCGCGCGCTGCGGCGCTGGGGCACGACCCTCGCCGGGCTGGTCGCCTCGTCCGCCGCCCGCTCCCCGTCCAGGCTCGCGCTGATCGACGACGACGGCGCCGTCACGTTCGGCGAACTGGAGGAGCGCGCCGCGCGGCTCGCCGCCGGGCTGCCGCTGAGCGGCCCGCGCCCGCGCGTCGGCGTGCTCTGCCGCAACCACCGCGGGATGGTCGAGACGCTCGTCGCGTGCAGCCGGCGCGGCGCCGAGGTCGTCCTGCTCAACACCGGCTTCGGCACCGGCCAGATCCGCGCCGTGCTCGGCGAGCTGCGGCCCGACCTGATCGTCGCGGACGCCGAGTTCGCGCCGCTGCTCGCCGACGTGCCGCTCGCGCTGCGCCGGACGGTCCTGTGGTCCGACCGGGACCCCGGCCTCGACGGGGTCGTGGCGTCCGTCCCGGCGGACGGCGCCGCCGCCGCGCCGCCGCAGATCCAGAGCCGCACCATCATGCTCAGCTCGGGCACCACCGGACGCCCGAAGGGCGCCCGCCGCCCGCCCCGCCCCGGGCTGTGGCCGCTCGCCTCGATGACGTCGCGGATCCCGCTCCGCGCCCGCCAGACGATGATCATCGAGGCGCCGCTGTTCCACACCTGGGGGTACGCGGCGCTGCAGATGGCGTGGGCGCTGCGGGCGCCGGTCGTCCTGCACCGCCGGTTCGACCCCGAGCGGACGCTGCGGGCCGTCGCGTCCCACCGCGAGACGGCCGTGTTCGCCGTCCCGGTGATGCTCCAGCGGATCCTGGACCTCGCGCCCGAGGTCCGCGCGCTCTACGACACGTCCGCGCTGAGGATCATCGCGCTCAGCGGCGCCGCGCTGCCCGGCGACCTCGCCACCCGGGTCATGGACGAGTTCGGCGACCGGCTCTACAACGTGTACGGCTCGACGGAGGCGTCCTGGGTGTCCATCGCCACCCCGCGCGACCTGCGGCTCGACCCGCGCACCGCCGGGCGGCCGCCCCGCAACACCGCGCTGGCGATCCTGGACGCGCGGGGCCGCAGGCTCGGCCGCTCCACCATCGGGCAGATCTTCGCCGCGAACGAGCTGCTGTTCGAGGGGTACACCGGCGGCGAGCCGATGGAGGTCCGCGACGGGCTCCTCGCCATCGGCGACCTCGGGCACATCGACCACCGCGGGCTCCTGTTCGTGGACGGGCGCGGCGACGGCATGGTCGTGTCGGGCGGCGAGAACGTCCTCCCGCGCGACGTGGAGGACGCGCTGCTGCGGATCCCGCAGATCCACGAGGTCGCCGTGGTCGGCGTGCCAGACGACGAGTGGGGGCAGCGCCTCGCGGCGTACGTCGTCCTGCGGCCGGGCGCCCGGCTGGAGGCCGACGCCGTCCGCGACCACGTGCGCGCCCACGTCGCCCGGTACGCGGTGCCGCGCGACGTGCACTTCATCGCCGAGCTGCCCCGCAACGCGACCGGCAAGGTCGTGCACCGCTGGCTGGCCGCGCGTCCCGGCCGTCCCGAGCAGGAGGGACGCGTCGAATGGCCGCGCCCCAGCCCGAGGCCGGGCCCGCAGCCAGGCGCGCAGTCGCAGCCGCCCGCCGCCGAACCGGCTAGCTAGGGCACCGCGGCCAGGGCCGGGACGGGCTGGTCGGAGACGGGCAGCCGCACGGTGATCGACAGGCCGCCGCCGTCCCGCGGGACCGTCTCGATCGTGCCGCCGTGCGCGTCCACCACCGCCCGGACGATCGACAGCCCGAGGCCCGTGCCGTCCGCCGACCCCGTCCGGTCCCGGGTCGCCGCCCGGTCGGGGCGCAGCCGCCGGAACGGCTCGAAGATCGTCCCGACCTCGTAGGACGGGACGGGCCGCCCGGTGTTGACGACCTGCAGGAACGCCGTGCCGTCCCGCACCCCCGTGCGGACCCACACCCGCCCCTCCTTCACGTTGTACTTCACCGCGTTCTCCAGCAGGTTCACCGCGCACCGCTCCAGCAGGACGGGGTCGCCGGTCACGACCGCGGGCGTGAGCCGCGCCTCCACGTCCACGCCCGCCTCGTCGGCCAGGTCGTCGAGATGGCCGAGCGCGCCGTGCACCACGTCCGGCAGCGGCGTCGCGGTCCGGGCCGCCAGGTCCCGCTCGGACCGGGCGAGCGTCAGCAGCCCGTCGATGAGCCGCTCGTGCCGGGCGGTGTTGCCGAGCAGCACGTCCGCGAGCGCCTTCGTCTCCGGCGGGCTCTTCCGGCTGGCCAGCGCGACCTCCAGGACCGTCCGGTTGATGGTCAGTGGCGTGCGCAGCTCGTGCGAGGCGTTCGCGACGAAGCGGCTCTGAACGTCGAACGCCCGGTTCAGCCGGTCCAGCATCCGGTTGAACGTGTCGGCCAGGTCCTTGATCTCGTCCTGGGGGCCGTCGAGCGCGATCCGCTCGTGCAGGTTGCTCTCCGACAGCCGCCGCGCCGTCGCGGTGACCGTGTGCAGCGGGCGCAACATCCGCCCCGCCACCACGTACCCGATCGCCACGGCCAGGACGCCGAGCACCAGCATCGTGATCAGCGAGCTCTGCAGGAGCTGCTCCAGCACGTCGCGCTTCTGCTCGGCGACCCGCCGGTTCGCCTCCGCCTTCAGCTCCATCAGCGCGCTCACGTCGCCGCCGGAGGCCAGATTGCGCAGCCGGGTGAAGGTCGCCGGGCTGACGTCGTCGCCGGTCATCGTGAGGCGCTGGTCCATGGTCCGGACGGTCAGCAGGTACGTCACCGCGACCAGGGCCGCCGAGCTGACGAGGTACAGCGACCCGTACACCAGCGTCAGCCGCGTCCGGACGCTCAGCCTGGGCACCGCCGGCGTGCTCATCGCGCCTCCAGCCGGTACCCGGAGCCCGTCACCGTCTCGATCACCGGCGGCTGGCCCAGCTTGCGGCGCAGCGTCGCCATCGTCACCCGGACGATGTTGCTGAACGGGTCGATGTTCTCGTCCCACGCGCGCTCCAGCAGCCGTTCGGCGCTCACCACGCCGCCCTCCGCCCGCAGCAGCTCCTCCAGCACGGCGAACTCCTTCTTCGTCAGCCGCAGCTCCCGGCCGTCCCGCGCCACCCTCCGCCGGTGCGGGTCGAGCCGGATGCCGCGCCGCTCCAGCACCGGCGGCACCGGCGGCCCGGACCTGCGCGCCAGCGCCCGCACCCGCGCCACCAGCTCGCCGAACACGAACGGCTTCGGCAGGTAGTCGTCGGCGCCGAGGGACAGCCCGTCCACCCGGTCGCCGACGTCGCCGGCCGCGGTCAGCATCAGGATCCGGGCCGGGCTCCGCCGCGCCACCAGCTCGCGGCACACGTCATCGCCATGGACGGTCGGCAGGTCGCGGTCGAGGACCACCACGTCGTACTCGTTGTAGGACGCCCGCTCCAACGCGTCGTCGCCGTCGTACACCACGTCGACGGCCATCGCCTCTTCGCGGAGCCCCTCGGCGATCGCGTCCGCGAGCACCCGCTCGTCCTCGACGATCAGAACACGCATGCCGCCGAGCATGACCTGCGGGAGGTTAAACGCCGGTAAGGAACGCGGGACCGGGCTAGAGGCCGGGGCAGCTGTAGACGATGTCCGCGGTCCCGCCCGGAGTGAACGTCACCGTCCCGCTGATGGACCTGCCCAGGTGGCACAGGAAGGTCGGACGCACCGTGACCCGAACCGTCACCGACTCTCCGGCGTCCAGCCTCCCGTCGCCGCCCGTGGCGATGTGCCCGCTCACCGAGCGGACCGCCGACACCGACCACGTCACCGGACCGCCCTTGGCGGTGAGCCGGATGTCGCACGCGCTGGGGAACGCGCTCACCCGGAACGCCTGGCAGAGTTCGTCGTCCACCAGGAGGCGCCCTTCATGGATCGCCGGCTCATGCCGCTTCTCGGGCTTCGTCGGCGTGGGCGCCGGCAGGTCCTCGCGCTGCTCAGGGAGGGGCGGCGCCGGCAGCGGCGGAAGGCTCGGCGTGGGTTCCTCGGACGGCGGCAGCGGCGTGTGCATCGCCATCGGCGGCGCCACGGTGCCGTACGTGACCTCGAAGAGCATGAGCACCCCGACGGTCAGCGCGACCCCGGCGGCGACCCCGGCGACCATCATCCGCCGGCGTCCCCGGCCCTGCGCCTCCCGGCACTGGTGGCGAACCAGCCCGTACAGCCAGTCCTGGAGGGCCTCCGGGGGCGGCACGAGCTCGGGCCCGTCCTGCAGCATGAGCACCGCCGACCGGACGGCCTCGACCGCCCGGTCATGATCGCCCAGCAGCACCTCGGCGTACTCGACGAGTTCCGGCCCGTACACGCTGTAGATCTGGCCGCCGACCCCCGGGCGCCGATCCCGGAGCGCCTCGACCATCCGCACGTCCTCGCTCGGTGTTGGAGCGGAATGCCTGGGCACGGGCGGATACTACCGCAAATATGCACGTTTAGTAACGGGCCGGAATCGGACAGTTGATCTAGATGCCGGTCACGGCTGGACGGCGATGATGTCGTACGGGGTGTCCGGGGTCGGTGGAGTGCTGAACCGGGCGTTCGGGAGGTACAGCATGTTCCCGGACTTCGCCACGGTCGTGGGGACGTCGAACCGCGGATCGGTCAGCTTCTTGACGACCTTGCCCGCGGTGGCGTCCTCGTTCAGCTCGATGACGGCCACGGTGTTGAGCGCGTTCTGCACGGCGTACAGGGTCCGGCCGTCGAGCAGAATGCCGTCCCCGGCCGTGAGGACCTCGCCGCCCAGGTCGATCGTCTTCGCGACGCCGGTCTGCGAGTCGACCTTGAACAGCTTGCCGGTGTTGGACTGGATGAGGACCAGCGACTTCCCGTCCGGCAGCGCGGCGATCCCGTTGGCGTTGAACCCCGTCTGGTAGACGATGTCGCCGCTCAGCGGAATGGTCTTGACGCCCGCGGCGTCGTCCTCGTCGAGCGGGATCCGGTAGAGCTCCGGATTGGTCGAGTCGGTGAGGTACGCGCCGTCCGCGCCGACGGTGACGTCGTTGACGAACGCCGTCTTCGTGGTGAGCTTGAACGACCGCAGGACCGCGCCCGTCCGCGTGTCCACGATGCGCGCGTCGCCGCCCCGCCCGCCGGCCACGTACAGCCGGTGCCCCTGCGTCTTCATGCCGAGCGAGGGCGTCCCCGGCCCTTCGTTGATCACCTCTCCCTCCCCGGTCCGCAGATCGGCCCGGTAGATCGCGCCCGTCGCCCGCGACCCGAGGAACGCCACCTTCCCGGGCCCGGCCGCGATCCCCTCGGGCTGGAACCCGGCCGGCAACGCGATCCGATCGGGCGGCGCCGCCGCATCACCCCGCGCGGACGCCCCCACGGGGACCAGAAGCCCGACCATCAGTGCAGTGCTGAGAATTCGAGACCACATGGCATCAACGTCCCGCACAACCCCCCACCGAGCCAGACCCATTACC
>NZ_SMKT01000405.1 GCF_004348735.1 Actinomadura sp. KC06
CCACCACACCCGCCCGCCCCTGGACCTTCCTGACCGGCCACGCCCGGATACGGATGCCGCGATCGCCGCCGACCCCGACATCCACATCCGCGGGCCTCGCCGCCGCCCTGGACCTGGCCGAACGCGCCGTCCAGCTCTTTCCGCCGCGGACAACAGACAGGTCGCAGCGCTGCAGGGCCGAGCCAGGACGGACGGGCCCGACTCGCCCAGCACCTAGCGATGGTGGGCGTCCCGGCCCGATGCCACGCTGACCAACGCGGGCTGTTAATGCTCTATGGGTGCCCACAGAGCCACGACCATTGCGGTCATGTGGGCAGGTCGGCGATCGTCGGGGCGATGGTGACGTGCTGGTCCAGCCTTGTGATCCGCAGGGAATCGGCCACTCGCCGGGGCGGCGCTTGGAGCACCAGCTGTCCGTCGAGCAGCGCCAGGGTGCGAGATGTTCGGGCCTCTTGGAGGGGCAGGACGAGCCGTGCTGCGCGACCGCCCGCACACGGCCATCGTGATCACCAGGGTCGCCGCCCCGAGCCTTACGGCATCTGGTCTGCCTCACCGCTGCGGCCACTGACGTCGCCGACAACCTATTGGCACGCCAGAACGGGGCTACGGCGACACCGATGACGGCGAGCAGGCCGACGCCTCGCGGACCGGCGCATCGCGCTCAGGTACGACGCGCTGGAGTCCCTCCAAGACTGCCCACCTGAGCCATCGAGCGGCCCCGATGGCCTGGTCCGCTCTTTGTTTGTGCTGGTCGCGGGTGGTGGGTCGCGTGGGACTCGAACCCACAACCTACGGATTAAAAGTCCGGAGCTCTGCCAATTGAGCTAGCGACCCGTCCCGCAAGGGTACCGAGATCGATGGGGGGTTTGCGACGGGGTTACGG
>NZ_SMKT01000406.1 GCF_004348735.1 Actinomadura sp. KC06
TCCGGCCTCACGGCCTGGTCCTGGCCCTGTTCAACGGACTCGTCCACGGTCGCGGACGGCTCGGCGGTCTCGGTCATGTGGCGTCTCTTCCTTGATCGTTAGATCCGCCGTTATTTGTACAGTCCCGAAACAAGCACACAACCCGCGCGGCCCGAAGCGCGATCTTTTCAGAAGGCTGGCTCGTCGGTCCTGGGCAGGAGCGAGTTCTGTTCGGTGCCCGACGACGTCCACTCCGATGAGTCTGACGTTGAGGACATCCCCAACGAGAACCGACTAACGGCCAAGTGCGGCTTTGTGGACCAGGCCCACGAATCCGGCGGGGCGGTCTTCGATGCGGAGGAAGGCGCCGAACTAGTCGAGTTTGGTGACGGGACCGGCGACGACGCTGCCAATCTGTTGCTGGAAGTCGATCAGCGGGTCGGGTCGAAGCGCCTTGGGGGACGGCGAGACGCGCCCGCGCCCGAGGTCGAGGTTCTACGCGGTGATCGCTTGTCCGATGGTGACGATGTTGCCGGGAGCCCGATGGGCCGTCAGGACGGGGTTGGAACGTTGATCATCGTGGTGAAGCCGCCGATATCCGCGAAGGTCACTCCGGAGGCAGCGATCTCGGTGGCGGGACCGGTGATGGTCTGGCCCGCTGCAGGTCTCGAAGGGTGGTCATGTCGCGGTCGTTCGGCCGGGGATAAGGCGATCCTGCTACGGGGGCGGGGGGTCGGTGGAGATGTTGTCCACGGCCCAGGCGGCTATTTGGGCTCGGGAGGAGAAGCCCAGTTTGGTCAGGATGTTGGTGACGTGACGGGCGACGGTGGCGGGGCTGATGACGAGTTCGTCGGCTACGCCGCGGTTGCTGAGGCAGCGTG
>NZ_SMKT01000407.1 GCF_004348735.1 Actinomadura sp. KC06
GCGCGACCCTGGCCCCGCTCCCGGACGTCCTCCCCTACCTCGCCGAACGCGGTGAGAAGTTCCCCCACCTGCTGGCAGTCGTCGACCGGCGCGGGGGCGCGATCGACTACGTCACCGCCGACGGGAGGCACCGGCACATCGACGTCAAGGGGGACGAGGAGTACCCCATCCGCAAGACCAAGGCGGGCGACTGGAACCAGTCCCGGTTCCAGCGCTCGTCGGAGAACGTGTGGAAGACCAACGCCAAGAAGGTCGCCCACGAGATCGACCGCGCCGCCGACCGCTGCGGCGCCGAGGCCGTCGTCATCGCCGGCGACACCCGCGCCCGTACCGCCGTCTTGGACGAGGTGTCCGAGCACGTCCTGGAGCACACCGTCGAGACCGACAAGAACACCACCGTCGACGACCCGGACCTGGACGCCGAGGTCCGCCGCATCCTGAACCTCAAGACCGCCGAACGCATCATGACCGTCGCGGAACGTTTCGACCGAGAACTCGCCAACGGCCAGCGCGCCGTCTCGGGCCTCCCGGCCACCACGGAGGCCGTCCGCCAGGGACGCGTAGAAACGCTCCTGCTGGAGGACGACCCCGACTCGTCCGCCCGCCTATGGGTCGGCCCGGACCCGGCGCAGATCGCCACCACCGCCGAGGAACTCCACGACGAGTTCGGCGTGACGTCCCCAAGCGAGACCCGAGCCGACGCCGCCCTGATCCGAGCCACGGCGGCCACCGACGGCGAACTGGTCGTCCTACCCCCCAACGGCCCCAACCCCCACCTGACCATCGGAGCCGTCCTCCGCTACACCGCCTGATCACCTGAACGAGACCAGCGACCCAAGCCGGAAGGGGGCGTGGGG
>NZ_SMKT01000408.1 GCF_004348735.1 Actinomadura sp. KC06
AGCCCGCCCACCGCGCCCGTCCGTCCGGGCGTTATTCGGGCGGAACGGACGGACGGGCGCGGTGGGCGGGCTCCGTCAGCGGCCCCGGTCGCGGCCTTGGTCGTGGTCGGCGTCGTGGTCGGCGTCGTGGTCGGCGTCGTGGTCGGCGTCGTGGTCGCGGGCGGCGCCGGTGAGCTTCCACGCGGCCGGGAGCAGCGCGGCGGCGAGCAGGACCTTCAGCGCGTCGCCGGCCAGGAACGGCGTCATGCCGAGGTCGAGCGCGCGGCCGAGGCCGACGTCCAGGGACGCCATCAGGTAGGGGACGCCGGCCGCGTACATGATCGCCGTCCCGGCGAGCATGGTCGCGGCGGTCTTGACGGGGGTGCGGTCGCCGCCGCGCTGCGCCAGCCGTCCGACGACGGCCGCGGCGGCCACGAACCCGAGGACGTAGCCGAGGGTGGGCGCGCCGGTCCCGGAGCCGCCTTCGGTGAACCAGGGCACCCCGGCGATGCCGGCGAGCAGGTAGAGCAGCATGCCGAGGGCGGCGCGGCCGGGGCCGAGCGCGGCGCCGGCGAGCAGCACCGCGAAGGTCTGGCCGGTCACCGGCACGGGGGTGCCGGGCAGCGGGACCGCGATCTGCGCGGCGAGGCCGGTGAACGCCGCGGCGCCGGCGACGAGCGCGGCGTCGCGGGCGAGGGCGCCGGGCAGCAGGTCGCCCAGGACGGCGGGGCGCCGCCGGGCTGCGTGGGCAGTGGCCACGGTTCCTCCCAAACGTGTGGTGTCAGGTCGAAACCTAGCGAACGGGCCTTACCTGTCTCTTATA
>NZ_SMKT01000042.1 GCF_004348735.1 Actinomadura sp. KC06
GGAGCCAGGTCACTCGGACCGCCGCGACCTCATCTTTCCGGGACGCGCAAGATTCCCTAACGGAGGTACCACCGTGAATCCGCCCTCGGCTCCGGCCCCCACGTCCTGATGGACGGCGGCCGCCTGAACAACGCCTATCCGTTCACCGCCGTCGTCGGCCTCGACGATCTGAAGCTGGCGCTGCTGCTCAACGCCGTCTCCCCGCGGGTCGGCGGCGTGCTGGTGCGCGGCGAGAAGGGGACCGCCAAGTCGACCGGGTGGCTCACCTCATGGTCGAACCCGGCCACGGTGCGGGGATCGGCGCACTCCCACGCTGCCCATGGTGGGCTGCCCGCCATCGGTGAGGCGGAGATGAGGTCGCTGAAACAGGCCGAAGGGCGCGGTTTCAGGGAATCGATTTCGCCGCCAAGACGTACGCCAACGGCGTCATGGAACGCACCAGGGGCGTGATCAGCCAACTGCTCGATCTCCTTAACAGCTGACACCGAAAAGGCGGCTTCCAACACGCCGGCCCGGGACCGCAATGGCTCCCCACAAGAGCTGCCGCACCGGGCACCACAGCCGTGAGCGTGCCTCGACACAGCGTCGAGCCGCGCTCACACGTTGTTCGCATCGCCGTAAGTGAGCGCATGTAGGGCCCCAAAATAGGCCCTTGTGTGTTGCCGATCATCGATGGATGCTTGATCTTGACGCTTATTCACTGTCAAGGGAGTTGTAATGGCGCATGCGGCGGGGATCAGGCCGGTTGTCGTGGCGGTGGCGTTGATGCTGTCGTCGCTCGTGGCAGGGAAGGGGGTGGCCTCGGGGGTAGCGGTCGGTGACCCTCCAGGCGAGCAATTACGCGCGAAGTTGAGAGAGGCGCGGCCGAGCGTCCCAGGAGCCGCGGCTTCGAATGCGGCTCCCCCGTCGCGTAGGCAGCGGGGCACTTGGGCGTCGCTCGGTGGGAACATCGTGGGGCACGTGTCCGCCACCGCGCGGAACGGTACCGGTGAGCGCAACATTTTCGCTAGAGGCACGAACAATGCCGTGTACACCAGGCACGGCAAGCCGTACCTGGTGTGGGATCCATGGGAGAACGTCGGCGGCCAGACGACCTCGGCGATCGGTGTCGACCCCCAGTTCGACGGCGACCGGCTCGACCTGGCCGTCCGCGGTGCCGATGGGAAGGTCTGGCACAAGGCCCACGGCCTCGGCGGAGCCTGGCACAAGCTCGGCGATCTCGATATCCAGGGGACGCCCGTGGTCAGGCATTTCGCCGGCGGCGACGCCATCATATTCGCGCGCGGGGCGGACAATGCGGCCTGGACGATCTACCAGGACAAAGGGGTATGGGGCCTCTGGGTCCGGCTTGGCGGAGATCTGAGGTCGGATCTCGACGTCGCCTGGACCGCCGGTGTCGCGGGGGTATTCGGCCGCGGAGCGAACGACCAGCTCATGTACTACCCGCTGTCCGCGCAGGAGCCGGCGTGGACTCCGCTTGGCCATGTTCTCGCGTCGGCCCCATCGCTGGCCACGCCGAGCAACGAGCGAATAGACGTCGCGGTGCGCGGCACCGACAATGCCGTCTGGCATCGTGCGCTCTCGGCCGGAGCCTGGGGGCCGTGGATGTCGAGAGAGGGCAACACGTCCGATCAGCCGGTAGTGGATTTCGGTTACACCCTCGGCATTCTCGACGTGGATTTCCTGGTGCGCAGTCCCAACAACCGCCTCTGGACGCGCGCCTGGTATCCGGACCGGGGCACCTCGACCACATGGCTCGATCTGGAAGGCGCGATCTCCACCCGACCCACGCCGCTGGCCTATCCCGCCGGATTCAATATCTTCGCCAGGGGCACCAACGGCGCGGCCTGGTACTGGTACCTCTAATCCGGAGGGCGCGGGCGGGCGCCGAAGGTTCGGCGCCCGCCCCGGCGGCGGCGTGAGAAGAGCGCGTAAATGCCCGCACCCAAGGCCAGTGGGAGGGAGAAATAGGCGGCGAATCCGAGGAGGTCACCGAATTTCAGGCTCGTGTAGTCAATGGCGACCATCGTCGCCGGGAACACCGCGAGCGGGAGGACGGCGAGCGCCGGGCCGCGTTTGCCATCGGCCAGCAGCAGGCCCGCCGCGGCGGCGATCGCCAGACAGGCCAGATAGACCGTGCGGCGGCCGTCGGCGCCGAGCTGCTCGTCCGCCGACCGGAAGTACGGCGAGGCGTCGAGCATGCCCTGGAACTGGTAGCCGATGCCCACTTCGATGACGGCGAGCGACATGGCGGCGATCGGGTCGAGCTTCAGGGTGCGGTCCGCGGCCGTGGCGTAGATCGCCGCGCCGAGGGCGATCGGGAACGTGATCAGCCAGATCAGGAACGGCGCCACCTGGGCGTCGCTGACGGTGACCAGGGCGGGCGCGACGGCCAGCGGCATGACGGCCAGCGCCGCGTGCCGCTGGCGGTCTGCGACCAGCAGCGCCGCGCCGGCCGCGACGACGGCGCTGGACAGGCCGAGGACGGTGTGGTGGACCGCGACCCGCTGGGTGGTGTCGTCGGTCAGCCCGAAGGGGATGACGCAGCCGCCGACGACGACCGCGATCAGCGCCGCGCCCGCCAGCCGGTCGATCTTCCGCCTGGGGGTCTCCGCGGCCGTCACCGTCTCGTCCGCTCGCGGTTCAACGCCCGACCGTGATGGGCCGCGAGGTGACGATGTCCAATTCGCCGCGGTCGTCGATCGTGGTCAGCGTCACGGTGTAGGTCCCTCGTTCGGCGAAGGTGTGGGTCAGCCGTTTCCCTCTGAGGAGCGTACCGTCGCCCAGTTCCCAAAGATAGGTCTTGATGCGCCCGTCGCTGTCGGCGGATCGTGACGCGTCGAAGACGAACTCGTTGCCCTTGTCGCCATTGCGCCGCAGGGTCATGCGAGCGGTCGGCGGGACATTCCGCTTGGCGATTTCCGTGGCCGCGAGACGGACCGTCATCGGGGCGCGGTTGGCGGCGGCTCCATGCAGTTCGATCGTCCAGCCGCCAGCCCGCGGCCCGGGTACATAGCCGTCTTCCTGGCTTATCCCGTCCGGTGTTCGCACCACTCGTCCGCGCAGCCCACGGCGGTCCCAGAGGCGGCCGTCAGGGTCGCGAAGCCGTGTTTCCACATTTCCCTGCTTCCAGGACGTGGAGATTCCGACGCCGGGACCACCGGCCATCGTGACCGGTATTCGAACGGTCTGGCCTGGGGAGACGGTGATGTCCCGGGTCATGCGGAGGGGCGTGGTGTCGCCCCCCATGTGCGACGGGGCGCTCGGCGCGCAAAGGTCCTCTTTGAGACGTTCGGCCGTGGTCTGGTATCCCCACTTCTTGGGGTGGAACGACTCGGGCTTCACCCCCGTGTTGGGAGGGAGGATACTTCCCACGAGTCCGTGGACGTACCGTTCATCGAGAGGCACGTCGCCGTCGGGGCAGATCTCACGGCCTTCAGAAAGCTGATAGATGTCGACCGGGGTCGCTCGATGGTCGGCGACCGCGGCGGCGACGAGGTAGTTGTCGAGCCGGCGGATCCAGTTGTTGATCCAGAGCTGGTCGCTCACGAGAATGTAGTTGCACCTGTCCTTCCAGGGGAGCCATGTCCTGCTGGTGCCGTCCTTCCCGCCATTGATGGAGAAGAACCTCGGATAGGTGAGGAGGAACAGCTTCGCGGCCGGGGCGCGTGCGCGTATGTCGCTCAGGATCCACTCGACCCGGTTGAGATTTCCGGGTTGGTCGCGTCGCGTGAGCCGGTCGAACGCCGCCTGCGCTTTCGCGTCGAGCCGGGCGTCGCAGGGGCCCTGGAAACGCACATAGCCCATGAGGCATTCCTCGAGCAGCGAGGAGAACCCGAGATCGTTGCCTCCGATGCCGAGCGTCACATGGGAGACCTCCGACGTCAGCGCGTTGACCTGCGGAGGCTCCCCTTTCATTCCGGCGTAGAGGGCATCGGTCGTCGCGCCGTCGCAGGCCACGAACGTGAACGGCACCTTTTGGCCGCCGGCGCGCAACGTGCCGTCCGTGTCGATGAGCTTTGGATGGGACGCGGGAGATCTGCGGCACTCTCCGCTGTCCGGATAGTAGTCGCCGGTTCCGGTGCCCGCCTGGTACGAGTCCCCCAAGGCCACCCATCGGCCCGGCGCCTCGACCGAGAATGCCGGGTCGCCGTTCGCGGAAACGGGCGTCGCGAGCAGGACCACCGGGAGCGCGATGGCGAGCGCCAGGATGACCGTATGTCGTCTTCGGCTCATGACTCCCTACGGACGTAGCAGTTTTCGGGTCTGCGCATTACGGGACGATGTCCTGATCACAGATACCCGGCCGCTACACGGCCGTCAATGCCGGGCGAATATCGTGACCGTTTCCGGCCTGAGATTCGATCAGGAAAAGGCGTCGCCGGTCGCCCGCCGTCGCGCCCGGAATACCCGCCATTACCGCTTTTGGATCGTCCACAACTGATCTTGCTCGGCCGATCCGGTGCGCGGGCGGCTACCCGCGGTACGACCCGGAGGTCATCCGGCCAGATGATCACTTTTTTGTGGAGGGGACGCCGGTTCGGCGCGCGGCCGTAGTGCCCGATAGAGCGGTCCGATATCCGGGGGCCGCCCAGGCCCAGCCGTTGGAACGATTCCTCCGGGCGGGCGGCGGCGTCCTTGACTCTTCGATGGCGGCGGCCGATGCTGCGCTCACCTTCCGGAAATGAGGAGTGAAGGGATGGCGAGTCCGGACGAGTGGCGGGAAGCGGAGCCGTACGTCGAAGAGGCGAAGCAACGGCTCTGGGCGAGATACCGGGACGACCCCAACGTGGTCGGTATCGCATTCGGACCGCCGGTCCGCGGCGGTGAACGCCTCGACGAGCCCGCCTGCGTCGTCTATGTCGCGCGGAAACTCCCCGAACGGGAACTGGCCCCGGATCGCGTCGTTCCCCGGACGGTGGAGGTCCGCGGACAGGAAGTCAGAACGGACGTCGTCGAGTCGGGACGTTTCTACGCCTACGAGTTCACCGGACGGGAACGTCCGGCCATCGCCGGTATCAGCATCGGGCACGCGCATATCAGCGCCGGAACCCTGGGCTGCCTCGTCCGCGACAATGACGTGAACGGGAGGCTGTCCATCCTGTCCAACAATCATGTGCTCGCCAACAGCAACAATGCCAAGGCGGGCGACTTCATTTACCAGCCGGGACCGGCGGACGCCCATGTCCAGCCCGGAAACGCGGTCGGCACGCTTACCCGATGGGTCCCGATCTCCTTCGGGTCCAGCGTCAACCGCGTCGACTGCGCGGTCGCCGATGTCCGGATCGACTGCGACATCTCCGACGACGTCAAAGGCGCCATGACCTCGCCGAGCAGGGACCAGCCGGCCATCGGGCTGCTGTTCGCGGGAGGCGCCTCACACACCGTTCTCAATCCCATCAACGATGTCGCGAGCCGGCTGCGCGTGGAGATGACGGCCGGTCCGCAGGCGCGCTCCGCGGTGACGGCCGCCGATGTCGTCCCGCCGGGCGCGCCCGTTCAGAAGACCGGGCGCACCACCGAATACACGACGGGCCGGGTGCTGGCCATCAACGGCATCCTGGAGGTCAACTACGGGGACGGCCGGATCGCCGCGTTCGACGGCCAGATCATCACCACCCCGATGGCATGCGGTGGCGACTCGGGTTCGGTCGTCTGCCGTGGTGGAACCGGCGTCATCACCAAACCGGAGTGCCTGGTGCTCTGCCCGTTCCTCGGCGCCGGCGAAGACCTGACGGGCATTCCGTTCACCCAGGAATGGGTGTCGATCCGCCATGTGCGCGACAGGTATCTGTCGACCTCGTTGATCGGCCGCTGGCTCATCGACCTCATGTACGAGAACCAGGAAAGCGCGCTGCGGCGCGCCCGCGAGGCCCAGGTCCCGCCACAGGATCGGGCGCTGGCTCAGGCGCTGTACGCCACTTACGGCACCGAGCTGAAACTGGCGGCGGCGGACCCCGACCGCAGCGACCTCGTCGTCACCGACCAGCATCTGCTGGACGCGGAATCGGCGCTGGCGAGCCTTCACAAATACCTCACGCCGAAGGAGCAGGAGGCCGCCAAGGAGATCCGCGACATCGGGTTCTCGTTGCGCGGCAAGACGGCCCGCGAGCTGATCACGATGCTCGATGATCAGGAGCTCTACGACAGGCTACGGAGGATCGTTGACGACACCGGATCCCTGGTCGACCCGCATCGCTGAGCAGGCCCCGCGAGGGCGGGCGCGGACGCGGCGACGCAGCGAGATCACCGACGTGCTCGTGTGCGGCTGCGGCCTGCTGCTCGCCGGCACGCTGGCCGGATGCGGCGACGACGCCGGGGACACGGGTCGTCCCGCGACTTCCGGGTCGGCGGCCAGAACCCCGGCCGGCACGCCCTCCACATCGATGACGCAAGGCGTGGACTTCGCGACCGCGAGCAAGGCGCTCGCGCGATATCAGCACGATATCCGGCGTCAATACCCGGGCGTCACCGGGATGGGCGTCGGCAGCGTCGTGAACGACCGGGCCGCCGACGGAAAGGGCTGGCGGATCTACGGGATCCTCGTTTTCGTGGTCGCCTCCGCGGATCTGCCCGAGCGGCCTCAGTCGATCGGCGGTGTGCCGCTCAAGTTCCAGGTGAGCGGTCCGTTCACCGCCAATCCGGCCGACGGCCGCACCTGAGGACCGCCGGTGAACTCGACGAACGCGGCGGGCGAATTCGGCTGGCTGCGCCACCCGGCGGCACGAGAACGGCTGGCCGGGCTGGAGAGCGCGCTGGACGAGGCGCTGCGTTGCGAAGACCCGTGGCTCGCGGACGTGACCTCCCGTCTGATCCGGCGTGGTGGCAAACGGCTGCGTCCGGCACTTCTGTTCGTCGCGGCGGGGCTGGGGCCATCCCGCGATACCGGCGACGAAAGGGAACTGCTGCTCGCGGCCGCAGCGGTGGAACTGCTTCACGTGGCCGCGCTTTATCACGACGACGTGATGGATCGGGCCCGGACGAGACGCGACGCGCTCACCGCCAACGCCCTCTGGGGAGAGGCGGCGGCGGTCACGGCGGGCACCTTCATCTTCGCGCGAGCGATGAAATTGCTGGCTCGCATGGACGAAGAACTCGCCCGCTGGGCGAGCCAGAGCGCGGTGGCCCTCGCTCTGGGGCAGTTGCAGGAGGCCGAGAACACGTTCAACCTCGATCACCGGCTGGATTCGTACACCCGCATAGCGGCGCGGAAGACCGCCTCGCTGTTCGAGCTGCCGTGCCGGATCGGGGCATATCTCGGCGGCGCCGGTCAGGCCGTCATCGACGCTGCCGGACTCTATGGACGAGCGGTCGGCATGGCCTTCCAGATCGTGGACGACACGCTGGATCTCACGGCCGAGGCGGCGTCCTTCGGAAAGCATCCGGGAACCGATCTGCGCGAGGGCGTCTACGGCTTGCCGGTACTGCTCGCACTGGAACGAGGCCCTAGGTCGCGGGAGATCAGAGGGGTTCTGGAACGTCAGGACCTCACCGAGGCCGAAATCCGCGAAGCGTGCCGCGAGATCGTGAGCACCGGTGCGGTCGCCGCGGCGCTCCATGCCGCGAACGAGTACTCCGCTCAGGCGGTCGAGCACCTGAAAATGGTCCCCGACGGCCCGGCCAGGGAGTCATTGATCCTGTTAGCGAACTATATCGTCGTGCGTCGTTATTGATGGGCCAGAAAGGTGTGGACAATGGATGTTTCGCGGGGCCGCCGGGCGACGCGCAGAGGCTTCATGGCGACCGCCGGAATGACCGTCGCGGGCGGCACGGTGGCGTTCGGCCTGCCCGATACGGCCACCGCGGACCCGCGCCCGCCCGCCGCCCTGAGCGGTGAACGGCAGCGCGCCTACCGTGCCTTGGTCGAGGTGGTCGCGAACCTCTCGCACCCCGCGCAGGCCGCGGGCATCGCCGACGCGGCCACACGCAGACTGGCCGCGCGTTACGACCGTGCGAGCGCGGCCGAGCGACAGGAGATGGACGGCGTGCTCGACGCCGTCGAGGCGGGCCTTCATCCCGGCGCGTTCGCCGCGCAGCCGCTCCGGATCAGGATCTCGACGCTGGCCGATCGGCTCGCCGGGCCGATGGAGGGGCGGCTCACCCCGGCGATCGCGCTCGCCGTGGCCGGAGTGCACGGATTTCATGATCGAGATCGGGGTCCGGCGGCCGGGCGCCTGCATGCGCGGGCCATCCGGGCGCTGCCCGCGCAGCGCGGCCCGGGCCGCACTCCCGGCGCGGCCCGCACGACCGGGGCCTCCTGCGCCGCGGTCGCCCGCTGACGCGGTGAGGGCCGTCGACGTGGCGGTCGTGGGAGCCGGTCCGGCCGGGGCCGCCGCCGCGTACCACCTCGCCCGCAGCGGACGCACCGTGGCGCTGCTGGAGCGCGCCGCCTTCCCCCGCGACAAGAGCTGCGGAGACGCGGTCACCCGGGCCGGGGTCGGGCTGCTGGAGGAGATGGGCGTGACGGAAGACCTTTCGGCCGCGCGGGAAATCGGCGCATTGAGAGTCTCCATGGGCCCGGCGGGTTCGCGAAGAACCCGCGAATTCCGTTACGGGACCGGAGCGCGCGACGGACGGTTCGGCCTCGTCGTGACCCGCGCCGTGCTCGACGCCGCCATTGTGCGCAGGGCCGTCCGTGCGGGAGCACGGTTATATGAGCGGGCCGACGTCCGCCGACTGGTGAAAACGGAGGGCGTGGTCACCGGGATCGAGTTCACCGGCCCACGCGGCCCCGGAACAATGCGGGCCCGCGTGGTCGTGGCCGCAGACGGCGCGTTATCCCGGATCGCGCGCCAGGCGGGTCTGGCGGGAACGTCGCGGACCTCCCTCGGCCGGGCGCTCCGGGCCTATTTCACGGGCGTCGACGACCTGGACGATTCGCTACGCCTCTTCATGCCGCTCGTCGGCTCGCCGAATGGCGGGGTCCTTCCCGCGTACGGCTGGATGTTCCCCGTGGGCGGCCGCGTCGCGAACGTCGGCGTCGGGTTGCTCGAACGGCGATCCGACGTGCGTCTCGATGACCTGTTCAGGCGATTCGTCGGCGAACTCCGTACGTCCTTTCCGGGATTCACGGACGCCCGCCGGACGAATCCGCCGCGGGCCGCCCCGCTGCGCGTCGACTTCGATCCCCGGCGATGCTGGGCGCCGGGCATCGTGCTGGTGGGAGAGGCCGCGGGCCTGGTCAACCCGGGCACGGGAGAAGGGATCAGCTTCGCCCTCGAATCCGGAAAGATCGCCGCTGGAGTCATCGACGATCGTCTCCGGGCGGGCCGGGTGGAGGATCTGTCCGGGTACGCCGGGCTGCTGAGCCGCCGGTTCAGCGGCTACGCGGAGACCGGCCGCTTCGCCGCGTCCCGGCACCGGCTCGCCTGGAACGTACTGCAGGACACCTTCGATTCCGAGAAGCCCATCTTCGCGCTGGTCCGGCACGCGGCGCTGGCCCCGGATCACATGATGGGATTCGGAACGGCCTCGCTCTTCGAGGATGTCGGGGCGTGCCTGGACGATCGGCTGCGCCTGGCACCACAGCTCTTCGAAGTGGACGAGATCCTCGCCGATACCGTCCGCAGGGAATGGCCGTTCCTGGTACGCCTCCAGTCGCTCGATCCGGCCGGCCGCACTTTCGCGCTCCGCCCGGCACTGCTCGCGCTCCTCGCCGCCCAGTTCGGAAACGCCGGCCGGCGGAGGCTCGCGCCACTCGCGGCCGCCACCGACCTCGCGAACATCGCGGCGCTGGCCCAGGCCGGCGTCGGTACCGAATCCCGCCGGAACGCACCGAACTGGGGGACCAAGTTCGCGATCCTGGCCGGCGATCTGCTCCTGACGCGCGCCCTGGAGCTCTGTGTCGGAGAAAGCCCGGACCTGACGTTCCGGCTGGCGGAGATCCTGGAGGAAGCGTGCCGGCACCGGATGCGCGCGCTCCAGGTGGGCCGCTCCACGGCGGCGGGCCCGGCTGAAGCGGCTCCCTTGACCGCGGGCGCCTGCGAACTGGGCGCGATGGCCACCGGCTCCACCGTCCAGACGGTGGACGCGTTACGGGCGTACGGCCGCAACCTGGGATCCCTGCTCCAGCTCAGAGAGGACGTCCGCCCTCATCTCTCGGGCGCCCGTGACCGCCGGGGCCTCGGCGAAAGTGACGAACTCCGGCAGACCTATGCGCACATCGAGGAATTCGGCCGCGCCGCCCTGGCGGCCCTCGGCCCGCTTTCTCCAGGACCGGCCCGGCATTCCCTGCACGAGATCGTCCGGCACCTGCTCACGACCGCGAGACCACCCGCATTCACGAGCCCCCCTCCACCAAAGGAAGAACGATGAACCGAAGACTGCTGGCGATGGCCACGGCGCTGATGGCCGCCACGGCATACCTCACGCCGGGCACCGCGAGCGCTGAACCTCCGTCCCCCACACAGACGCTTCTCGACAGAATGAAGAAGGAACAGCCAAAGCTCAGCAACGCACCGAACCGTCCGACCATGCCGGCGCGCCCGAAGCGGAGCACCTTCTGGTCGCTCGGCGGGCAGATCGTCGGCCCTGTCTCCACCGTGATGCGGCAACCCGCCGGGCGAAGCATTTTCGTACGAGGCACCGACAACGGTGTGCATCACCGTTTCAGCACCAACGACAAATGGGGCCCCTGGGAGAATCTCGGTGGCCAGATCTCATCGGCGGTCGCCGTCGACTCCTATTTCGATAGCGAGAAGCTCGACCTGGCCGCCCGCGGCACCGACGGATACGTCTGGTTCAAGGCACACGCGGCCGGTGGACCGTGGGAGAAGGTCGGGGACCTGAGCATCCAGGGGGCGCCGGTCATCAGGCACTTCGCCAACGGCGACGCCATCATCTTCGCCCGCGGCACCGACAACGCGGTATGGATCATCGCCCAGTACGAGCGCCAGTGGCAGGTGTGGGGTTCCCTCGGCGGCACGGTGACGTCCGATATCGACGTCGGCTGGACGTCGAAGGTGGGCAGCGGCGTGTTCGCGAGAGGCACCGGCAACCAGCTCATGCATTTTCCCCTTTTCGCCCCCGAACCCGCGTGGGTCTCTCTCGGCCAGACATTGGCGTCCGCGCCATCGGTGTCCGTCCCCCACGCCTCCCCACCGTCGTTCGCCAACGCCGAGAACCGTATAGACGTCGTCGCCCGCGGCACGGACAACACCGTCAGGTACCGTCCATTCGTCGACACGGCGTGGCGGCCGTGGATGTCCATCGGCGGCGACACCAGAGGCCAGCCCGTCGTCTATCCCCGGGAGATCTTCTATTTCGAGGTGGCTTTCCTCGCCCTCGGCCCGAGCACGAACCTCCTGTTGAGAACGTACAGGCCGGATAACAACCAGCTGTCCGCATGGGAGGACCTGGGCGGCAAGACGACCGCCCGCCCGACACCGCAGATCTTCCTCACCGGAAACCCGGCGGGCCTGTCAGGCGAGATCTATGTAAGAGGCACAGACGGCGCCGTATGGGCCACCTTCGCCTGACAATCAGCATCGGCGCACTGCGGCGGCGACCACCGGCACCATGACCAGGCTCAGGATGGCGCCGCAGAGCGTCAGCAGAGGGAAGCCGGCGGCGGTGGCGACAAGGCCCGAGGCCATGCCGCCGACGGCACCCGCGACGGCGACGGCGACGCCCGCCAGGCCCTGGACGAGGCGCATCAAGGTCGCGACCTGGATCTCCCGCCACCCCCGCCTTCCGCTCGGTGGCCTTCTCTGTCTCGGCTCACGGCTCGTTCGTTTCCAGGTTGTGGAGGATCTTGGCGGAGAGGTCGGCGAACTGGTCGAGCTCTTCGGGGGTGAGGCGGTCGACGAACAGGCGCCGGACTTCTTGGCCGTGGCGGGGAACGGCCTTTCTCAGCGCGTCGAGCCCTTCTGCGGTGAGCACGACATGGACGCCGCGCGAGCCGCACCGCTCGCGGGCGATCAGGTTCCGCCGGCTCATCCGGGTGAGCTGGTGGTGCATGCGGCTCTTCTCCCAACCGGCTACCAGGCACAGCTCGTAGAGGCGCATCCGCCTGTCGGGAGATTCGGACAGCAGGGCCAGCACGGTGTAGTCGGCGTTGGACAGGCCGCTGGTCGCCTGGAGCTGCTGTTCAAGGCGCGCCCGCAGCAGCTCCACCATCCGGAAGGACGTCCGCCATGCGCGGAGCTCGCGTTCGGTCAATCCAAGATGTGCCATGGGGACATCCTAAAACCAGGAGTTGACACGTCAACTCGATCATGTACTGTCTAGTTGACACATCAACTCACTGGTCGAGGGGGCGCCGGGGCGGTCGGTTCCGTCTCCTACGCCATGGCGGGCGGCGGTGCGCGCCCTCGAACACCTGCGATCACCGCGTTTCGAATGGCCTTTTCCGAAGGAGGAGGAACGTGTCCAGCGGGCAGAACGAAGACGAGCGGCGCAAGAATGTCGCTCCGCGATTTGGACGTCGCAGTTTCCTCAAGACCTCGACAGTGGCCACGGCGGCGGGCGGCGCGGGCCTGCTCGCGGCCTCTCCGGCCACCGCGCAGGACCGTGACCAGGCACCGCCGAGGGACAGCGGCGCCCGCGGACGCCGCTACGTCCTCCGGGGCGGGGCGGTGATGTCGATGGACCCGAAGGTGGGCGACTTCGAGGTCGCCGACGTTCTGGTCGAAGGCAAGAAGATCGTCGCGGTCGGGCACGACATCCGGGCCTCCGGCGCGGACGTGATCGACGCACGCGGCCGCATCGTCATGCCGGGTTTCGTCGACACGCATCACCATTTGTTCGAGACGGCCGAGCGCGCGTTCCTCGCCAATGGCCTGCTCCTCGACGACCGCTCAGGCTCACCGAGCGCGAACCCGAACTACGACAAGCACATTCTCGAGGGGTTCCGGCTGGTATACCGGCCGCAGGACGTGTACATCAATGACCTTTTCGCAGGACTTTCCCAGCTTGACGCGGGCGTCACCACGGTGCTGGACGTATCGCAGATCCACCACTCCCCGGAGCACACGGACGCGGCGATCCAGGCGCTGATCGACACCGGGCGACGCGCCGCGTTCGGCTATTTCGAGGGTGACGGCCGCGCCACAGCCCGGTATCCGGAAGACGCCCACCGCATCAGGGACCGCTGGTTCTCCTCGGACGACCAGCTGGTGAGCATGGTCATGGGCGGCGAACTCCACCTCGGCAGGGATGTGTACACCCGGTCCTGGGCGATCGCCCGCGAGCTGGACATCAAGATCGCGGCGCACTCGGTCGGGTCGTGGGGGATGCTGCCGGTCTTCGAGGACCTCGCCCGGGGGACCGCCGGGGTCCGGGTGGGGCCGGACAACCTGTTCATTCACATGACCGGGATGTCCGACCGGGTCTGGAAACGGTTCCGGGACGCCGGCGCGCAGGTCTCGCTCGCCTTCCCGATCGAGATGGTCATGCGGCACGGCACCCCGCCGATCCTCAAGATGCAGGAGCTCGGCATGGAGCCCTCGCTGAGCTCCGACGTGGAGACGACGATGGCCGCGGACGCGTTCACGCTGATGCGCTCCGCCATGATCATGCAGCGCATGGTCGTCAACCAGATCGTCCTGGACCAGGGCGACCCCGTGCCGCCCAACAACTGGCCCACGCCGGCCGAGGGCACGCCGGCGCTCCTCACCGTCCGCGACGTGCTGCGCTACGGGACCGTCAACGGCGCGAAACACCTCGGGCTCGCCGGTAAGACGGGCACGCTCACGCCCGGCAAGGAGGCCGACATCGTCGTGCTCGACGCCACCGCGCTCAACGTGGCCCCGCTCAACAGCGTGCCCGGAGCGGTCGTCACGCTGATGGACCGCACGAACGTCGAGACGGTGATCGTCGCCGGCAAGGTCCGCAAGTGGCGGGGGCGCCTGCTCGACGCCGACCTCGGCCGTCTGCGACGCGAACTCGAAGCGTCACGCGACTACCTCTTCAAGGCGGCAGGCATACGGCAGGACCTTTTCGCATACAGCTAAAGGTCTGGATGGTACAGATGGCGTCCCGGTCAGGGCTCGTGAGTGGGATGGACGTTGTCCCAGGCCCAGGTGCGATGCCACACGGTTGCGGAACGGACAGCCTGCGCTGGGTGGCGGGCAGATGGTTCTTGACGGTGCCGGACGCGAGGTGGTGGGGCGCGGCCGTCGGGGGATGGGCGAGGCGGCGCAGCATCCGGATGGTGATCTGCGGGCTGATGAGCGCGTCACCGGCCCCGGCGGCGCGAACGGCTCGACCTCCAGCTTGGCGTCCGAGGCCGATAAGGCGGAGCTCCGTTCGGCCCCCGCCAGGCTCGGCGTACTCGCTGATCCAGTGTGGCAGAGGATTGTGGAGACCACGAAGGATGAACCGGCGTTGGGCCGGTGCGACCACAAACCGATCCACATCCATCGCCGTTTGCCCGTGGTGACACGCTTCTTAGGGGTGGACCGTTCCTACTGTGCCGCCTCACGTACTTGCAGGTCGTACTGGAAGGGCGGGCGCGACAACGACCACCGGGCGGACCCGCGCGGTGAGGTGTCGGCCAGGCGTGCCGTTATCTGCAGGTCGGCGGGGTCGAGCGGTTCAGCCGCCTGCGCGCGGGTGCGGAGTTCGGCGGATAGGGCGGCGTCACCGTATCCGAAGAGCCGGTCGTCACGGATCAGCGCCAGGGCCCCAGCCCGCTGGTCGTACAGGCCGGACGACGCTTGGCCGGTGTGCAGGGAGAAGATCTGAAGCGCGCGTTCGTCCGCCAGCGCCAGCGAGGGGAACCAGCCGCGCGCCAGGCCGGGCACGGCCTCCTCGACCGTGGGCTTCTCGTTCAGGAGCCGCCCCAGCCGCGCGGTGCCTGACGGGTCGAGGAAGTCGGCGGTGACGAAGTGGCCGTCGCCCAGCGGACGGTAGCCGTCCGGACCGGCGTGCGCCCCCCGCAACCGCAGGAAGGCGCACGGCTCGCAGCTGAGGCCGCGCAGGACGTCGCCGTGACGTTCGAAGGCGACGCTCACCTCCAGGCCCGGTCGCAGCCACAACGGGACGACCAGCCGGCCGCCCGGCGTGAGCTGCTCGAACCAGGCGGCGGGTAGGCCCCATACGCCCACAGTCGCCTGGATGCGGTCGAATGGGGCGGCGTCGGGCGCGCCGTCGGCGCCATCGACCGCGCGCACGTCGACCGCCGGGCCCAGTCGCCGCGCCGCCCGCTCGGCGAGCGCGGGATCGATCTCCAGCGAGACCACCCGGTCGGCCAGGTGCGCCAGCAACGCGGCGTTGTAGCCGCCGGCGGTGCCGATCTCCAGGACGCGGTGCCCCGGCCGGGCGTCCAACTGCTCCAGCATCCGCGCCACGATCGTCGGCTGGCTCGCGGTGCTGGCCGGAAAGCCGTGGCCGTCTTGGGTGAGGGTGACGGCGCGGTCGGCGTAGGCATCCTCGGGCGGCAGGTCGGTGGGCAGGAACCGTTCCCGCGGCACCTGCCGCATCGCCTCCTCGACGGACTGGGAACGCACCGCCCCGGACGCTTTGAGTTCGTCGACCATCGCGCCCCGCCATGCGGTCGTATCTCCTGTCCCCACTCGCTGACCTCCCGTTTTCGCTCCCGTCCGCGACGGTAGTCGCGGACACTTGAGAACGCCGGGATTTTACCCGTGATTTACCTGATTCCGTTTTATGATCGCGGTGGAGTAGCGGGGCAGAGGATTTTCGGGACCATCTGCACAGTGAGTAGTCAGAAGGAGGCCTTATGAAGCGTTGGGAGAAGCCCACGATTCGTGAACTGTCCATCACCGAGCTGGAGAGCATAGCCGAACTTGACATGGCCTTCGCCGTCATCACGTTCTGCACCGACTTCGCATGACCGCGACCGCCGAATAGGCGGTTGACGGGCGTGACCCACCGCCCCCTACTCCGCGATCGTCCAAGGAGCGTGATGTGGCGTCGACTACCGTTGTACGCACCCCGCACGTGGTGGTGGAATGGCGGGAACAACGGCTGGTGGCCACCGATGGGGCGACCGGCCGCAGACACGCGGTCACCGTCGAGGCGCTGCGCGTCCTGGACGTGGCCGAAGCGCCCGCCACGGCCGCCGACCTGGCCGCACGCGCCGGGGTCGAGCCCGCTGTCGTCGTCGCCCTCCTCGCCGCCCGGCTGCTGGTGCCACATGACCGGGTTCCCGAGCGTCATTACTGGTCAGCGGCCGAACTGGTGGTCCAGCGTACGACGAGAACGGCGCGACCGGCAGCCGACCGCGAGGCCACACGGGACCTGATGGAACCACCGAGCAAGGACACCGCGGGGCCGTCCCTGGAGCTGCCCGTGGCGGAGCCGGCGGACGATCCCCCGTTCAGCCAGGTGCTGGCCGAGCGCAGATCATGCCGCAGATTCGGTGACACGCCCATCGACGCGGCAACGCTCGGACGCTTTCTGGAAATGGCCTGCGCGGTCCGGCAGGACGCCCGGAAGTTCGGCAGCGGGGTGTCGTGGCGGCCCCATCCGTCGGGCGGCGGGCGGCATCCCCTGGAAACCTACGTATATCCGCTGAACGTCACCGGTCTTGAGCCTGCCGTCTACCGTTACGACCCTTTCCTGCGTCACCTGGAGCAGGTCGACAAGGCCGACGAGTCGTTTTTCGAAACGGTGCGCAACCTTCATGAGCATACCGAACTAATGGAAGGCGATCCCGCCGTCCTTCTGGTGGTCACCAGCGTCTTCGGGCGAACGATGTGGAAGTACGACAATGGCGGTCTGCTGATCGTGCACCAGGACGTGGGGGCCCTTTACCAGACGTTCTATCTGGTGGCGACCGCCCTCGGGCTCGGGGGCTGCGTCATCGGCGGAGGAAGCGAGGCCCTCATCGCCGGCGCATTGAACATCGATCCGTTGCGGGAAGGGCACGTCGGCACCTTCCTGCTCGGTGTCCCCGCCGACGACCGGTACCGGGATCCGCTGCGTGATGTCTTCGCAGAAACGCTTTGAGCGAACCCGCGCCGGGCGGGGTCACGCCCGGCGCAGATACGGCGGTCTCATCTCGCGTGCCGCGTTCTCGCTGGTCCGAGACGGCCGCGTGCCCCGCGTCGTCGAGGCCGACCGGCAGGCCGCCGATCAGCGCCAATGGTGCGCCGACGCGGTCCGCGCCGAGGCCCGGCGGCGGCTGGACATCGTCCTGACCGCGGCCGAGACGGCGCCGTTCTACCAGCGGGAACCATGGTGGGACCGGCTCGCCGACCCCGAACTGCGCGACCTGCCCGACCTGACCGGCTTACCCATCCTCGAACGCGACGAACTGCGCCACCACACCGCGCGACTCGCCGCGTCCACGGCCGATCCCGGGCAGCTGGACCTGACCTTCACCTCGGGGACGAACGGCGCACCGAGCCACATCCTCCGTCCCCGCGACGTGCCGTCCGACCAGGGCGCCTGCGAGGCACGCTGGTACAGCGGGCTCGGCCTGCCCCGCGTCTTCGACCTCACCGCGGTGACCCCGTGGCCCGGATCCGGCCGGGTCAACGCGGCACTACGGGACCTCCGGGTGGGATACCACGAGCTGGGAGCCCGGGACGTCCTGCGCCGCCTGGAGCACCGGCTCGGGGCCGGAGACCTGCTGCTGTCCAGCCCCGACGTTCTCGCGCTGCTCCGCGACCGGGTACGCGACTGGAACGACGTGCGCGTACTGGCCTCCTCGTTCGAGGTCTCGCACTCTTGGCCGACGGACGGGACATCGCCGCCGACGGCGGAGATGTACTGCGCGGCCGAGGTGGCGACGCCGATCGCCTTCTCCTATCCGGGATGCGCGGGCATGCACGTCAACGCGGACTTCGTTCATGTCGAGGTCGTCGGCCCTGACGAGGCACCGCGTCCGTACGGCAGGGCAGGGGCCATTGTCGTCACCGATCTGGTCAACACCGCGATGCCGATCCTGCGCTACCGGATAGGCGACGCCGGTACGCTCCAGGAACCCGGCGCCTGCTCCTGCGGGCGCGCGTTGCCGCTGCTACGCGTCCACGGACGGCTGGTGACGACGGTGCGCGGCGAGAACGGCCCGGTCCCGGCGAAAGCGCTCCGCTCGCTGCTCGGCCCCGGCATGCTCGAACAGCGCACCACCACGGAGTTCGTGTTCCACGGCACCGTTGAACCCGGCCGGTACGAGACGGCGGCAGAGGGGTTCGCACGACTGCTCGGGCCCGTCTCGATCTCCACCGGGCCCGAGGCGCACCAGGACCTGGCTCCATGGGACGGCGCCGTACTGTTGACGGCCCCACGGCACCCGGTGGAACGCCACTTCGCCGGACCGGCCCCCACCCGCTGGGCCTATCTCCGCCAGGACTCCTCGCCCCCCGCTGCATCGTCCGTTCGCACCGCCCGTGATACGGCGCGCCGCGTCCTCCGTGAGCGGTACGCCGCCGAGGGACGGATCACCGACGTCCCCATCGTGGACACCTCACGCAGCATGTATCCCCTGTTCGAGAAGGGCACGCGGGTGCGCGTCCGCTGGGGACGGCCGCACGGTGCGGGGCTGCGCGGCCGGGTCGTCCTCCTCCAGCTTCCCCAGGACCTGCTCGCCGCGCACCGGGTCGCCGACGTCCGGACAACCCCCGACGGCCGCACCGAGATCCTCCAGTTCGCCGACAACTACGATCCGCACAACCCGTTCTGCTACTTCTGGGTCCCGATCGACGATGTGCTGGGCACTGTCATCGGCCTGCGCACGGCGCACGGCCGCACCGTCGACCTCGGGACCCGGCCGGCTCGCCTCGCGGGACGGCTCGTCGCGGCGGCCGATCGCGCCGTCACGGGCGCAGGGCGGCCGGACCGGTTCGCCGTCCTGCCACTTCTGCTCGTGCAGAAAGCCGTCTTCCGCATCTCCTCCCGCCTTCTCCAGAAGACCAGTAGAGGAACCACCCCATGACCGTCTACGCCCATGCCGGTGACGTCGAGAGCAACGACCTCGGGGAGCAGATCCTGCTCACCACCCCGTCCGGAAAGTACCTGGTGCTCGAGGGCACCGCCGCGCTGCTGTGGCGGCTCATCGACGGATCGCGGTCGCTGGGTGACCTCGCCGCCGCCTGCGGCGCGGAGTACGAAGGGGACGCGGTGCAGATCCGCGAAGACCTGGCCGACGTACTCGACGACTGGGCCGGCCGCGGCCTGGTGACGGCCGCGGCCTGACGGGGCGCCGATGCAGGAACGCCTCAGGCTGCGCGTTTTCGGGACACCCGCCCAACTCGCCGCGGTCCGGCCCGAGCTGGACGAGCAGTTCCGCCGATGGGCCCCGCGGTGGCGGCCTCCCGCCGATGTCGACCTGCGCCACCACTTCGCCCTCCCGGAGCTCCTCGGCCACGTCCTCGCCCTCGGCAGCCTCGAACGCGACGACGGCGACCGCCCGATCGAGTTCGCGGGATGCGCGACGTCCACCTCCGAAGCGATCACCGCATGCGTCGGCGAGCTGGTCGAACGCGTCGCCGCCCGCCGATGGCGCCCGGACGGCATCCGGGCCACCGCGGCCGAGCTGGCCACCGCAGGGGAACCGGTCCTGGACGTGCCGGGCGTGATCGGCCGCCCCGTCTTCCCCGCGCGATGGCCCTTTCCCGACTACACCCCAGACCGCCCGCTGACCTGGACGCGGGGAACCGCGGTGGACGACGGGCGGCCCGTCTGGATCCCCGAAGCCCTGATCGCCCTCCGTGACGTCCCGCCCGATGGCCGGCTCAGCGAGATCACCACCATTGGCCTCGCCGCCGGGCGGGACCCCACGTCGGCGGTGCGCCATGCCACCGCCGAACTGCTGGAGCGCGACGCCGTGATGCGGGTCTGGGCGGGCGAGGCCCACTTCACGCCGATCGACGGCATCCCGCCGGAGATCGCCGAGGCCCTGGAACGCGACGCCCGGCTAGGCTGGACCACCGAGCCGCTCCAGACCACGGCCCTGACCGGACGACCGGTCGCCGCGGTCCTCACCCGCAGACCCTCCACCTACTCGTTCGGGATCGGTTTCAGCGCCCACGACGACCCGGTCCAGCGGCTGCGGCACGCCCTGGCCGAGGCCGTCCAGGTACGGCTGCTCGCCGCGCTATACGGGAACCGCCGAGTGGACGACGTCACCACGTTCCAGGACCATCTTCTCTACTACTGCAATCCCGACCGCTTCGCCCTGCTCGACCGCCTGACTCACAACGACGGCCGCGTCGCCTCGCCCCCCGCCGCCCCCGACATGTCAGCGGCATGGGTGAGACTCGCCGGAGAAGACGACGGCCCGTCGGTCGTGCGCGTCGTGGCGTCGGGCCTCCACCACATGGAGGTCCGCCCATCCTGCGCCCGCACCCCCTCGCCTCCGTCCGCTCCCACCGGCGACTACCTACCCCACCCCTACCCGTGACGGCACACCGGAGCGCAGATCAATCCCGGTGACGACGAACCGTTCGCTCCGGCGGCGAGCCAGCGACGCCGCCGAAGCCTCGACCGGCGCCATCCCGTATTTCGCGCACTTCTGCAGCTCGAGCTCCACCGGCTGTCCCGCCGACGCACCCCTTCGCCCAGCTCCGGCATCAGCATCGTGGACCACTCCTGAAGCCGCATCCCGGTCAGCACCGCCAACTCCAACGCCGCCCGGCTCCGATGCAGCGCCCACCCGCGAAACCCCCCGCTCACGCTCCCATCCGGCAGCCGCCCGCCAAGCCCCACGTCCCTGAAGTACAGATACTGCTCGACCGTCATGTGCCGGACCTGCATCTCCCGCCGCACTCCGGGCTGCAGCGCACTGCGCCGCCGCGACCCGCCGCCGGTCAGCCGGAACGGGCGCCGCCGAGTCAGGCCCTGATCAAGCAAGTAGCAGGTTGATGAGCACTGAGGGCCCTACGCTCTCCGGACAGCGTTCTGATGGCGACCTACGCGGCCTGCTGTCGGCTCAGGTACTCGGTATGGACCTCCGGTGGGGTCCGGTACACGATCGCCGAGTGAAGCCCATGTCAATTATAGAAGCCTTCGATGTATTGCACGACTGCTCGGCGGGCCTTGGCACGCGCGACAAAGACCATACGGTCGAGCCACTCGTTATTCAGGGCACCGAAGCCCGCACGATCTGGCGTTTTCACCGGTTCCTCACCGCTCCTACTGCGCCCGCTCGGATGAGGGGTAAGCAACCATGGGTGGACGGGTCAATGGGGCTTCCGCCAATTACTTTCGCCAATTCGTTGATCGTTGACTTTGCTCGCCAATGAGCAGTCTTCGCATTTCTCTCCGTTCGGGGCCCGGTAGTACAGGCAACAGCTGCGGCGCCGGAAATCCAGGTCGGCGGAGGTGATCCGCCCGGTCCCGGCCAGGCGGCTGGTGTTCAGCATTTCCTCGGTGAGCCTCACCAGGTCGCCGCGCAGCTCCGGGCGGGCGGCCAGGATCGTGCGGGCCGCCTCGGCCAGGGCCGAGGCGGCGTTGCCGTACAGCAGGCCGGCGGCGACCTTGACGCGCAGGCCTGCCGCCAGGCGGTCCAGATGCCGGACGACGACCGCCTGGTAGAGCGCTTGGGCGAGGCGCCCGTCGTCGGGTGCGCGGTGCCCTTGCGGGGCCGGAAGGCGAAGCCGAGGGCCGCTCTCGGCCTGCTGCAGTTCCTCCAGGTCGAGGACGATGCCGTACGCGACCGCGCAGTACAGGACCGGGGACCACAGGCGGGCCGCATGCCCGAGCTGCGTGATCGAGGCCGCGATCCGCATCTCGGCGGTGCAGTGGCGCAGCGCAGTCGCCTCGACCAGCGTCTGGACGCCGGCGGCGTAGGCGTCGTCGGCCGGTCGCCATCCGGTCTCCGGGCCTCCCACGGCGATCGCGAAGAAGGCTCCCAGCGAGGCGGCCTCGGTCAGCGCGGCCATGACGTCCTCGGGTGGAACACGCGAGAGGTGTGTCATAGAGCGGCTTTCTTTTCGCGGCAGAAGTCCGTGGTCAATACCTCGTGGCGCGCGGGAATCGGCTTCCGTTAAAGCTGGTTTAGTCGTCGCTGCCTGATCGTCGGCCATTCGGCATTCTTTTCATCGGCTCGCCATTTCTGCTGCGGTGTTCTGCTGGGAGGACGGTGATCTGGGGGTGGCCGCTGCGGGGGTGCTCGACGACTTCGGCGTCGACCCGGTAGACATCGGCCAGCAGTTCTGGCGTGAGCACGTCCCCTGGGCGCCCCGTCGCGACGGTACGGCCGGTGTTCAGGACGTGGAGGCGGTCGCAGAACGAGGCGGCCAGGTTGAGGTCGTGCAGGGCGACGACCGCGGTGACGCCGAGGCGGCGGACGAGGTGAAGGGCGTCGATCTGGTGCCGCAGGTCCAGGTGGTTGGTCGGCTCGTCCAGGACCAGGACCCCGGTTCGCTGGGCCAGCGCGCGGGCGATGAGGACGCGCTGCTTCTCACCGCCCGACAGCCGGTCGAAGGGCGCGTCGACCAGGTGCGCTGCCTCCAGTTCCGCCAGCGACCCGGTGATGATCTCGCGGTCGTGGGGGTCGTCGCCTTGGAAGGTGCGTTTGTGCGGGGTGCGGCCCATCGCCACGACGTCATACACGGTCAGCTCGAAGTCACCGGACGTCTCCTGTAGGACGGCGGCCAGATGCCGGGCAAGATGCTTGCCCGGCATGCGCCAGACGTCTTCGCCGTCTAGCAGGACCCGTCCCGAGGTGGGGCGCCGGGCCCGGTAGAAGGTGCGCAGCAGGGTGGATTTTCCGGCGCCGTTGGGGCCGACGAGCCCGACGATCTCCCCTGGCGCCGCTGACAGGGAAACGTCGTCCACCAGGGTCCGGCCGTCGACGACTACCGACACCGCTTCGGCTCGCAGCGTCCCGGCCCTAGGTCCGGCACTCGTCGTGACCGCGTCCATGGTCATCGCACCGCCTTGCGCCGCATCAGGAAGAGGAAGAAGGGGCCGCCGACGAGCGCGGTGAGGATGCCGACGGGGATCTCCTCGGGACTGATCAGGGTTCGCGCCGCCAGGTCGGTGGCGATGAGGAAAGCGGCGCCCAGCAGGGCCGCGGCGGGCAGCGCGCGGCGGTGGTCGGCTCCGACCAGCAGCCGTACCGCGTGGGGCATGATCAGCCCGACGAAGCCGATCGAGCCGCTGACCGCGACGATCGCGCCGATCATCAGGGCGACCAGCGCGAACAGCGCGCCGCGGAAGCGGTGCACGTCCAGTCCGAGCGCGGCGGCGGCCTCCTCCCCGGCCAGCAGCAGGTTGAGGGGACGGGACAGGCCGAGCAGGACCGCCGTGCCCGCGAGGACCACGGCCGCGGGGATCCACAGCACCGTCCAGGTGGTGCCGGCGAGGCCGCCGAGCATCCAGCGCAGGGCCGATTCGGCGGCGCGGGGGTCGTCGGAGGTGAGGACCAGGTAGCTCGCGACCGCCGTGAGCACTTCGGCAGTGGCGACGCCTGCCAGGACCAGGCGGATCGTGGTCATCCGGCCGCCGGAGCGGGCCAGGAAGTACACGAGGACCAAGGCCAGCAACGCGCCGCCGAAGGCTGCCAGCGGCAATGAGAACATCCCGAACCACGCCATCGGGAACACCACCACGAGCACCGCGCCGACCATCGCGCCCGAGGACACGCCCAGCAGCATGGGGTCGGCCAGGGGGTTGCGGACCACGGCCTGCAGAACCATCCCGCAGACCGACAGCCCCGCCCCGACCACCGCGCACAGCAGCACCCGGGGCAGCCGGACGTCCATCACGATCGTCTCGCGGACCGGTGACCAGACCGGTTCGGCCAGCGCGGGATGCACCTGGTGAAGCAGGATGCCCCACACCTGGCCCGGCGGGATCCCCACCGAGCCCGCGGCGATTCCCGCCGTGGCCGCCACCAGCACCAGCGCGCCGAACAGCGCCAGGACCAGCGGATAGGGGAGGCGGCCGCGGGGGGCGGCGGCGACCGCCGCTGGTCCGCCGGAGACGCGGGGCTCGGCGACGCCGGTCATGTGAACCGGTCCGGGTGCAGCTGGCGGGCGAGCGACTCGACCGCGCCGGCCGCCCGGACGCCGGTGACGGTGGACGACAGCGGCAGGACCGCGAACCGCTTGTTCTTGATCGCGGGAACGTGTTTCAGCGCGGGGTTGGACAGCAGGAATTTCTGCTTGGCGCCGGCGGACTGGTCTCCGTAGTCGTAGATGACGATGACCTCGGGCGCCCGTGCGGCCAGTTGCTCGAACGAGACGTCCCCGTACGCCTTGCGCATGTCGGAGAACAGGTTGGTCCCGCCCGCCAGCCGGATGATCTCGTTGCCGATCCCCGCGCCGCCCGCCGTGAAGACGGTCTTGTCGCCGCTGTCGTAGACGGCGACCTTGACCGGCGTCGCGGCGGGAGCGGGTCCGGCGAGCCGGGCCTTGACCCGGTCCAGGACGGCGCGCAGCGAGGCGATGCGCCGCTCGGCCCGGTCCGGCACGCCGAAGATCTCGGCGATGGTCCGGATCTCCTTCTCGACCGTGGCCATGGTCACCGGGCCCTTGGGGCATTCCTCGATGTTGAGATGGGTGTCGATCCCGGCCTTCTTCAGGGCGGCCCGGCTACGGCCCTCCTCGAATGTGCTGGCCCATCCGCCATAGACGAAGTCGGGCTCGGCCGCCAGCAGCGTCTCGTAGGAGGGGTACTCCTTGGACAGCACCTTGACGCGGTCGTAGGCGGCCTGGAACTCCGGCAGGATCCGGTCGTCGAGGTAGCCCGTCCCGACCATCGACTTCTCCAGGCCGAGAGCGAGCATCACCTCGGTCGCGTGCTGGTTCAGCGACACCGCGCGCTTCGGCGGGCGCTGGTAGGTGGTCGTCACCCCGCAGTTGGCCACCGTCGCCGGGAAGCCGGGCGGCGCCGTTTCCGCGCGGTCGGCCGAGGAGCGTCCCGTGTCGCCGCCGCATCCGGCGGCCAGTGCCAGCACGACCGCGACGAGCAGCGTGGGCGCCCATGCCCGCACACGGATACCGGAGCGTACGTCGGCGGCCCGGTGTGCGGTCGCCCGGCGCGGCGCCGGGCATGTCGAGCCTCTGGGCATGCTGCCCTCTCCTCTCTGGGGAGATCCGCCCCAGTCCTGTCGAGGAGGCGACCGCGTGAGTCTCCTGGCTCTCGGGTCGATGCTCGTCCCGGCCTTCCCGCCCGCTCGCGCGGGCAGTGGCGTCGTCGGGATCCGCTCGCCGATCACAGTGGCGGGACCGCGCCGGAATCGCACCGGCTTCCTCGTCCGCCATCGCCTACCCCGCAATGGTGACACAGGACGTAGTTGCAAGGAAGTCGCAATAAATCATGACAACGGGTAGGGAAGTGTCACCTGGCCCGGCCCTTGACCTGGGCGCGCGTGATCTTGACAGCCGCGGGAGCGGGACCGTACCGTCCCCCTGTTCCGCGGTTGTCCGAGGGAAATCCGGTGAGAGGCCGGTGCGGACGCGCCACTGTATCCGGGTCGACGAGCCCGGGAGCCAGGTCACTCGGACCGCCGCGACCTCATCTTTCCGGGACGCGCAAGATTCCCTAACGGAGGTACCACCGTGAATCCGCCCTCGGCTCCGGCCCCCACGTCCTGATGGACGGCGGCCGCCTGAACAACGCCTATCCGTTCACCGCCGTCGTCGGCCTCGACGATCTGAAGCTGGCGCTGCTGCTCAACGCCGTCTCCCCGCGGGTCGGCGGCGTGCTGGTACGCGGCGAGAAGGGGACCGCCAAGTCGACGGTGGTCCGCGCGCTCGCCGCGCAGCTTCCCGCCGTGGACACCGTGGCGGGCTGCCGGTTCGCCTGCGATCCGGCCGCGCCCGATCCGTCCTGCCCGGACGGTCCCCACGACCGGGGCGTCCCGCCGGTGCGGCGGCCGTCCGCGCTGGTGGAGCTGCCGGTCGGCGCGTCGGAGGACCGGGTCGCCGGGTCGCTGGACGTGGAGCGGGCGCTGACCGAGGGTGTCAAGGCGTTCGAGCCGGGCCTGCTCGCGGCGGCGCACCGCGGCGTCCTGTACGTGGACGAGGTGAACCTGCTGCACGACCACCTCGTCGATCTGTTGCTGGACGCGGCCGCGCTCGGCACCTGCTACGTCGAGCGGGAGTCGGTGTCGGTCCGGCACGCGGCGCGGTTCCTGCTCGTCGGGACGATGAACCCGGAGGAGGGCGAGCTGCGCCCGCAGCTGCTCGACCGGTTCGGGCTGACGGTGGAGGTGCGGGCGTCGCGGGTGCCGAAGGAGCGGGCCGAGGTCGTCCGGAGGCGGCTGGCGTTCGACGCCGATCCGGCGGGGTTCGCGGCGCGCTGGGCCGCCGAGGAGTCCGCGCTGGCCGCTCGCATCGCGGCGGCGCGGGAGCGGCTGGCGGGCGTCCGGCTGCCGGACGAGCGGCTGGAGCAGATCGCGGCGGTGTGCGCCGGGTTCGAGGTGGACGGCCTGCGCGCCGACCTCGTCACGGCGAACGCCGCGCTCGCGCACGCCGCCTGGCACGGCCGCGACGAGGTGGCGGCGGACGACGTCCGCGCCGCCGCCCGGCTGGCGTTGCCGCACCGCCGCCGCCGCGACCCGTTCGACGCCCCGGGGCTGGACGAGTCGCTGCTGGACGATCTGCTCGACGACACCTCTCCCGATGACGACCCGCCACCCGGCGGCGACGATGGAGGCACAGGCGATCGGACATCTCCTCCCGAGGGCGGCGCGGACGGATCCGAGCCGCCCGCTCCAGAGGCGGAGGACGGCGAACCGCCCGGGGGCACGGGCGGAGGCGGCGAGCGGGTCGCGTCCGCCGCCGCGCCGCACGCGGTGCCGCTGCTGCAGGTTCCCGGTGTCGGCGACGGCGTCGCGGGACGCCGGTCGCGGTCGCGGACCCCGCGCGGCCGCGTCACCGGAGCACGCCGTCCGGCTGCGAAGGTCCGCGACCCTCACGTGGTGGCGACCATCCTGGCCGCCGCACCGCACCAGCGGGCGCGCGGCCGGTCGGGCGCCGGGCTCGTGCTGCGGCCGGACGATCTGCGCGAGTCCGTCCGGGAGGGCCGCGAAGGCAACCTCGTCCTGTTCGTCGTGGACGCCAGCGGCTCGATGGCCGCGCGCCGTCGCATGACCACGGTGAAGACGGCGGTGCTGAGCCTGCTGCTGGACGCCTACCAGCGCCGAGACAAGATCGGCCTGATCACCTTCCGGGGACGTACGGCCGACCTCGTCCTGCCGCCGACGTCATCGGTCGAGGCGGGCGCGGCCCGGCTGCGCGCGCTGCCGACCGGGGGCCGCACACCGCTGGCCGCCGGGCTGGTCCGGGCGGCGGAGGTGCTGCGCGCCGAGCGGCTGCGCGACCCGGCGCGGCGGGCGCTGCTCGTGATCGTCACCGACGGCCGCGCGACGGCCGAGGGTGACGTGGCGCGGGCCGCCGGGCTGCTCGCGGGGACCGCCGGAATCGTCGTCGACTGCGAGGACGGCCCCGTCCGGCTCGGCCTCGCCGGACGGCTCGCGACGCGGCTCGGGGCACGGCTCGTGCCGCTGGGCGACCTCGACAAGATCGTGCGCGATCAGCGGAAGGCGGCCTGAGATGCCCCAGGGGAAGCCCGCGTCCGTCCCCGACGACGGCCTCACCACGCGGCAGCGCCGCAACCGGCCGCTGCTGATCGTCCACACCGGCCCAGGGAAGGGGAAGTCGACGGCCGCGTTCGGGATGGCACTGCGGGCGTGGAACCAGGGCTGGCCGATCGCGGTGTACCAGTTCGTGAAGTCGGCGAAATGGCGCATAGGTGAGGAACGCGCGCTGCGAGTGCTGGGCGAGAGCGGCGAGGGCGGGCCGGTCGCCTGGCACAAGATGGGCGAAGGCTGGTCGTGGATCCGGCGGCCCGGCGCCGAGGACGACCACGCCGCCAACGCGCGGGAGGGCTGGGAGCAGATCAAGCGCGACCTGGCCGCGGGGACGCACCGCTTCTACGTCCTGGACGAGTTCACCTACCCGCTCAAGTGGGGCTGGCTCGACCTGGACGACGTGGTGGAGGCGCTCACCGCCCGTCCCGGCGACCAGCACGTCGTCATCACCGGACGGGACGCGCCCGACCGGCTCATCGAGGCCGCCGACCTCGTCACGGAGATGGGCAAGGTCCGGCATCCGATGGACACCGGGCAGAAGGGCCAGCGGGGCATCGAGTGGTGACCGCCCGCCGCGTCCCGCGGTCAGGCGGTGGCGTCCCGCGGTCAGGCGGTGGCGTCCCGCGGCTGGTGGTCGCGGCGCCGGCGTCCGGGAGCGGGAAGACGACCGTCGCGACGGGGCTGATCGCGGCGCTGCGGGCCCGCGGCCTGGCGGTGTCCCCGCACAAGGTCGGGCCCGACTACATCGATCCCGGTTACCACGCGCTCGCGGCCGGGCGTCCCGGCCGCAACCTCGACCCCTGGCTCGTCGGCGAGGAGCGGATCGCACCGCTGTTCCTGCACGGCGCCGCCGGGTGCGACGTCGCCGTGGTCGAAGGCGTGATGGGCCTGTTCGACGGGCGCGGCGACACTGGGTTCGCGTCCACGGCCCATGTCGCGCGGCTGCTCGCCGCGCCCGTGGTGCTCGTGGTGGACGCCGCGCGGCAGAGCCGTTCCGTGGCGGCGCTCGTGCACGGCTTCGCGTCGTTCGAGCCGGACGTCCGGGTGGGCGGTGTCGTCCTGAACCGGGTCGGGTCGGACCGGCACGAGGAGCTGTGCCGTGGCGCGCTGGAGGCCGCGGGCGTGCCGGTGCTCGGGGCGATCCGCAGGGACGGCGGGGTCGTCACGCCGTCCCGGCATCTGGGCCTGATCCCGGCGGCCGAACGCGGGACGGAGGCCGTGCGCGCGGTCGACCGGCTCGGCGACCTGGTCGCCCGCGCCTGCGACCTGGACGCCCTGCTGCGGCTCGCCGCCGGCGCTCCCCCGCTGCCGGGCCGGGCCTGGGACCCGTCCGAGCAGGTGGAGACGCTGCCGGGCCGTCCGGTGGTCGCCGTCGCGGGCGGACGGGCGTTCACGTTCTCCTACACCGAGCACGCCGAGCTGCTGCGCGCGGCGGGCGCCGACGTCGCGGTCTTCGACCCGCTGCGCGACGAGACGCTCCCGGACGGCGCCGCCGCGCTCGTCATCGGCGGCGGGTTCCCGGAGGAGCACGCCGCCGAGCTGGCCGCCAACGCGCCGATGCGCGCGGCCGTCGCCGCGTTCCGCGGCCCGATCGCCGCGGAATGCGCGGGCCTGCTCTACCTGTGCGAGGAACTCGACGGACGGGCCATGTGCGGGCGGGTGCCGGGACGGGCGCGGATGACGTCCCGGCTGACGCTCGGATACCGGGACGCGGTCGCGGTGGCGGAATCGCCGCTGACCCGTCCGGGCGAACGGTTCCACGGCCACGAGTTCCACCGGACGGCCCTGACCACCACCGCCGGCCCCCTCTTCCGGTGGAAGGACGCCGCCGACGGGTTCGGCGACGACCGGATCACCGCGTCGTACCTGCATCTGCACTGGGCCGGGCATCCGGAGGCGGCTCAGCGGCTGGTGTCGTCCTCGTCGTCCTCCAGGTCGCCCTCCGCCTTGAGATAGACCTCCTGGAGGCCCTGGAGGACGTCCGGGTCCGGGTGCTCCCACATGCCGCGCTCGGCCGCCTCGAGCAGCCGTTCGGCGATGCCGTGCAGCGCCCACGGGTTGGACTCCGCCATGAACGCGCGGTTCTCCTCGTCCAGGACGTAGGCGGCGGTGAGCCGGTCGTACATCCAGTCGGCCATGACGCCGGTGGTGGCGTCGTAGCCGAACAGGTAGTCGACGGTCGCGGCCAGCTCGAACGCGCCCTTGTAGCCGTGCCGCCGCATCGCCGCCAGCCAGTTCGGGTTGACGACGCGGGCACGGAAGATCCGCGCGGTCTCCTCCGACAGCGTCCGGGTGCGGACCGCGTCCGGGCGGGTGCTGTCGCCGACGTAGGCGGCGGGGTCGCGGCCGGTCAGCGCTCGCACGGTCGCGATCATCCCGCCGTGGTACTGGAAGTAGTCGTCGGAGTCGGCGATGTCGTGCTCGCGGGTGTCGATGTTCTTGGCCGCCACGGCGATCCGCCGGTAGGCGCTCTCCATGTCGGCGCGGGCCGGGACTCCGTCGAGGTCGCGGCCGTAGGCGTGGCCGCCCCACACCGCGTACACCTCGGCGAGGTCGGCGTCGTCGCGCCAGTTGCGGCTGTCGATGAGCGGCAGCAGGCCCGCGCCGTAGGCGCCGGGCGCCGACCCGAAGACGCGGAGGGTGGCGCGCCGGTCGTCGCCGTGCCGCTCCCGGTCGGCCTTGACGTGCGCGCGGACGTAGTTGGCGTCGCCGGGCTCGTCCAGGGCGGCGACGAGCCGGACGGCGTCGTCCAGCATCGCGACGACGTGCGGGAACGCGTCCCGGAAGAACCCGCTGATGCGGACGGTCACATCGATGCGCGGCCGGCCCAGCTCGGCGGGCGGGACCGGCTCCAGCCGGGTGACGCGGCGGGACGCCTCGTCCCACTCCGGGCGGACGCCGAGCAGTGCCAGCACCTCGGCGACGTCGTCGCCCGCCGTGCGCATCGCGCTCGTCCCCCACACCGACAGGCCCACCGAGCGCGGCCATTCGCCGTGGTCGGCTCGGTAGCGCTCCAGCAGCGACTCGGCCATCGCCTGCCCGGTCTCCCAGGCGAGGCGGCTCGGCACGGCGCGCGGGTCCACGGAGTAGAAGTTGCGGCCGGTCGGCAGGACGTTGATCAGGCCGCGCAGCGGCGAGCCGCTCGGCCCGGCGGGGACGTAGCCGCCGTCCAGCGCGTGAAGGACGTGGTCGATCTCGTCGGTCGTGCGGGCCAGGCGCGGGACGACCTCCGTCGCGGCGAACGTCAGCACCCGTGCCACGAGATCACAGCGTTCCGCGGGTACATGCGCGGCGACCCGCGTGACCGCGTCCACCTGCCAGCCGGTGTCCTCCATCGCCTGGACGAGGGAGCGGGCGGCGGCTTCGGCGGCGTCCACGTCGGCGAGCGCCTCGCTGCCGTCCTCGGCGAGGCCGAGCGCCTCGCGCAGACCGGGCAGCGTCTCGCGTCCCGACCACATCTGCCGTGCGCGCAGCATGGCCAGCACCAGGTCGACGCGGGCCGCGCCGGCCGGGGCCTCGCCGAGGACGTGCAGGCCGTCGCGGATCTGCGCGTCCTTCACCTCGCACAGCCAGCCGTCGACGTGCAGGATGAAGTCGTCGAACTCGGCGTCGTGGGGACGGTCGTCCAGGCCGAGGTCGTGGTCGAGTTTCGCGGCCTGGATCAGCGTCCAGATCTGCGCGCGGATCGCGGGCAGCTTCGCCGGGTCCATCGCGGCGATCGTGGCGTGCTCGTCCAGGAGCTGTTCGAGGCGGGCGATGTCGCCGTAGGTCTCGGCGCGGGCCATCGGCGGGACCATGTGGTCCACGAGCACGGCGTGCGCGCGGCGCTTGGCCTGCGTGCCCTCGCCGGGGTCGTTGACGAGGAACGGGTAGATCAGCGGGACGTCGCCGAGCGCCGCGTCGGTGCCGCACGACGCCGACATGCCCGCCGCCTTGCCGGGCAGCCATTCCAGGTTGCCGTGCTTGCCGACGTGCACGATCGCGTGCGCGCCGAACTCGTCCGACAGCCACCGGTAGGCGGCCAGGTAGTGGTGGCTGGGCGGCAGGTCGGGGTCGTGGTAGATCGCGATGGGGTTCTGGCCGAAACCGCGCGGCGGCTGCACCATGACGACGACGTTCCCGGCGCGGAGGGCGGCGAGGACGATGTCGCCGTCCTGGACGAACAGCTCCCCGGGCGGCGGGCCCCAGTGCCGCTCCATCGCGTCCCGGAGGTCTTCCGGGAGGGTGCGGTACCAGCGCTCGTAGGACGCGGCGGAGATCCGGACGGGGTTGCCCGCGAGCTGCTCCTCGGTGAGCCAGTCCTCGTCCTGCCCGCCCGCCGCGATCAGCGCGTGGACGAGCGCGTCCCCGTCCTGGTCCGCGACTCCGGGGAAGCCGTCACCGAGGTCGTGTCCCGCGCCGGCGAGCCGGGACAGGAGCCGGACGGTGCTCGCCGGGGTGTCCAGGCCGACCGCGTTGCCGACGCGGGAATGCTTCGTCGGGTACGCCGACAGCATCACGACCAGGCGGCGCTCGGCGGGCGGGGTGTGCCGCAGGCGGCCGTGCCGGACGGCGATGCCCGCGACCCGCGCCGCTCGCTCGGGGTCGGCGGCGTAGACCGTGAGGCCGTCCTCGCCGGTCTCCTTGAACGAGAACGGGACCGTGATGATCCGTCCGTCGAACTCGGGGATGGCGACCTGCGACGCGGCGTCCAGCGGGGACAGGCCGTCGTCGCTCTCCTCCCAGTCGGCCCGGGGCATGGTGAGGCACAGGCCCTGCAGGATCGGGACGTCCAGCTCGGCGAGGGCGCCGACGTCCCACGCCTCGTCGTCGCCGCCCGCCCCGGCGGTCGCGGGCCGCGACCCGCCCGCCGCGAGCACCGTCACGACGAGCGCGTCCGCTTCGCGCAGCGTGGCCAGCAGGTCCGGCTCCGCGGTGCGCAGCGAGGAGCAGAACACCGGCAGCGCCCGTCCGCCCGCGTCCTCCACGGCGGTGCACAGCGCCTCGACGAACGCGGTGTTACCGGCCATGTGATGGGCGCGGTAGTAGAGCACCCCGACCACGGGGCCCTCGGACGTGCGTGGCTCGCGCTCCAGGCGTCCCCACGTCGGTGTCGGCTGCGGCGGCGCGAACCCTCGGCCGGTCAGCAGCACGGTGTCGGACAGGAAGGCATGCAGCTCGGCCAGGTTCGCGGGCCCGCCGTGCGCGAGATAGGCGTGCGCGTCGGCGCACACGCCTCCGCTCACCGTGGACAGCTCCATCAGCTCGGCGTCGGGCGCCTGCTCCCCGCCGAGCACGACCACCGGCCGCGGGCCCGCCAGCAGCGCGTCCAGCCCGTCCTCCCAAGCGCGCCGCCCGCCGAGCAGCCGGACGACGATCAGATCAGCGCCGTCGACCAGCTCCGGCAGGTCGTCCACAGCGAGCCGTGCGGGATTTCCGAGCCGGTAGGGGGCGCCGGACGCGCGGGCGCTCAGCAGGTCGGTGTCGGACGTCGAGAGCAGCAGGACGGTGCGCTCCTGCGTGGACGTGTCGGCGGACACGGCGGATCCTCCCCCTGGGGTCCTCGCCCCGGTCGCGGGTGTCACGACGGCGGGAGTGTCCTGGCTCCCGGATCGGCGCTCGCCCCGGCCTTCCCGTCCACGAGGGACAGTGGCCTCAAGCGGGGGTCGCTCCCCGGTGACAGTGGCGGGACCGCGCCGGATTCACACCGGCTTCCTCCACTGCCGTCGTCATTCAGAGCGTACGGCAGCGCGGGCCGCCCGCAAACCGGGTGGCCGAGCGGAGCTCGTCCTTTGACTGGCGGCGGGTGGGGGCTGGAGGACGGGGGCTAACATCCTCATCGTGCCGAATGTCCAAGCAGCGGGGAGGTCGCGCGCCGACGCGTGCCCCGGGACGCTGCAGACCCACGACGCCGCCGACGGGCCGCTGGCGCGCGTCCGCGTCCCCGGTGGCTCGGTGACGTCCGCGCAGCTCAGGACGCTCGGCGTGGCGGCCCGTGAGCTGGGACGGGACGTGATCGAGCTGACGTCGCGGGGCAACCTCCAGCTGCGCGGCGTGCGCGACCCGGCGGAACTCGCGGAACGCGTCGCCGCCGCCGCGCTGCTCCCGTCGCCCGCCCATGAGCGGGCGCGCAACATCGTCGCGTCCCCTCTCGGCGGACGCGGCCGGGACGGCGTCCTGGAAACCGATCCGCTCGCCGCGGAACTGGATCGGGCGCTGTGCGCGCGTCCCCGGCTGGCCGGGTTGCCGGGACGTTTCCTGTTCGCGCTCGACGACGGCACCGGCGACGTCGCGTCCCTGAACGCCGACCTGACGCTCGTCCCCGAGGGCCTGCTTCTCGCGGGCGCCCGCCTCGACCTGCCCTGCGGGAACCCGGTGGCGGTGCTCGTCACGGCGGCGGAGGCGTTTCTCGACGTCCGCGGTGACGCGTGGCGGCTGGCGGAGATCCCGGACGGGGCGCGCCTCGTCGCGGAACGGCTGGGCGGGGCCCTGGCCGACGGGCCGCGCGTCCAGGATCCGCCGCCCGCACACGCGGGGGTCATCGGCCAACGGGACGGGCGATTCGCGCTGGAGGTCGTGCCGCCGCTCGGACGGCTGTCGGGCGCGCAGGCCGAAGCGCTCGCCGAGGTCGCGCCCGACGTCCGGATAACACCGTGGCGCAGCGTCGTCATACGCGACCTGACCAGTGCGAACGTGCACCGCATCGCGGCGCTCCTTCGCGCGGCGGGGTTCGCCGCCGACCCGGCTTCGCCCTGGGTCGGAGTCACCGCGTGCACGGGCAGTCCCGGCTGCGCGAAGTCGCGAGGCGACGTGCAGGGCGAGGCACGGCGCTGGGTGGACGGCCTGGACCGCGCTCCCGGAACCCGCGTCCACTGGACGGGCTGTGACCGCCACTGCGGTATGCCGCGCGGTCCGATCGTCCTGAAAACGGCAGGCGGGCAAGAGCGGTGACCGACTACATCCGGGACGGCGCCGAGATCTACCGGCGGTCGTTCGCGACCATCCGCGCGGAGGCCGACCTGGCGGGCCTGCCGGACGACGTCGCGCGCGTCGCCGTCCGCATGATGCACGCCTGCGGGATGACCGATCTCGTCGACGACCTGGCCTGGTCGCCGGGCGTCGTCGCGAAGGCGCGGGCGGCGCTGCTCGGCGAGGCGCCCGTGCTGTGCGACGCGGGGATGGTCGCGTCCGGCATCACCCGGGCCCGGCTGCCCGCCGGCAACGAGGTCGTGTGCACGCTCGGCGACCCGCGCGTCCCGGAGCTCGCGGCGCGGCTCGGCACCACCCGGAGCGCGGCGGCCCTAGACCTGTGGCTCGACCGGCTGGACGGCGCGGTCGTCGCGGTCGGCAACGCGCCGACCGCGCTGTTCCGGCTGCTGGAGCTGGTCGCCGCGGGCGCGGCGCGTCCCGCGGCGGTCCTCGGGATCCCGGTCGGGTTCGTCGGCGCGGTCGAGTCGAAGGAGGCCCTCGCCGCGAGCGGCCTGCCGCACCTGGTGGTGCGCGGGCGCCGCGGCGGCAGCGCGATGACGGCGGCGGCGGTCAACGCCATCGCCAGTGAGGCGGAATGATGCCGGGACGGCTCTACGGCGTGGGCGTCGGCCCGGGCGATCCCGAGCTGGTCACCGTGAAGGCGGCGCGGCTGATCGGCGCGGCGGACGTGGTCGCCTACCACTCCGCCCGGCACGGGCGCAGCATCGCCCGCGCCGCCGCGGCCCCCTACCTGCGCGACGGCCAGTCCGAGGAGCAGCTCGTCTACCCGGTGACCACCGAGGCGACCGGCCACCCCGGCGGCTACAAGGGCGCGCTCGAAGACTTCTACGCCGACTGCGCCGCACGGCTCGCCGAGCACCTGGACGCGGGCCGGACGCTCGTCGTGCTGAGCGAGGGCGACCCGCTGTTCTACGGCTCCTACATGCACCTGCACAAACGGCTCGCACCCCGCTATCCGGCAGAGGTGGTGCCGGGCGTCACGTCGCTCAGCGCGGCGTCGGCCGCGGCGGGCCGCCCGCTGGTGGAGGGCGAGGAGACGCTGACCGTGCTGCCCGGCACCCTTCCCGCCGCTGAGCTGGCCGACCGGCTGCGCACCGCCGACGCGGCGGCCGTCCTCAAACTCGGCCGGACGTTCCCCAAGGTCAGACAGGCGTTCGAGGACGCCGGACGGCTCGGCGACGCCTGCTACGTCGAACGGGCCGCCACCGACCGGGAGCGGATCGCACCGCTCGCCGACGTCGATCCGGCGGACGTCCCGTACATGTCGCTGGCCCTGCTGACCAGCCCGGCGGACAGGTCGTTCACCGCGCCCCCGCCGGAGCGCCCGCAGGTGCCGGGCGATGTGGCGGTCGTCGGGCTCGGCCCGGCCGGGCGGCCCTGGCTCACCCCGGAGGCGCAGGACGTCCTGTCGTCCGCCACCGACCTCGTCGGCTACGGCCCCTACCTGGAACGGGTCCCGCCGAACGCGCGGCAGCGGCGGCACTCCAGCGGCAACCGCGTCGAGGCCGACCGGGCCCGGCACGCGCTGACCCTCGCCCGGGACGGCGCGCGGGTCGCCGTCGTCTCGTCCGGCGACCCGGGCGTGTTCGCGATGGCGGCGGCCGTGCTGGAGGCGGCGGACGGGGAGGACTTCGCGGACGTGCCGGTGCGGATCGTCCCCGGGCTGACGGCCGCGCAGGCCGTCGCGGCGAGGGCGGGCGCGCCGCTCGGCCACGACTTCTGCGTCCTGTCGCTGTCCGACCTGCTCAAGCCGTGGGACGTGATCGCCCGGCGGCTCTCCGCCGCGGCGGAGGCCGACCTGGTGCTCGCCCTGTACAACCCCTCATCGAGCCGCCGCAGGCACCAGCTCCCCGCGGCCCGCGACCTGCTGCTGCGACACCGCTCGCCGGAGACGCCGGTCGTGGTCGGACGCGACGTCGGCGGCCCCGAGGAGAGCGTCACGGTGACGACGCTCGGCAAGCTCGACCCCGACCGGGTCGACATGCGCTGCCTGGTGATCGTCGGGTCGTCCACGACGCGGGTCACCGGAAGCGGCGTCGTCTACACGCCCCGCCGCTACCCCTGAGCCCAGCGCGCGGCGGCGGCCACGTCCCCGGTCGCCTCGACGCCGCCCGGGACGGGCGGTCGATCGACCATGATCACCGGCAGTCCGGCCTCCCGCGCCGCGGTGAGCTTCGCGCGGGTCATCGCGCCGCCGCTGTCCTTGGTGACCAGGACGTCCAGCCGGTGCTCGCGGATCAGCGCGCGCTCGCCGTCCACCGTGTAAGGGCCGCGGGAGAGCAGCACGCGCACGTTGGACGGGACGGGCGGCTCCGGCGGGTCCACCGACCTGGCGAGAAACCACACCCCGGTACGGGCCGCGAATACCGGGAGGCTGCGCCGCCCGGTGGTGAGAAACGCGCGGGCGCCGTCCGGCAGCGCGGCGGCGGCCTCGCCGAGCGACGGGACGCGGCGCCAGTCGTCGCCGTCCCCCTCCCGCCAGCCGGGACGGCGCAGCGCGATCAGCGGCACGCCGGTCTGCCGCGCTGCGGCCGCGGCCGAGGCGCTCATCCGCTCCGCGAACGGGTGCGTGGCGTCCACGAGGCGGTCGATCCGGTGCTCGCGAAGCCATGCCGCCAGCCCGTCCGGGCCGCCGAAGCCGCCGACGTGCACGTCCCCGGCGGGCAGCCGCGGGTCCGTGACGCGCCCGGCCAGCGACGACACGACGTGCAGGCCCACGCCGGACAGCCGCGCCGCGAGGTCCCGGGCCTCCGCCGTGCCACCAAGGATCAGGACGCGCCTCACACCCGTTGCCGCTCCGCGCTGTAGAGGTGGCTGTCGGGGAACGCCGTCGCCGCCAGTACCCGCCCGACGACGATCACGGCGGTGCGCTTCACCCCGGCCTCCTGCACCAGGTCGGCGATGTCGGCGAGGGTGCCGCGCAGGATCAGCTCGTCCGGGCGGCTGGCGCGGGCGACGACCGCGACCGGGCAGTCCGCGCCGTAGTGCGGCAGCAGCTCGGCCGTCACCTCGCCGATGCGCTGGACGGCCAGGTGCAGCACGATCGTGGCGCCGCTCGAGCCGAGGGTGGCGAGGTCCTCGCCGTCCGGCATGGGGGTGGCGCGCGCCGCCGTCCGCGTGAGGATCACCGTCTGCCCGACGCCCGGGACGGTCAGCTCCCGTCCCAGCGAGGCCGCCGCCGCCGCGAACGCCGGGACGCCCGGGACGATCTCGTGCGGCACGCCCGCCGCGTCCAGCCGCCGCACCTGCTCGGCCACCGCGCTGAACACCGACGGGTCGCCCGAGCAGAGGCGGGCGACGTCCTGCCCGTCCCGGTGAGCGGCGGTCAGTTCGGCCACGATCTCGTCCAGCGTCAGGTTCGCGGTGTCGACCAGCCGGGCGTCCGGCGGGCAGGCGTCCAGCAGCTCGCGCGGCACCAGCGACCCCGCGTACAGGCACACCGGCGCGGACTCCAGCACCCGCAGCCCCCGCACCGTGATGAGGTCGGCGGCGCCGGGACCGGCCCCGACGAAGTAGACGGTCATGGCGCGTCCTTCCTGGTCGTCCAGATGGTGACGGGCATCGCCGGGCGCCACCCGGTGAACCCGCCCAGCGGCCCGGCCCGCTCGACGCCGACGCGGACGAGTTCCCCGCCGTGCGTCTCGCGCGCCTGGGCGACCCGGACCTCCGATTCGAGGGTGACGCCGTTGGCGACGAGCCGCCCGCCGGGTTTCAGCGCGTCCCAGCAGCGTTCCAGCAGGCCAGGCACGGTGAGGCCGCCGCCGATGAACACGGCGTCGGGAGCGGGCAGTCCCTCAAGCGCGTCCGGCGCCCGGCCCGTCACGACACGAATCCCGGGCACGCCGAGCGCGCCGGCGTTCCGGTCGATCCGCTCCGCCCGCTCGGGGCGGCTCTCCACCGCGACCGCCGCGCAGGACGGATGCACCCGTGCCCACTCGATCGCGACGCTGCCCGCCCCGGCGCCGACGTCCCACAGCAGCTCGCCGGGCAGCGGCGCGAGACGCGACAGGGTGATCGCACGGACCTCGCTCTTGGTGATCTGCCCGTCATGCTCGAACAAGTCGTCGGGCAGCCCGGACGTGCGGGGAAGCGGCGCCGCGCCGGGACCGGGCGCGCACTCCACGGCGACGATGTTCAGCGCGGACGCGGCGGACTCCGTCCACTCCCCGGCGACCCCGTGCCGCACCGTCTCGGCCTCCGCGCCCAGGTCGCACAGCACGGTCATCCGGCTGGGACCGAATCCACGCCCGGCGAGCAGCGCCGCCACGACCGCCGGCGCCTCACGTCCAGCGCCGAGCACCAGAATCCGCCTGCGGGGTGCGACGAGCGCGTTCAGGGTCCCCGGCGGACGGCCGACGAGGCTGACGACGTCCACCCGCTCCAGCGGCCAGCCGAGCCGCGCGCACGCCAGCGACACCGACGACGCATGCGGCAGCACCCGCAGCCGCCCCGGGCCGAGCAGCTCCGCAAGCGTCGAGCCGATCCCGTAGAACATCGGATCCCCGCTGGCCAGGACGGCGAGCACACGGCCCTCATACCGCCGGATCAGCTCGGGCAGCGCGGGCAGAAGGGGCGATGGCCACGCCACCCGCTCCGCCTTCCCTGCCGGGACGAGGCCGAGCTGGCGGCGGCCGCCGAACAGCACATCCGCCCCCCGCAGCACCTCGCGGGAGACCTCCGCGAGCCCGTCCCACCCGTCGGCGCCGATGCCCACGACGGAGATGACACGCGCGTCCACTGGCCTCCCCGCCCGGCTGAGAAATGCGGCTCGATGAAATGCGGCGACAAGCCTATATGAGCGGTTCTGGCACACTTGTCCAGGTGAAGCGGCTCCTGATCATCGGCATCGGCGCGGGCGACCCCGACCACCTCACCTTCCAGGCCGCCAAGGCCATCGCCGCCGCCGACGTCTTCCTCCTCGTCGGCAAGGGCGAGAGCAAGGACGACCTGATCCGGCTCCGCCGCGACCTCATCGCCGCGCACGGCCGCGAGCCGTACCGGATCGTCGAGGCCGCCGACCCCGAACGCGACCGCACCACCTCCGCCTACACCGCCGCCGTCGAAGACTGGCGATCCCGCCGCGCCCAGATCTACGCGTCCTTCATCGCCGACGAACTCGCCGACGGGCAGACCGGGGCGCTCCTCGTCTGGGGCGACCCCGGCGTCTACGACAGCACCCTCGCCGCCCTGGAAGAGATCGACGCCGAGTTCGAGTACGAGGTCGTCCCCGGCATCAGCAGCATCTCGGCGCTCACCGCCCGCCACCGCGTCGCCCTCACCCGCGTCGGACGCCCCGTCCACATCACCACGGGCCGCCGCCTGGCCGCGGAAGGCCCCACCGCCGACGACGTCCTCGTCATGCTGGACGCCGCCTGCTCCTTCACCGACACCTGCGAGGACCACCACATCTACTGGGGCGCCTACCTCGGCACACCCGACGAGATCCTCATCGAGGGCCCGGTCACCGAGGTCGCCGACCGCATCCGCACCGCCCGCGCCGAGGCCCGCGCCCGCAAGGGCTGGATCATGGACACCTACCTCCTCCGCCGCGCGCTTTAAGGCCATGCGTGATCGTCACGGCGATTCCTGCGTTGGCGTTCGAGTGATGGCGCCCGTGCGCAGGGCGAGCAGCCAGGCGGCGCCGGGGGCAGCCATGAGCAGGCCGAGGAGGACGAGCAGGATGCGGTGGCCGAGTACGTCCAGAAGAGCGCCGGCGGCGAAGGCGGAGAGGGTGAGGCCGGCGGTGGCGACCGCGCTCCACAGCGACATGACGCGGCCGCGGACCTCGTCGCCCGCAGCGGACAGGAGGGCCGCGATGGCGGTGGGGCCGTAGACGACGTCGGCGAAGGCGGCGAGACCCCACAGGGCCAGGGCGGCCCAGGCGGCGGTGGGCAGACCGAGCAGGGCGGTGCAGATGCCCTCGCCAAGACAGGACAGGCCGATGACCGACAACCGGCCTTTCGGAGTCATCCGCTGGAGGCGCGGGGCGAAGGCGAGCAGTGCCGTGGCGCCGGCGACGCCCTGGACGGCGTAGAACCAGCCGGTGCCTCCGGCGCCGAGGTCGTGGACCTGGAGGGCCAGGTAGATCATCGCGGTGATCATGCCGCCGAGGCCGAGGCAGAACACCGCCTCCAGGCAGAGCAGCGCGGCGATCAGCCGGTTCCGCCGCGCGGTGCGCAGGCCCTCCCGGAAGGAGGCGGTCCAGCCGGGCGCCGGTCCCTTGGCGCCGCGCCGGCTGCCCGTGGTGACCCGCGCGGTGAGCAGCAGGGACGCCAGGAACGACAGGGCGTTGATCACGAACGCCCAGCGCCAGCCGAACAGCCCGATGACCGCGGCCCCGGCCAGCCCGCCCACGGCTTGGAAGAGCAGCCCGTTTACCTGGACGGCCGCTGAATACAGCACGTACTCGTCCGGGCGGACCAGGGACGGCATCCAGGCGCTGCGGGCGGCCTGGAAGACGAAGCCGGCGGCGGCGGACACGAAGGTCAGCGGGTAGACCAGCCACAGCGTCCCGGGCGAGTCGGCGAGCAGGAAGGCCAGCGCCAGCACGGCGAGGATCCCGTCCCCGGCGAGCATGACCGTGCGGCGGTCGGCGCGGTCGGCGAGCACGCCGCCCCACGGCCCGACCAGCAGGCCCGGCAGGTAGCGCAGCGCGAGGGCGGCGCCCGCGGCCAGGGGTTCGCCGCTGTGCCCGTAGACCATCGCGTACACCGCGACCGCGCTGAACCAGCCGCCGCAGACGCTGATCAGGTTGCCCAGCCACAGCCGCCGGAAGTCGCGGTTGGCCGCCAGCAACGTGACCAGGCCGCCCGCCGGAGGCGTGGTCGCGGTTCGGGGGGATCCATTCATAGCGGTCAGCCTAGAGACATTGACAACCGTTTTCATTGTCGCTCTAATGCGGTGGTCGGAAGTGATCTGAGGGACGAGGAAGGAGGTGAGCACACATGAAGGTCACCAAGCTGGCGGTTTCCAAGAGCCGCAGCCAGCTTCACTCCTCCAACCACGCCACGGCGCGGCAGTCCAGCATCGCCTGGCGCTGACCTGAGGGGGTGACATGAGGACAGGCCGGGTGCGGGCATGGGCGAATCACGCCCGCACCCGGTTCTTCAAGACTAGAGACCCGGGAAGGCCGGATGGACGAGGACTTTCACTGGGCCGGTGGGGTTTCGCTGATCCCGGCCGGTGACGGATGGCTGGTGCACACTCCGGCCGAGGAGTTTCTGGCCGTCGAACCCGAGGCCGGCGCCGGCGGCGAGCCGCACGCGCCGGAGCTGCGGCCGGTGTTCGAGGACGAGGGCGTGCTCGCCCCGCCCGCGCCCCGGCCCGGGATCGTCGGGATCAGCGGGGGCGGCCCGCTCGCCGGAACGCTCGACGCCCTGCTCTCCCAGACCGGCGTCACGGTCCGGCGCGGCTCGGAAGAGGAGCTGTGCGATCAGGCGTCCGAGCTGGACGTGCTGGTGGCGTGCGCGCCCTGGCTGCCCGACCGGCGGTGGACCGGCCTGGACGCCCGGTGCCTGGAGGCCGGGCTGCCGTGGCACCGGGGCTACGCGGAAGGCCGCCGCTGGTACGCCGGGCCGTTCCGCATCGGGCCCGGCGACGCCGGATACGCCGACACCCGGATCCGGCGGCTGGCCGCCAGCCCCTGGCCCGCCGAGCTGGCCGCCTACTGGCGCTGGCTGGACGAGGGCGGACGTCCCGAACCCGACCCGGCGGGCGCGCTCGGCGCCACCATGGCCGCCGCGCTGATCGCCCTGGACGTGCGGAGCTGGCTGTGCGGCGGCGAACCGCCCGGCCGGGGCGTCCAGGCGGGGGTGGATCCGGCCACCGGGCGGGTCGGCCGCCATCCGGTGCTCCCCGTCCCGGCGGGGCTGATGCGCGAGGCCCCCGATCCGATCCGAGCGGCCCGGTGAGCGGCGGCCGGATCGAGGCGGACGTCGCCGTCCGGGCCGCCGGCGGCGTGTCCCTGGTCGGCGATCTGTTCCTTCCCGCCCGCACCCCCGCGCCGGTGGTCGTCCTGCGCACCCCGTACGGGGCGGCCGGGGTGTGGCCGGAGGCCGCCGCGCTCGCCGGGGCCGGAGTCGCCGCCTACGTCCAGGACCTGCGAGGACGGCACCGTTCCGGCGGGGAGTTCGGGCTGGGCCGCGACGAGGGACCCGACGGCGCGGCCACCCTGGACTGGGCGGCCGCGCAGGCATGGTGCGACGGCCGGGCGCTGCTCGCCGGGACCGGTTACGAGGCGTTCGCGGCCTGGTGCGCGGCGGACCATCCGGCGGTCCGGGCGGTGGCGTCCCGCCAGCCGTGGCCGGCGACCGGCACGCCCCCGCTGGACGACGAGCTGTGGTGGCGCACGGAGCTGGCGACCGGCCCGGCGGTACGGCCCGGGCTCTTCGACCTTGCCCTCACGCTGGAGCCGGGACTCGGCGCCGATCTGGACGACCCGGGGTTACCCGATCGCTGGCCGGTACAGGTAGGCCCGTGGCCGCCGGCGCCCGGCGCCTTCCAGGCCCAGGCCCGCAAGGTGACGCGCGCGGTGCGGACGGTGCCCGTCCCGACCCTGCACCTGGGGAGCTGGTTCTGCCGCTCGGCGGAGACCACGCTCGACCACGCGGCGCTGGCCACCGACCCCACCGTGATCGTCGGCGGCTGGGCGTCCCCGCTCACCCACCGGCTCCAGCCGGAATGCGCGATCGAGGTGCCCGCCGAGCCCGACGCCGCCGACGTCATGCTGAGCTGGCTGGCCACGATCGCCGAGGGCGGCGCGTGGACCGACGCCCGAAGGTGCCTGGTCCTGGGAAGCGGCTGGCGCGACCGCGATCCCCGCCCGCCCGGCCGCCCCCGCTACCGGGAGGAGCCGCTGGCCGCCGCCCGGACCGTCCTTCTCCACGATCCCGCCGACCCCTTCCCCTCGCTGCCGCACTCGGCCGACCTGACCGCCGTCGCCCGCCGGGACGACGTCGTCCGGCTGACCGCCAAGGGGCCGCTGCGCTGGCACGGCTCGGCCTTGCTGGCCGTGACCGTCCGAGCGGGGCGGCCGGTGGAGCTGGTGGCGACGCTCGTCCACGAGCGGGCCGACGGTGTGCGCGTCCGCCTCGGGGACGGCACCGCCTCTCTCCCCGCGGGCACCGGCCGGGCCGAGCTGCGGCTACCGCCGGTCGCGGCCGACCTGCCCGCCGCCGACCGCCTGCACGTCGAGCTGACCGCCGGTCGCGTCCCCCGCCGTCCCGCCCCGCGCGAACCCGCCCGCTACGAGATCGAGCCCGGACCGCTGCGGCTGCCGCAGTCCGCCGCCGAGGAGCCGTGATGGATCCCGAAGCGCTGGTCGACCCGCGCACCGGAGTGATCACCCAGATCGTGCACGCCGAGCCCGAGCCGTGGTGGCCCCGCGGCCTGGACGTGTGCGGCACCCATGTCGCCGACATCGCGAGCCTGCTGCCCTGGCCCGCCGACCGGGTCTCCACCGGCACCGCGTTCGGCGACCCGGGACAGGCCCGGCTCAGCGCCATCGGCGAGGCCGTGGAGCGGTACTGCGGCAACTTCGTGCCCGCCGGGCTGCGCCGGGCCGCTCACTCCGAGCTCGTCGCGGCGGGCGAGAACGCGGTGGACCCGGCCGCCCTGGCGCTGTACTCGGCGGACCAGTACGCCGAACCCGGCTGCCCGTTCACCCCCTTCACCGGCGACCTGCCGGTCCTGTGGACGCGAGGCGCGACGCTGCCGTCGCAGGAGCCTGTGTGGGTGCCCGCCTCGCTGGTCTACGTCAACTACCACTACCCGCCACGGCTGGACGAGCCGATCACCAACTTCGCGATGCTGGCCGGGATCGCCGCGGGGACCGGCGACCGGATGGCCCGCACCGCCGCCCTCGAAGAGATCATCGAACGCGACGCCACCGTCATCTGGTGGGCGAACCGGCTGCCCGCCCGTCCCGTCCGCGTCGACGATCCCCGGCTGGCCCCGATCCTGACGCCCGAGCCCGCCGCGGGACCGGGCTGGGCACGGGCGGCGGGCGCGCGGGGACCGTGCCGGTACCGGCTGGTGGCGCTGCCGACCGTGTTCGACGTCGCCGTCCTCGGCGTCCTGCTGGAGGACCCCGAGCACGAGCTGGCGGTGTTCGGGGTGGCGGCACGGCCCGACCCCGCCGCCGCGGCGCGCAAGGCGCTGGCCGAGGCGGTCACCCTGCGCCGCTACGCGCTCGGGCTGCTCGACCGGGACGGCGACATCTGGACGTCCGCGCGCGAGGGCACCATCCCGATCGAGTTCTTCCACCCGCACCGCCCGGACCGCCGGTACGCCGACTCCTATCGCGCCGACTTCCGGGACGTGACCGACCTCGCCTGCCACAGCCAGATCTGGCTCGACCCCCGCATGCGGCCCCACCTGGAGCCCATCACCGGCGATCACCCGCCCCTCGGCCTGGAGGAGCTGCCCTCCCACGGCGGCGATCCCTACGACCTGTACCTCGGGAGGCTCGCCGCGGCCGGTCTGACCGCCCACGCCGTGGACCTCACCACCCCCGACGTCGCGGCCGCCGGGTTCCGGGCGGCGCGCGTGGTGGTGCCCGGCGCCTACTCGAACGCGCCCGCCGCGTTCCCCTTCCTCGGCGGGACGCGGCTGCGCACCGATCCGGTCCGGCTCGGCCTGCGGCGAGCCCCGATCCGCGAGGACGAGATCAACCTCGTCCCGCTGCCGCACACGTGAACGCCGGGCTGCTGGACCCGCGCTGCGGGCCGGTGCGGACGCTCGACACCGGCCGCAGCCACGGGGTGCTGCACATCGCGACCGCCGAACTGGCCGCCACCGACGCCTTCGCGCTGCCGCTCGGCAACCCGGTGGTCGGCGGCACCTCGTGGACGAGCCCGGACGAGGCCGCCCGCCGCGCCCTCGGTGAGGCCGCCGAACGCTACGCGGGCCATCTGGTCCCGGCCGGACGGCTGCTGCGCTCCCCTTGGCGGCGGCTCGGCGCTGCAGCTTTGGATCCTTCGACGCTGGCGTTGTATTCGCCCGTCCAGCATGAGCGCCCCGGGTTCCCGTTCGCGGGTCTGGACGGCGACAGCCCGATCCGCTGGGTCTCGGGCCGTACCGCGGCCGGTACCGAATGCCTGGTCCCGGCGTCGCTGGTGTGGCTGGCTCCCGGCGAGCACGCCGAGGTCGGCGGGCGTCCGGCTCACCTGCCGGTGGCGGCGGGCATCGCCGCCGGACCGACCCTGGAGGCCGCCCGCGCGGCCGCCCTGGCCGAGGTCGTCGAACGGCATGCGCTGGCCACCGCCTGGCACGGGCACCGAGCGTTTCCTCCCCTGGCGGGGCCGCCACTGCCCGTCCCGGACGGTGTGCGGCTCCGCTGGTTCCAGGTACCGAACCTTGTGGGCGCGCCGGTCGTCCTGTGCGTCGCGCAGGGCGACGGCGACCGGTTGGGCGCCGGCTGCGCGCTCGTCCCAGACGCTCGCGATCCGGTCGCCGCCGCCGGGGCGAAGGCGACCGCCGAGGCGCTGGTGTCGCTCGACACGCTGGACGCGGTGATCGACGGGTTGCCCGAATGGTCCGGCGTGCTCAAACCCCACCGCCACGACCGGCGCTACGCCGACGCCTACCTGCCCGACCTGTCCGACGCCACCGACCTGGCCTGCACCCTCCAGTTGCTGGCCGACCCCCGCATCGCCGGACGGGTCGTCGCCCGCCTGGCGGACGGGCGACCCGAAGGCCACTGGCGGCCCGGCCGGATCGACCTCGACGCCGCGCTGGCCGCCCGCGGCCTGCCGGTCGTGACCGTCGACCTCACCCCTCCCGACCTGGACCGGCTCGGCCTGGCCGTCGCGCGCGTCGTCGTGCCCGGGCTGCGCTCCACCGGGCCCGCCGCCTTCCCGCTCCTAGGGGACGGCGCCGAACCCCTTCCCCCCGACCCCGAATCGCTGCCGGTGCCCCATGCCTGAAAAGGAAACCCCCCGATGAAGAAGATCGCCTCCATCGCGCCCGCCGTCGCGACCGTCCTGCTGATGACCACGGCGACGGCGTGCGGCGGCTCGGACGGCACGAACGCCGCCGCGTCCTCCGCCCCGGTCACCGCCCGCAACTGCGGCGCCGACTACACCTTCACCGCCGCCCCCCAGCGGGTGGTCGCCTCCAGCACTCCGGCCACCGAGGTCCTGCTGGCGCTCGGCCTTCGCGACAAGCTGGCGGGCACCGTGGCCGCCAAGGACATCGTCCCCGAGTACGCCGACGACCTGCGGGGCGTCAAGGTCATCGCCGAGAGCGCGTTCCCGCCGCCGTCCAAGGAGGTCGTCTACTCCGCCGACCCCGACCTCGTGGTCAGCGGCTATCCCGACGACTACGGCCCCAAGGCCATGGGCGACCGCGCCGTCCTGCGCAAGGAGGGCGTCAACACCTACCTGCTGTCGGCCAACTGCCCCGGCCACAAGGCCAAGATCGAGGACGTCTACACCGACGTGCGCGCCCTCGCCGCGGTGTTCGGCGTCCAGGACCGCGGCGAAGCGCTGGCGGCCAAGCTCCAAGCCGAGATCAACGCCGTCAAGGCGGTCCCGGGGTCGCTCAAGGTCTTCGACTACGCGGGCGGCAAGGAGAAGCCCACCACGGCCGGTTCCTCGGCCCTGGTCGACGACCTGATCCGCCGCGCCGGCGGCACCGGCATCTTCCCCGAGGTCACCTCCTTCAAGCAGGTGAGCTGGGAGGAGGTCGTCAAGCGGAACCCCGACGCCATCCTCGTCGAGGACCAGGCGTTCGAACCCGCCGACAAGGCCATCGCCTGGATGAAGACCTACGGCCCCATCAAGGACGTGACCGCGGTCAAGGAGAACCGGTTCATCGTCGTCCCGGTCAACGACACCCAGCCGGGCGTCCGCGGCGGGCGCGCCCTGAAGACCCTCGCAGAGGGGCTCGCCCGGTGACGGTCAAGGCCCCCGACGCCCGGCGGGGTCCGCGGCACCAGGCCCCCCGGCAGCCGGCGGTCCGGCGCGCCGCGCTGCCCGCCCTGGTCGGCGGCCTCGCGGCCGTCCTGGCGCTGTCAATGGTCGCCGCGGTCGGGCTGGGGCCGGTGTCCATCCCCTTCGGCGACGTCGCCCAGGTGATCGGCCACCGCTACCTGCCCGGCCTGGTGGACACGGCCCCCACCGGACCGCGGGCGGTGATCGTCCTGGACATCCGGCTGCCCCGGGTCCTGCTCGGGGCCGCCGTCGGCGCCGGGCTGGCCGCCGTGGGCACCGTGCTCCAGGCGGTGCTGCGCAACCCGCTCGCCGACCCCTACCTCATCGGCGCCAGCTCGGGCGCCTCCTTCGGCGCGGTCCTGGTCATCATCGCCGGCCTCGCCCCGTTCGGGACGCTCTCCCTCCCGGTCGCCGCCTTCCTCGGCGCGATGGCGACGTTCTCCATGGTCATGCTGCTGGCCGGCGGCCGCGGGCTGCTCGCGCCGACCCGGCTCATCCTGGCCGGGGTCGCGGTCGCCGCGTTCACCGAGGCCATCACCCACTACCTGGTGCTGACCTCCCCGGACAAGGACGTCCGCTCGGCCATGTTCTGGATGCTCGGCGGGCTCGGCGGCACCCAGTGGCGCGACATCGGCGTCCCGATCGCCGTCGTCACCGCGGGCGCCCTGTGGTTCTGGACGCAGAGCGGGCGGCTCAACGCGCTCGTCCTCGGCGAGGAGGGCGCCACCAGCCTCGGCCTGGAGGTCCACCGCGTCCGGCGGCGCCTCATCATCGGCTGCGCCCTGGTCATCGGCGCCGTCGTCGCCGTCAGCGGCGGCATCGGTTTCGTCGCCCTGATGGTCCCGCACGCGGTCCGCCTGGTCGTCGGCGGCGACAACCGCCGCGTCCTGCCGCTGGCCGCCCTGACCGGCGCGATCCTGCTGGTCTGGGTGGACGTCGGCGCCCGCATGCTCAACCAGCCCGACGAGATCCCGATCGGGGTGATCACCGCCGTGCTCGGCGCGCCGTTCTTCCTCGTCCTGCTGCGCCGCGCGGACCGCCGGAGGTGGCAGTGACCCCCGTCTCCGTCGAGATCGACAACCTGGCCTGGGCTCCCGCGCGCCTGTCGGACATCACCCTGCACGTGCCGCCCGGCCAGATCACCGGGCTCCTCGGCCCGAACGGCAGCGGCAAGTCCAGCCTGCTGCGCTGCGTCTACCGCAGCCTGCGCCCCGACAGCGGCACCGTCCGCGTCGACGGCGCCGACGTGTGGCGCACCCCGGCCCGCGCCCTCGCCCGCAAGGTCGCCGTCCTCACCCAGGACGCCCCCGCCGACCTGGAGAACACCGCCGAGCAGATCGTCGCCCTCGGCCGCATCCCCCACCAGGGCCCCCTCGGCGGCCTGTCGGCCGCCGAACACCGCCTCATCGCCGACGCCATGCGCCGCTGCGCCATCACCGACCTCGCACACCGCTCCATGGCCACCCTGTCGGGCGGGGAACGGCAGCGCGTCCAGCTCGCCCGCGCGCTCGTCCAGGAACCCCACCTGCTCATCCTGGACGAACCCACCAACCACCTCGACCTCCACCACCAGGTCGAACTGCTCCGGCTCCTCCGGGGACTCGGCGTCACCGCCCTCATCGCCCTGCACGACCTGCAACTGGCCGCCGCGGCCTGCGACCGCCTGGTCGTGCTCGACGAGGGCCGCATCGTCGCCGACGGCGCCCCCGCCGACGTGGTCACCGCCGACCTGCTCCGCACGGTCTACCAGGTCGACGCCGACATCACCCTGGGCCCCGACGGCCTCCCCCGAATCGCCGTCCGCCTCCACGACCAGCACGACCCCGTCCCCAGCGAGGGATGAAACCGCTCAGCCTGTCCCTCACCGCGACGAGGCCTCCTACTCCCGAACCGACGTGACCTGCCGGGAGGGACTGAGGCGCCTCACCCGGCAGACGGCCACGGTCACCGCGACGGCGAACACGGCCAGGCCGATCCAGATCATGGGCCGCGTAACAGCGGGTTCAGCACCCTCAACGCCGGGGGTGCGGCCGCCGTCACGCCCGCTGGCGGCCACGGCCAGCACCACGCCGATGGTCGCCGCAGCGCCGACCCGCGCGACAAGGCGGCCCACCCCATCGAGCCTGCCCTGCCCGGGACGGTACGCAGGAGACAACAGCCTCGTCAGCAGCAGGGCCGCGACGGGCACCTGCAACAACCACACCGTCGTGCGGAACCAGCCGTCGTACCACACGTTCGTGCCGTTCAGCAGGGTGTGCCAAGCGCTGAGGCTTCACTCCGCCGCTGACCGAGAAGCCGCCTCGAAGCCGGGCGCGCAGCATTTGAGCAGGCCGGAAACCAGGTCTTCGAGTTCAATGCCGGTGAGCACGCGCCTCAGCAGCCAGACGCCGACCAGCCCCGAGGCCATGGCGAGGGACCGGAGAGTAGAAGTAGCCGCGATTGGACGGATACCACCTGCGTCCAGCCACCTCGACGCGTCCCCTAGTCCCCTTGGCGTCGATGATGCACACCGCATGCGGCATCACCACGGCCAGGTCGACCTCGTACATGTCACCGCGGACTGGGAGCTCGATGTTGTGCGGTATCAGCCAGTCGTCGGGCCCGTGGTCACGCAGATGCGCGATGGTCGCGCTCAGCGTCGTTGACCGGTGGCCCCCGCCGACGATGTCCGCCATGACCTAACCGGACCGCCTTTCCGCCGCTTCGCAGCCCATCTAACATCGCCAGGCCGCGGTTATCCACCGTGTTGGTCAAGAGCACGACGGAAGTCCCCCACACTGGGTCGCGGGAAGACCGGTTCCGGTCTCCGCTTCGCCTGCGGCCATCCCGGCGGGTTCGAGATACTCCGTCCACTGGAGCCGCCAAAGGGGAGAGCCGTGCCCGATTTCGCGTTGCCCGCCGACATTCCTTTGGGTCCGTTCGAGGGGACGCAGATCAACGTCCATGCCGCCAAGGGCAAGAGCGCCCGCCTGCACGCCGACCGATCGTGCTCGTCGTTGCGGACGAAGGACATCCGCTCGCTGACGCTTCCGCTGAACGCCGAGACCATCGGACGCATGTGCCGGCATTGCGGCGTATGGGGACGCTGGGCGCGGCCAGGCACCGCGTTGAACGTTTTCCTGCAAGCAATCACAGGAATGGGGCTGTGCTACGAACTCGCCATCTATTCCGCGCCGGATGACGAGGAGTGTACAGAGGAGGATGTAAGCCGAGCGGTGCTGCGGCTTCGCGAGGGTGATTACCCTCCCGAAGAGAGCGAAAACGAAGATCTGTGGCCAGAATTCGGAGAAGCTCGCTCCACCAGGGAAGCGGTCTTCCAGCGGTGGGCGAGTGCTGCCGAGAGCCTCCATCGAGCTCTAACCACCGTCAGGCAGTACCCGTGGCTGGAACCTTGGGCACGGCCGATGCTGGCCCAAAAGAGCGAGTACGTGGAAGCGTCGCGCGAAACAGCGGCCCGGTTCTGTCGGCCGGAGGCGCTCAAGGTGGCGACCGCGGTATTCCAGACACCGGATCCGGAACTCCCCGCCGAGGATCCAGACTTTTCCGTTCTGGGTGATGCGACGACCGTAAGATCCCGCCTCCACAGGCTGTGGCTGCGATGGAAGGAGAGCGTCGCATCGGACTGGCTCACGCCGGATCAACACTCCCTTCTCATTTACGATCTCGAACGCGGCATCGAGCGCAAACGCAAGAAGCGCGATCTGGTTTTAACGCGGGGTGAGGAGCTGATCTCTGAGTGGGTAGCGCAGGCTCAAGCAAAGGCCGACGCGCATCCGGACCTCATGGGGCAACCGGTCCTCGCACGGGTTCCCAAGAGCGAAACGGATGAAGGACGACACCGCGGCGACTTCGATGAGTCGGTAACCCACTGGGACCTGGGGGTTCTCGCCACGTACACCGTGGAGGCGGACTGGGGGCGGCGAACCATGCTACTGCGCGTCCCAGCTGCGATCGGCGAACGGCTGCTCGCGGGTGGCTCCACCCTTGATTGTGAGCCCGGCGACGACGGGCTACCCGCCCCATCGGACACTCGAGAGGGGGACGGGTCGCTGACACCCGGCATCCTCGACGACGCCCCCGTGGCGGAGCGGCGGCCCATCACAGCAGCACACCTGCGGGCGCTGCGCGCGGCCGACACCCCTGCCACCGAGCAACTCGCCATAGTTTTCTCCGCCGAGAACGGCGTTGAGGTCCTGCCCGTGAGTGTCGTTGAGAAGCGATGCGAGACCGGATGGCGCGGAGTCTTCATTGCGGCCGCTTCGGATCTACCCGCATCGGTGATCGACCCCTGGACGCAACGAATTGCCGAGAAGGACCATGCGGACCCCGAGCGGGTTTGGACGCACAGGCATCGGTCGCCTCGTGATCAGGGCTTCGCCCAGCATCTCGGGGTAGCGACGGGCGAGGCGTGGCTTCAGGCCAGCCTCAGCGCGCCTTACCACAGTGCTGCAGAGCGGGACAGGGCCTTGCGTTGTCTCGCTCTGGCACGGAACGTCGATGACCTGCGAATCCTGGACGACCTCACCGCCTACCGGAACCGCACCATTCCCGTCGCGGTATGGAATGCGCTCCTTGCGACAGAGGGACTTGATCTACAACCGTTTCAGCAAGAGAACGAGACCGAATTTCTTGGTGGCGGAATCGGAGCTCCACTGAGCGTCCTGGCCGACGTGCAGATCTACACCACCGACGCTGACCCAGCCACCATGGGTAAGGGGCATTCACCCTATTGCTCCCACTCAAGGGGTGCGGGTGTCACCAAATACTATGATCTGCTGACTGCAGCAGACCTGCTCGGGAACGAAGACTTCGACTGGTGTTCGCAGTGCGGCGGGTACGCGCCGCGCAGGCTCACTGATCCTCAATTGGGCTACTATCGCGCCGCTCATCGCCTTCAGGCGATCGCACAACGACTGCGTAGCGAGCATTCGCAGCCCAATGCCCAGGAGTTGGCGACCATGAGGTCCGAATTGGACGAGCTTCGTGAGTGGCGCCCCGGGGATGACACCGGCTGGCGAGGCGCTGCGGCACGGCGATGGCGCGCTATCGTCCGCGATCTCGTCGCGCGGGCCAGCAAGCGCTAACTGACGTCAACGTCAAGTTCCGGAACACCCTGCTGGCGAGCCCCGAGCACTTCTGGTACTTCAGCAACAGCATCACCCTGCTGTGTGACTCGATCAAGAGGTCGGGAAGCGGCCGGCCCGGCTGCGTGGGCGACTTCCACCTGACCGGGGCCAGCGTCGTGAACGGGGCCAGACGGTGGACCGCGATCCACCGAGCCTGCACCGCCGACATCGAGAAGGTCGGCAGGGACGGGTGCTCGTGCGCCTCATCTCACGGGAAACTGCCCGCCCAGATTCGGTGACCAGGTCATCACCGGCACCAACACCCAGAACCCCATTGAAGACCGGGATTTCAAGGCTCTCGACGATATCCAGATCACGCTCCAGCAGGATTTCGCCCACCGGCTGCACCTATCAAACGCAGCGGGCAGCGCATCAATGAGGACAAAGGCTGCTCGATGAACGAGGCCGCGCTGGCCCCCGCCGCGACGCACCCGAACGCCGAGTTCGCCGCCAGGGCCAAGCGCGACACGTCGGCTCTTTGGGAGGACCGAACCTATGCGGCCCTGTTCCTCCTGGGCTGGACGCGTACGGCGTTTGGCGCAGAGTCCGGGTGCTGCGCGCCGTGCGCACCTGGCTCAAGGACCTCAACGAGGGCCTGATCAGGCGTGCAGCGGCCATGGCCAGCCTTGGGGACCTGCTCATTTACGCACGTGGTCTTCGGGCAACTCGATACCGCGCGGATCAGCGACCCGGATACCGACTGGGATGCCCAGCTCACGCGGGCCACCGAACTCACCGAGGACGCGCTGAACTGGATGATGAACAGTATCGACGCGGAGTACGGGCCTAAGAGCCAGGTCCTTCCCGCGATGCGCAATACCGAGCGCATCCGGCGGGTCGCTCCGGCTCGGAGGAGCGGGGACGGCAAGTCGACGTGGTGCAGCCCCTGGTCAACGCCGGACGTATCGAGGACGGGACGGTGCTGGAATTCCGCCCGGTCACCCGGCCCGAACGTCGGGAGATGGCTGATTGGCTGGAGGAGGAGCCGGACCGGCTCCGCGCCATCTGGCGAAACACCAAGACCAACCAGTTGCCGTTGCAGGCAGATGGCAAGACGTACTCGCCGAGCGGCCTGGTGAAGATGATCCGCCAGCAGGCATCTGGCGTCGAGCAGCACGCCCAGGGGACACGGCACTGGCATGTTCCCGGCGAAGGATCACTCGCCGACCATGCAGCGAAAGGTCCGCGCCGAAAGTGGCCTGGACGTGGGCGATGAGGTCGAGGGCGCGTAACCGGCGGTCAGATGCCGAGCTTGCTTCCGATGTCCGCGACCGTGGCCTTCCGCTGCTCGGGGACGAGCCGAAAGTAGACGCGGCCCGGAATCGGCGGGAATCGGCCGTGCCATTCGAAGAGCTGCACGACCCCGTCGAAGTCCTCGAACTCGCAGTAGCGCCTGCGGCTCGCCGACTCTGGTGTCACGTTGGACCGCCACGCGGGAGCGGGTGAATTTGCCGGGTCGGCATCGACGCCGTCCTGGTGACCCCATGGCGCTGGGACGGCCAAGAAAATACCCGCGCCGACCCTCCGAAGCCCAGCCCCGGCGATTGGGCAGGCGGACCTGTTCCAGCGGGGTCGCAACAGAACAAGTATCTTGCAGTTTGCCCTCCCAGAGGACAGTCACAATTGTCTTTCGAGATCGGCCAGCTCTTCCTCAAGCTCGCATTGATGCTCACGCAGTTCCGCCAGTTCGTCTTTGATCTCGCGGGAGCGCAGGAGCCGTTGGAGTGGCGTCCCCTCGTCGAAGGGGGTGACGACTGTTACAGTTCGCTCGGTGACGTCAATTCGCTCCGTCAGCAGGGCACGGGCAAGCTCGGTGAAGCTCCATCGATGAGTGAACGAGGCATGGCCCGCTGCATATTGTGTGAGGTCCGCTATGGCCAGGCAGCCCTGATCTCGGATGCTGGAGACCAGGTCGAGTTCTTCCGCCAGCCGCGACCTGATCTTGACGAGCTCGTCGACCGACTTCGCCGCTCCGACGCAGACGTCGAAGACTGCGATCTTCCTCGCGAGATCGTCCGCGTAGCCTACGAGTGAGCTTTGACCGGGCTCCAGTTCCTTGGCGGTGACCCAAGATGGATGGTCACGGAGCCTTCGATGCAAGATCGAATCGATCCGCTCATCCACAAAGCTCTTCTCGTGGTGTCGGTACTAGCCGTCTTCGTGCCGGTTGTCACACGAATAATGCGCTTCGATCCGCGCTCCGCTTCGGGGGATGCCCGGCCACGAGCTCAGGGGATCGCCGCATTCACCACACCGAATGTCCGGCGCCAGGCGCAGCCGGGGAGGGCATGCCCGGTCGAATTCCTCCATGGCCGAAACGGTGGTTCGGTAGTCCTCGACCCGAGTGGCATACGTCGTGGCCCAGGCGTCGTCTCCTCCAGCGAGCACCGGCGCAACCAGGCCGAGGGCGACCAGCTCATTCGCCCCGCAGTGCACCCACGCGGCCAGCCGCCTTCCGCCATCACCCAGGCGGGCGAAACCATGTTCCGAATCGGATGGACAGACGTAGGAGACCTCAAGAGATCGCGGATCGAAGCTGACGGTCGCCTCAGCATCGCAGTCGTCGCAAGCGACGACTGCGGTACGGTGTTCCGCCGGGTACCGGGCTGCAAGCCTCCTTTCCTCTTCGATCTTCCAGTCCCAGCGGTTCACGATGGATCCCGCGCGTTCATCGATCAAGTCGGCAGGGCGTATTCGCTCCTGCTCCTCCAGCCTGACCCGCTCCTGTTCACCTGCCTGCATAAGGCGTCTCTCCAGGACCGGACTGAGTGCCGCAAGCTGCTCGGCCTGGACTGCGGAGAGCTCTTCGACGACAGCTCCACCGCACGTTCGACAAGGCCGGAACTCGCCACCGCTGCGGAGCTCACTGACGGTCGTGACCTCCTCGGGCGCGGTATTTTTGCCGACCTGCCGACATTGAGGTGCGTGGGTGACACCTGTCCTGCTGATCCGCACCCTGATGATCAATTGCGTCAGCGCGGTTCCTATCTCGTCCAGGGTCAACAGCGTTGACAAAAGCACTTCCATCGTCAGCGGCTTTGCCATCGAAACTTGTCCCTCCGCGTGTGCGGTCGCTGGACACGGCCGGTCGGCGACCTTCCAAGGGTACGGACAAATCACTGGCCTGGTGGCAGAGCGCGGACAATCAGTGCGGATCAAGTCTCAACGGTATGGAGAGCGAGCATCGCTCGATCCTGCAGTGGGGCGCAGGGCAGGCAGCCGTCAACGATCTCCATTGGAGACAGGCTCGATAATATTTCGCACAATCGTGAGCCATTGTCGACCTGGTGATCGGGCCCCCGGAGCATGCCTGGTGAGATCGGTTCCTGTGCTTCATGAATGGAAATAGGAAATCCCCTCACTTGGCCACCGAAGTGACGGCAAGCGCATTTCTTCGCGCGCCGCGCGGGGAACTCCACGGAGGTCACCTTCGCTGCGATGACCCGAACTGAAGGGAATGGACTCCACAGGTAGGAACGAATGGAGCAAGCGAGTTCGAGAAGAAGCTGCGATGACTCCGTGAGACCACGGGATTTCCCGACCAAAGCCCGCAGAGGCCGTCGGGTGTAAGGCCGCGCGCCCTCTGGGTCCCACCCAGACCCGTGCCTCCGCAATGCCGTCCAGCCGGCGAGATTCTGGCTGGATGCGGATCGGTCGGCGCTATCGGCAGATGCGTACTCGGCCTCCTTCTTAGCCTGATGGAGCGGGTAGGGCAGAGTCAGCCATTTCTCAAGTTCAGGAGAGTAACGCAGCTGGCGAACAGGGGCGACCATCCGTAGCGGGCGGGCTGGACGATCAGCCGGTTGCAGAACGCCTAGTACCCCGCGTTTGAGAGCTTGGACACTTTGTGAACGCCGCGCCAGGCTATCTGGGTGATGGGGTGTGTAGACCGCGACGAGGTGAGCTGGGTGCTATTTGGGCGGGCGGATTCTTGTTGCTGCGTCTTGGAGCAGGCCGGGTGCCAGCCGCCGGTGGACGGCGGATAGCGGGGACCACGCGAGACGGCCGAGGAGCCGGTCGTAGCGGAGGAAGGTCGCCAGCGAAACGTGTCCGTCTGTCGTCTGGACGAGAAGGTTGCCGGTCAGGAACCAGGACGCGGCCTCGAGCCGGATCCAGTTCCGGCCGCGTCCGGTGATCTGCCATCCGGCCACGGTGTCCGGTGATCGGCCCTTGGCGAGCCGCAGGCCAAGCAGGGCGCGCCAGATGAATCGTTCCGCGGGGGTGGGAATGTCGCCGAACATCGCCCGGGCCCACTGTTCCGGTGTCGCGTCCCTATCGGTGGTGAGGGTGAACATATCGACGTAGTCGATGTCGGACAGCGAGCTGAGGGTGCGGACGGGGCGCGGGACGTCGTCCGTCCCCACGGATCTGTCGACCAGGCCGGTGGTCATTTCGTGGGCTCCATTCATGTATACGGTAGCGTATAGACAAAGGTTAGGCGATGTATACGGTGGCGTATATGCGGTGGAGAGGTGAGGTGGGGCACATCGTGGGCGCGACTCGCACGCCGCGTGACAGGTGGATCGAGGAGGGGCTGCGGGCGCTGGCCGCCGGCGGTCCGGACGCCGTCCGTGTCGAGGTGCTGGCGAAGAGGCTCGGTGTCACCAAAGGCGGGTTCTACGGGTATTTCGCGGACCGCGACGCGCTGCTGGAGGCGATGCTGGACGTCTGGGAGCGGGAGAGCGTCGACGACGTGATCGACCGCGTCGAGCGCGAGGGCGGCGACCCGAAGACCAAGGTCCAGCGCGCGGGCGGGCTCACCTTCTCCAGCGACCGCCTGCTGCCCATCGACCTCGCGATCCGAAACTGGGCGCGGCGCGACATGGCGGTCGCCGCACGCCTGCGGCGGGTCGACAACCGGCGCATGGCCCTGCTGCGCGAGGTGATCGGCTCCTTCTGCGCCGACGCCGACGAGGTCGAGGCCCGCAGCCTGCTCGCGTTCTGCGCGGCGATCGGCGAGCACTTCCTCGCCGCCGACCACGGCGGCCGTACCCGGGCCCAGGTCCTCGCCCGCGCCGCCGATCTGCTGCTCGACCGGCCCCACAACGCCTGAAGGCTGCCCTGTTCGAGAGCTCTTCGTGCCCTACGTCCAGCTCGATCAGCGGCTAAGCGGTCGCCTGAGCGTGCGCATGGTGCGGCGAGGCTGCCTGAGCAGTTCGCATGGAGTGAGCTAGAGACGCCGTGGTCTCACGGGTTCCATGGACGCAGGCGCGGCATCCAGGCCGGGACCGCGCGCCGGTACTCCTCGTAGGCGCCGCCGAATCGCCGGTGCAGGGCAGGCTGCTCGTACAGGTGGACGAATCCGGCGCATGTCACGAACACAGCGACCGCGTACCAGACCAGTTCGAGCCGGGCGAGCACCAAGGCTTGGCCGAGGATGACCGCGAGGACCGCCACGTACATGGGGTTACGCACATACCGGTAGGCCCCGCTCACCACGAGCCGTTCCGGCGCGGCGGCCGGCATGGGCGTGCCGCATCCCTCCCGTACGAACCGGGCGAACGCGTGCAGCAACACCGCCCCGCCCAGGAAGATCAGCCCTGCGCCGACGGCGAGCAGGGGCAGCCACCAGATTCCGAGGCCACGGGGCCGCCATCCAGTGATCCACCAGGGCAGAAGACCCGCGACCACGCCGGGCGCCACCAAGAGCCAGGCCGCGCTGACCGTGGATGCCGGTACCTTTCGCGCGACACGCACTCCTCTCGAAGCCCCCGGGGGCAGGCCATGCAGGACACCGGCACTCCGAGCCGCTCGGACGTGCCACCCCCTGGCTGCGGCAGTTCGCCGCACATATTCGCCGGGTGCGTTCGTCCCTTGGAAGGGCCGGGCTGCATTCTTTCGCGAAGGAGCTTCGCCAGGTCGTCGGGCAGGCCGGGCCCGGCATCGCGACGATCTGGCGAATGTCGACCGGGCGGCCGTTCTCGCGTCGACCACGACTCGTCGATGTTCGCGGTGAGCGCCGCCGAATGGACGACCGTCAAATCGGCGCTTCTTGCCTGTCTCATCGCCGTGCGTTTCCCGTCCGGCGGCGCTCTGATGGGTCCGGCCTGGTGGCGGCCCTTCGGAGGGCGCACCGGGACAGCCTATTCAGGACGTGGGTGTGAGTGCGGGGGGACGGGGGCGACCCGGTCGGGGAGCCGGTCGTGGGT
>NZ_SMKT01000409.1 GCF_004348735.1 Actinomadura sp. KC06
CGCCCAGCCCCTCCCAGTCGCCCCTGTCCCCGTGCTCATGCGGCAGCAACACTTCACCCGGCAACGAGGACAGCCCTTGATCGTTCAACTTCCCGCCTGGAGAAGACCGAGGTCATGGACTGTTCTGGGGGCCGTCCGCCATCCGAGTCGTCAAGGGGACGGCGCGGGAGCCGGAACGCGGATGCCGTCCAGTTGGCGGACGATGTGCTCCGCCGTCTCCTGCAGGTCGATGAGCGGCCGCTGAAGGTAGCGCCCCGGCCCGCCCTGCCAGGAGAAGTGTTGCGGGTGCACCCACACGTTGAGGCCGGGCAGCACCAGGACGGACACACCGCGCTGGTCGCTGGTCCGCATCCCGGGAAACCCGCGCCGCGTGACGCACAGCAGGAGGCATTGCGCGGCCGTGCCGGGGTGGAGTTCGAGCGTCCGGCCCGGCCAGTCGTGGGGAAGCGGCAGCGCGAACCAGACCGCCTTGCCCCGGACGACGGGACTCGCGACCCGTGACCGCGTCCGGCTGCACCCCCAAGCGGCGGTGAACGCCGCCACCAGCCCGAGGCCCTTGCCGTGTTCGTCGAGCAGCCCGCTGGTGGACGCCTGCGGCAGCGTCGCCCGCGCGCCGTCGAAGACGGAGACGACGAGCTCCGGCGCGGGGACGGTCCGCGCCCAGATCCACAGCTCGGGCGCGATGGGCGGACGGCCACCGGGCACGGGCTTGCCGTGCCGGAGAGCGTTGGTGGCGATCTCGGACACGGCGACCTTCCCGTCCTCGATCACGTCCCGTCCCACCCCGAGCC
>NZ_SMKT01000410.1 GCF_004348735.1 Actinomadura sp. KC06
CCACAGGCCAGTGCCCCCGCCGCACCCGAACCGGACGACCAGGCCCGCTAGCCGCCGCCCCGGACGACCGGCGAGGCGCCCCCCGCCGGAGACGGCGCCCCGCCCGGGCCCGGCCCGCGTCCGACCTGGGCTTGGGTACACGCGCGGGCTGCGCGGGTGCGTCCTCCGCGAACCAGTAGCGGCACAGGCCGGTGAACCCACCGCACCCGAACCGGACGGCCGAGCCCGCTAGCCCGTCCGTCCCCGGACCTCCGGCAAGGCGCACCCCGCCGGTGGACGTCGCGCCCGGCCTCGGCTCGGGCTTGGGTACACGCGCGGGGTGCGGCCTGGTCGGGTGCGTCCTCGTGCTGCGCGGTGCGCTCATCCGCCATCGGTGCGGGCGGGGGCGGCCTGCAGCGGCTCCTGGGTTACGGGTTCGTCCTCCCACCGGTGTCCGGGGTGGTGGCGCGGGAGAGGCGGGCGGCCATTGCGGCGAGGCGGGCGGTGAGGTCGGGCGGGCCGTGAACGTCGAAGTCCAGGTCGAGGTAGGCGATGCGCAGGGCCGTCCATTCCAGGGAGTCGGGGGTGGTGCGCAGCACGCAGGTGCGCTCGTCGACGGGTTCGATTTCCGCGCCGGTGACGCGGAACCGGTCGGCGAGTTCCTCGGCGGAGGCGTGCACGGTCAGCACGGCCTGCCGCAGGGGCCGCGGTTCGGGCGAAGTTCCGGCGGCCGCCAGCGAGCGGGTGACGAACGCGGCGGCGTCGGCGGCGGGCGGGTGGCGGGGCGGGCATCTGACCCCGGT
>NZ_SMKT01000411.1 GCF_004348735.1 Actinomadura sp. KC06
AGTCTCTATCGATACTTTTGGTGTACAACCAGACCACGGCCTACGAGATTCTCCTTCGTCTCGTTGTCTGGCAAATGTGCATCAGAGACAGCTGTCGCTGCCAAATAAGTTATACATCCTTGATCTGTTTTTTTTTTGTCGGCAGGTTCCGGCGGGGGCCGTGGTGGCGGTCGGCGGCCGGGACACGGCCTGGACGCGTGGTGAGTGCGCGTTCGTGATCTTCGTCGGTGAGACGGGGGCGGCGCGGCTGCATTACGTGATGACCGAACCGGCGGGGCCGACATGGCTGCGGTCAGTGAAGGTGCGCGAACGGCGACGGCGTCGGGTGCTGCGGGCGGTGGCGGGGTGCGGCGTGCTGGAGGGCGCGGGGCCGCGTGCTGCGCGGGCCGCTGCCGGTGGCGGCTTGGTGAGCGGTGATTCGTCGCCGTTCGGGTGGCTGCATGTGGCGACCGCGAAACGATCGGTGTGGACCGATCTGCCCGCAGATGGCCGGGTCGGCGGGGTCGCGGTGCGTGATCTGGTGGTGGGGCTGGTCCCGGCGGCGGTCTGGCGAGAGCTGGACCTGCTGCGGACTGAGGCGTGGCATCGGTGGGCCGAAAGTGTGCGGCTGCTCGGCGCGCCGATGGAGCGTACCCACAGAGACCTCCACTTGCGGGACGTGGGCCGCCTGGACGCTGACGGCACCCGCCCCGACACCGGCCGGACGGGACCGGGCGGGGA
>NZ_SMKT01000412.1 GCF_004348735.1 Actinomadura sp. KC06
CCACCCGGCCACCCGCCCGCGGCGCCGGGACGTCCAGCGCCGCGAACGCCGCCTCCGCCGCCGCCACACCCTCCGCACTCGCATGGAACCGCTGCCCCAGCGCCCGCAACGGCAGATACACCTCCGGCGTCAACACCAGGACCAGCAGCCCCGCCGACAACGCCATCCGCCCCTCCAGCAGCCGCAACCCCACCGGAACCGCCACCAGCGCCACCGACAGCGCGCACACCAGCTCCAGCACCAGCGACGACAAGAACGCCACCCGCAGCGCCCGCACGCTCGCCCGCCGATGACCGTCCGCCAGCTCCCGCACCACACCCGACTGGTGCCCCGTCCGCCCGAACGCCCGCAACGTCGGCAGACCCGCCAGCACATCCCGGAAATGCCCGCCCAGCCGGTGCAGCAGCGCCCACTGCCGCCCCGTCAGCGCCGCCGTCCGCATCCCCACCAGCGCACCGAACACCGGAACCAGCGGCACCGTCACCAGCACCACCACCGCCGACGCCCAGTCCACCGTCACCAACCGCGCCAGCACCACCACCGGCACCACACACGCCGCCAGCAACTGCGGCACATACCCGGTGAAGAAAGGATCCACCGCGTCCAGCCCCCGCGTCAGCAACGTCACCCGCGCCCCCGCATCACCCGCCGGACGAGCCAGCAGCGCCTCCCGCAACCCCCGCTTCACCCGCGCCGCCGCACCACCCGCCACC
>NZ_SMKT01000043.1 GCF_004348735.1 Actinomadura sp. KC06
GGGTTGGTGGGAGGTGGGCGTGGTGCATGGCTTGGATCATTTTGATGATGCCGCCGACGCCGGCGGCGGCTTGGGTGTGGCCGATGTTGGATTTGAGGGAGCCGAGGTAGAGGGGGCGGTTTGGGGGGCGGTGTTTGCCGTAGGTGTTGAGGAGGGCGTGGGCTTCGATGGGGTCGCCGAGGGTGGTGCCGGTGCCGTGGGCTTCGATGGCGTCGATGTCGTGGGGGGTGAGGTGGGCGTTGGTGAGGGCTTGGTGGATGACGCGTTGCTGGGCGGGCCCGTTGGGTGCGGTGAGTCCGTTGGAGGCACCGTCCTGATTGACCGCGCTGCCCCGGATGACGGCCAGCACGGGGTGACCGTTGCGCTCGGCGTCCGATAGCCGCTCCAGCAGCAGCAACCCGGCACCCTCACTCCACGCGGTGCCGTCGGCACGAGCCGAGAACGGCTTGCAGCGCCCGTCCGGAGCCAGACCGCGCTGGCGGCTGAACTCCACGAACATGCCCGGAGTCGCCATCACCGTGACGCCGCCCGCCAGCGCCAGCGAGCAGTCGCCGTTGCGGACCGCCTGGGCGGCCTGGTGGATCGCGACGAGCGAGGACGAGCACGCCGTGTCCACGGTCAGCGCCGGGCCCTCCAGCCCGAGCACGAACGCGATGCGCCCGGACGCGACGCTCGCCGTGTTCCCGGTGAGCAGGTAGCCGCCGCCCTCGGACGGCTCGTGCAGGCGCGGCCCGTACTCCTGGGACATCGCCCCGACGAACACGCCGGTCCGGGTCCCGTTCAGCGTCAGCGGGTCGATGCCCGCCCGCTCCAGCGTCTCCCAGGCGACCTCCAGCAGCACCCGCTGCTGCGGGTCCATCGCCGTCGCCTCCCGGGGGCCGATGCCGAAGAACGCCGCGTCGAACCGGTCGGCGCCGTCGAGGAAGCCGCCGCGCCGGACATAGCTCTTCCCAGGCACGCCGGGCTCGGGCGCGTACAGGTCCTCGATGTCCCAGCCGCGGTCGTCCGGGAAATCGGTGATCGCGTCCACGCCGTCGGCGACCAGGCGCCACAGCTCGTCCGGGCTGGTGACGCCGCCGGGATAGCGGCAGCCCATCCCGACGATGGCGATCGGCTCGTCGGCGCTCATGGCGGCCGGCGCCGCGACCGGGCCCGCGTCCGCACCGAGCCGGTCACGGAGGTACTCGGCCAGCTTCGCCGGGGTGGGATGGTCGTAGACGGCCGTGGCCGGCAGCGGCAGCCCGGTGACCTCGGCCAGGCGCTCCCCGAGCTCGACGGCGAGCGCGGAGTCCACGCCGAGGTCCTTGAAGGTGTGCCCGGCACCCACCGCACCGGCGGCGGCGTGGCCGAGGACGTCGGCCGCGTGCGTCCGGACGAGGTCGAGCATCGCCTGCCGCTCCTCCGCGCCGGACGGGTCCGGCGTCCGCGGCGTCCACGCAACTCCGGAGCCATCAACGGCGTCCGCGCGCTCGCCGGGCCAGTGCCGTTCGCGCTGGAAGGCGTACGTGGGCAGCGCGACACGGCGGGCCCGCCGTCCCTCGGACGCCGCGGGCCAGGTCACCGGGACCCCGCGGACATGCAGCGCGGCCACCGTCTCCAGCAGCGCGCGCCACGACTCTTCGCCGTGGCGCAGCGAACCCACCACGAGGGAGTCGTGCTCGTCCGTGACGCCGTCGAGGGCCTCCCGGACGATCGCGTCCAGGACGGGCCGCGGGCTCACCTCGACGAACGTCCGGTGACCGTCGCGGGCCAGGTCCCGCACCGCCGCCTCGAACGGGACGGGCCCGGACGGCGCGTCGCCGCCCGCCGCCACGAGCCGGGCGGCGTCGTCCAGGGTCAGCGTGCCCGCGAGGCACCCGGCGGCGATCCGGCCCCGGCCGTGGCCGAGGACGGCGTCCGCCCGCACGCCCAGCGACTCCAGCACCCGGGCCAGTGCGACCGTGACGGCGAACAGGACCGGCTCGGCGACGGCGTCGTCGTCGGGCGACGGCGCTCCAGCGACACCGTTCAGCACGTCCAGCAGCGACCAGCCCGTGTGGACGTCCAGCGCGGCGGCGCACGCCTCGATCTGCTCCAGGAACACCTCCGACGATGCGAGCAGGTCACGCGCCGTCCCGTCCAGCAAGGCCCCGTCCTCGACGCCGGGGAAGAGCAGCGCGACCTTGCCGCCGTCGACGGCCGCGCCGCGCACCACATCGGCGGAGTCGGCTCCCGTCGCGATCGCGTCCAGCGCGGCCAGCAGGTCATCGCGGCCGGCGCCGAGCGCGACGGCACGATGCTCGAAGTGGGTGCGGGCGGCGGCCAGCGTCCAGCCGACGTCATCCAGGTCGTCGGCGTCGGCGGGCCCGTCGAGATGCGCCCTGAGCCGCCCCGCCTGGGCGCGCAGCGCGGCCTCGGTCCGCCCGGACACCGGCCACGCGACGACGGCGCCGGTCCCGCCGGGCCCGGTCCCTGAGCGGGGCGGGGACGGCGGCGGGTCGCCGAGCACGACATGGCAGTTGGTGCCGCCCATGCCGAACGAGCTGACCCCGGCCAGCAGCGGCTCGTCCGGACGCGGCCACGGCCCGGTCTCGCGCTGCACCCGCAGCCCGAGCGCGTCCAGGTCGATGCGCGGGTTCGGCGTCGCGAAGTTGAGGCTGGCGGGGATCTCCCGGTGCCGGATGCTCAGCACCGCCTTGATCAGCCCGGCGATGCCCGAGGCCGCCTCCAGGTGGCCCACGTTCGTCTTGGCCGAGCCGACGGCGACGGCCGGGCGGCCCGCGGCGTCGCCGAGCGCGCTCCCGAGCCCGGCCGCCTCCAGCGGATCGCCGACCGGGGTGCCGGTGCCGTGCAGCTCGACGTACTGGAGCGCGGCCGGGCCGACGCCGGCGCGGCGGCACGCCAGCCGGATCGCGCGGGCCTGGGCCTCCGCGCTGGGCACGGTCAGCCCCTCGGTCGCGCCGTCGTTGTTCACCGCGCTGCCGAGGATCACGCCGTGGACGTCGTCGCCGTCCGCCACGGCACGGGCCAGCGGTTTGAGGACGACCACGCCGCCGCCCTCACCGCGGACGTACCCGTTGGCGCGGGCGTCGAAGGTGAAGCACCGGCCGTCCGGCGACAGCCCGCCGAACTCGGCCACCGTCACCGCGCCGCCGGGCACCAGGTTCAGGTTGACGCCGCCGGCGAGCGCGAGCTCCGACTCGCCGCTCCGCAGGCTCTCGGCCGCCAGATGCACCGCCACCAGCGCCGACGCCTGCGCGGAGTCCACCGTGAGGCTGGGTCCGCGCAGGCCGAGCGTGTACGAGACGCGGTTGGCGATGATGCCGCGCTGCGTGCCGGTGAGGGTGTGCGCGGTCACCGACTCCGGGTCCTGGACGAGCGCCGCGAAGTCGTTCGACATCGCGCCGACGAACACGCCGGTCCCGCTGCCGGCGAGCGCCGCGGGGACGATGCCCGCGTCCTCCAGCGCCTCCCAGGCGAGCTCCAGCGTCAGCCGCTGCTGCGGGTCCGTCGCGGCGGCCTCACGCGGCGAGATCCCGAAGAAGCCGGCGTCGAACCCCGCCACGTCGTCGAGGAACCCGCCGTACCGGACGCCGGGCCGTTTGCGCTCCTCGGGGGCCGCGTCCCAGCGGTCCGCCGGAACCTCGGCGACGGCGTCGGCGCCCGCGCGGAGCAGCCGCCAGTACGCCCCCGGATCGGGCGCCCCGGGGAGCCGGCACGCCATGCCGATGATCGCGATCGCCTCGTGCTCCGCCGCGGTAACGGTGGACGGGGCACGGCCGGAATGACTCGTCATGGCGCCGCGCGCCTCCCTCACTATGAACGGACCTGGCTGTGACCTGGAATGCGCCGGCGTCCGGGAACGTGCCAGCGGTAGGGGTGCGCTCGCGTCAGGTGTGCGCCGACAGGACGTCGGAGAGCCGTGCGAGCGTCTCCTGAGGACGCGCGGTCAGGTAGAAGTGGCCGCCCTCGAAGACCTGCATGCCGAACGGGCCGGTCGTGTGCTCGCGCCACGCCCGCGCCTCGTCCAGCGTCACGTGCGGGTCGTCGTCGCCGACGAACACGGTGACGGGGCAGTTGAGCGGCGGGCCCGGCGGGCAGACATAGGTCTCGATCGCCTCGTAGTCGCCGCGGACGGCCGGCAGGAACATGCGGATCAGCTCCTCGTCCTCCAGCAGCGCGCCGCCGGTGCCGTTCAGCCGCCTCAGTTCCGCGATCAGGCCGTCGTCGTCGCGCAGGTGGACGCTCTCCTCGCGTCGCCGGGACGGTGCGCGCCGCCCGGAGGCGACCAGCGCCGCCGGCGAGCGGCCGTCCTCCCGCTCCATCCGCCGCGCCACCTCGAACGCCACGATCGCGCCCATGCTGTGGCCGAAGAACAGGACGGGACGGTCGTCGAGCCGGGGACGCAGCGCGTCGAAGACCAGGTCCGCGAGCGTCCCGATGTCGGTGATCGGGGCCTCGGCGCGCCGGTCCTGGCGGCCCGGGTACTGGACGGCCAGCACCTCCGTCCGCGGCCGCAGCGCCGCCGAGACGGGGAAGAAGAAGCTCGCCGCGCCGCCGGCGTGCGGGAAGCACACCAGCCGCGCCGCCGCGCCGGGGTCCTCGTGGAACCGCCGGACCCACGTGTCGCCGACCGTGCTCGAATGCGCCATCGTCGTCATCTTCTCCCGTTCTTCACCCGCGAATGAAAGGAGGGTGGCATCGGATCATCATGCCGCCGTGCCGTATTCCGCCCAACCCCTAAGCTCCCCTAAGAGAATCCACGGGGTTGAATTCGCGGGCGCCGCCGGGTGACCTTGGAATCGGCTGGATACGCCTTGGCCCGAAGTTCCCCGGCCAAAGTGACCGTCGAGGAGAGGTTGTATGACCATAGTTGCGGACGCGGATTCGGTGGGCGTGAACGGCGCCCCGGACATCGCCGGGGCCGCGGCGGCGGAACGGCCTCTCGATATGCGGTCGAGCGTCGCCGAGTTGCACGGCGTCAAGGACGTCGCCGAGCAGGGTCCCTCGCCCGAGTCGACCGAGCGGCAGCACGCCCGCGGGAAGCTGACCGTCCGCGAGCGCCTGGAGAGGCTCTTCGACCCCGGCACGTTCCGCGAGATCGAGCAGCTGCGCAGGCACCGCTCCAGCGGGTTCGGGCTGGAGGCCCGGCGCCCCCCGACCGACGGCGTGGTGACCGGGTGGGGGAAGGTCATGGGCCGCACCGTGTTCGCCTACGCGCACGACTTCCGGATCTTCGGCGGATCGCTCGGCGAGGCGCACGCGGAGAAGATCCACAAGGTGATGGACCTGGCCGAGTCGGCCGGCGCGCCGCTGGTCGGCCTGAACGACGGCGCGGGCGCCCGCATCCAGGAGGGCGTCACGGCGCTCGCCGGATACGGCGGGATCTTCCGCCGGATCGTCCGGTCGTCGGGCGTGATCCCGCAGATCAGCGTGATCCTCGGGCCGTGCGCCGGCGGGGCGACCTACGCGCCGGCGCTCACCGACTTCGTGTTCATGGTCCGCGACACCTCGCAGATGTACATCACCGGACCGGACGTGGTGAAGGCGGTGACCGGCGAGGCGGTCTCCCATGACGGGCTCGGCGGCGCCGACGTCCACGGGTCGGTGTCGGGCGCCGCGACGATCGTCTGCGACGACGAGGAGGAGTGCCTGGAGGAGGTCAGGTACCTGCTGTCGCTGCTGCCGTCCAACAACCGCGAGCTGCCGCCCCCGGGACCGGCGGACGACCCGCCGGACCGCCGGACCGAGGCCCTGCTCGACCTCGTCCCGCCGGACCCGAAACGGTCCTACGACATGCGCGCGGTGATCGAGGAGCTCGTCGACGGCGGCGAGTTCTTCGAGCTGCATTCCCGGTGGGCCGCCAACGTCGTCTGCGCCCTGGCCCGGCTCGGCGGCCAGCTCACCGGGATCGTCGCCAACCAGCCGTCCGCGATGGCCGGAGTATTGGACATCCACGCCTCGGAAAAGGCGGCGAGATTCGTCCAGACGTGCGATGCCTTCAACATTCCGTTGGTCACGCTGGTCGATGTTCCGGGCTTCCTCCCGGGCAAGGACCAGGAACACGGCGGCATTATCAGACACGGCGCGAAACTGTTGTACGCGTACTGCAACGCGACCGTTCCGCGCGTTCAGGTGATTCTCCGCAAAGCCTATGGCGGGGCGTACATCGTGATGGACTCCCGGTCGATAGGCGCCGACCTGTCGTTCGCGTGGCCGACCAACGAGATCGCGGTCATGGGCGCCGAGGGCGCCGCGAACGTCGTGTTCCGGCGGGAGATCGCCGCCGCGCCCGACCCCGACGAGGCCAGGGCGCAGCGCATCAAGGAGTACAGGCAGGAGCTCATGCACCCGTACTACGCCGCCGAGCGGGGCCTGGTCGACGACGTGATCGACCCCGCCGACACGCGTGCCGTCCTCATCGACGCGCTGGTGATGCTGCGCGGCAAGGAGGCGCGGCTGCCGTCCCGCAAGCACGGCAACCTCCCGATGTGACGGCCCGGCATGGAGACGGAGAGGAACCCGGTCCTGCGCGTGGTGCGCGGGGAACCCGGCGACGAGGAGATCGCGGCGGTCGTCGTGGCGCTGCTGGCCGTGGCGGGCAGGGGACGCACCGCCGCCGACGGCGCCGGAGCGACGCGGGCGCGGCCCGCGCCGCGCTGGTCGCCGCGCCCGTACCGTTCGCCGCGCGCCTGGACCTCCGGCTGACCGCCCATCGCACGGACCGTCACACGTGAGGATTCTCCCCATGTCCGGGAACACGCCCGCGGAGCCGACCCTCCTGCGGTTCCGCCCGAGCACCCGGAGCAGAGCGCTCATGGTGTGCCTGCCGGACGTGGACCGTCCGGCCGGGTTCTTCGGCGCGTTCGCCGAGGCGCTGGCGCCGTCGATCGAGGTCCTCGCCGTCCAGTACCCGGACCGGTGGGTCTGTCCCTGGGTGCCGGTGCGCGAGTGCCTGCGGGAGCGCGCCGTCCGTCTCGTGGACGAGGTCCGCGGCCGGACCGACCGTCCCGTCCTGCTCTTCGGGCACGGCGCCGGCGCCGTGCTGGGCTTCGAGATGGCGGTCAGGCTGGAGCGGGAGCGCGGCATCGACCCGATGGCGCTGGTCGCCTCCGGCTGCCCCGCGCCGTGCCGCCTGGGAGGCGGCGCGGACGTCGTCCCGGGCGCCCCCGGCGCGGACGCGGGCTGCGGCTGCGACGAGCGGGTCCGGGTCCAGGTCCCGATCTTGGCGCTGGGCGGCGAGGACGACGCGCGGGCGGACGTGAGCGACGTCCTCGTGTGGCGGGAGCACACCGAACGGGAATTCCAGATCAAGATGCTTCCGGGCGGCGCGCTGTTCCTGGAGGACAACCTCGCGGACGTGGTCACCAGCGTGACCGGCTTCCTGCAGCGCGTGCTCGGCGCCGAGGTCATCGACATCAGCCGCCATCGCCGCCGCGGGGACTCGTGATCGTCCCGGAAAACCGACCGCCCCCAGGGAGACGCGGGCCGGGAGGCCCGTTCACCCTGGAGGCGGACGGCTCGAAAGAGAGACGAACGAACGGATCAGGACACGGCCTTGGAACTGCTGTCGAGATGGATCCTGGTCAGCAGCTGCTCCCGGTTCCTGATGTCCATCTTGCGGTAGACCCGCGTCAGGTGCTGCTCCACCGTGCTGACGGTGATGAAGAGCTTGTCAGCGATCTCGCGGTTGGTGTAGCCCTGCGCCGCCAGCACCGCGACGCGGCGCTCGGAGTCGCTCAGCCGCGCGAACGTCGTGTAGTCGGTGTCGGCGCCGCCGCCCGGCTCGCCCGTGCCCGCGGCGCCGGGGGAGTAGGTCGGCAGCAGCGTCTGGCACATCGCCTCAGCGTGGCAGCTCTTGGCGATCCGCCAGGCCCGGCGCGCGATCGTCCTGGCCTTGGCCTTCTCCCCGAGCGACTGGTAGGCGTCGCTCAGGTCGGCCAGGACGCAGGCCGCCTCGTACCAGGAGCCGTTGCTCTCCAGCAGCTGCAGCGCGTCCTGCAGGATGGTGGGCCGCTTCGCGGGCGCCCGCACCGCCGCCAGGCCGCGCAGCACCATCCCGCGTGAGCGGGCGAGGGCCGGGTCCGTCCGCGTGAGCTGCTCGTCGATGAGCTGTGCCGCCTGCGGCCGGTCGCCCAGCTCCAGCCACGCCTCGGCGGCGCCGAGCCGCCACGGCGCGAGCGCGGGCGTGTCGATGTCCCAGTGCCGCATGAGCTTGCCGCACTCCAGGAAGTCCGACAGGGCCATGTAGTTGTTGGCCGTCGCCAGATGGTGGCGGCCGCGCGCGTACAGGTAGTGCAGCCCGGCACGGCTGAGGAACAGCGCCGGCGGCGCCTCCAGCGCCGCGTAACGCGCCGCCGCCTGGTGGTCGCCCTGCGCGGTGTGCGCCTCGATCAGCGTGGCGAGGGCCATCGCCCCGGCGATGTTCCACTTGTGCTCGACCAGGGCCGCGAACGCCGCCTCGCCGTGCTCGACCGCGTCGGTGAGCCGTCCCCGGCGGAGCGCCACCACCGCGGTGAGCGCCTCGGCGGCCGCGCGCCAGGCGGGCACGTCGTGCTCCTCGACCTCCGCCATCAGGCGCTCGCACCAGTCCGAGGCCGCCTCCAGCCGGTCGGCGTACACCAGCGCCATCAGCGCCGAAGGGAACGCCTTGACGACCCAGGACGGCCGTATCCGGCCGCTCTGCAGCACCTGCTCGGCGAGCGCCACCGCGTACTCGTCGGCGCCCCGCTCCAGCACCAGCGCCAGGGCGTGCGCGGCGCGCACCTCCGCCGGCGCCGTCACCGAGACGGCGGCGGCCGGGAGCGGCCGGGCCGTCCGGTCCAGCGCGCCGGGGAACTCGGTGGCGAGGAACAGCCGGGTGCCGCGCAGCTCGGCCTCCAGCACGGCGTCCTCCCCGTCCTGGACGTTGAGGTGGTCGATGGCCTCCAGCGCGTCGTCGACGTCGAGGCCGAACAGCATGCCCCGGACCGCCTGGAGGGCGTCGGCGCCGGTCAGCGTCCCGTCGAGGATCGGGCCCTTGAGGGCGAGGAAATGCTGGTCGGACGTGGCGGGCCTGAGCTGCCACTGGACGCCGGCGAACTCCGCCCGGACGGACATCCGCCGGGCCTCGTCCGCGCAGCACTCGCCGGCCAGCTCCAGGTACCGCAGCGCCCGGGCGACGTCGTTGTCGGTGAGGGCCTGCCGCGCGCCGCCGCGCAGGACCGCGGGCACCCAGTCCTCCCGCAGCGGGCCCGCGTCCAGCAGGAGCGGGGCGACCGTGTGCGGAGGGGCCCCGTCCTCGTGCAGGAGCCGGGCCGTCCAGTGCCGCAGCGCGGCGCCCTCGCCGAGCGGGATCTCCTGGAGGATCGACTGCTGGATGGCCCGGTGCCGGAACCTCGTCCGGTGCAGCACGCCGATCGTCGTCAGCGCCCGGACGAACCGCTCGACGAGCTCGGCGTCGATGCCGCTCAGCCGGCTCAGCAGCAGGGTGCTGGCCGATCCGTCCAGCAGCGCGATGCTGCGGGCCAGCCGGACGGCCCCCGAGCCCAGCCGGTGCATGCAGGCGAGGACCGCCTGGTGGAAGGTGTGCCCGGTGGGCAGCTCGCCCGGCGCGGCGCCGGCCGCGCGCGGCCGGGCGCCCGGCTCCGCGTAGTCGGCGCAGAACCTGTGCTCTTCGATGAGCGCCCGCGCCAGCAGCGGGTTGCCCGCGCTGAGCGAGTGGATCTCGGCGATGAGCCGGTCGGAGTGGACGCACGACGGCCGGGCCGACGGCAGGTCCGCGATCCCGTCCGGCGAGAGCGGTTCGAGGTGGATCCGCCGCACGCTCGGCCAGTAGAGGAGGTCGTGCAGGATCGGCGGCGGCCGCTCGTCGATGAGCGCCCCGCGCGTGAAGGCCAGCGTCACCGGAGCCGAGGTCAGGCGCTCGGCGACATGCCGCAGGCACCAGAGCGAGGCGATGTCGGCGTGCTGGATGTCGTCCACGGCGATGAGCAGCCGCCGGTCCGCGGCCAGCTCGATGATCAGCCCGTGCAGCTCGCGCGCGACGGCGAGCAGCCGGCCGTGCACGTCCGCCGGATCCAGGTCGGGCCCCGCCCCCGAGCGCAGCCCTGGCAGGTGGTCGCCGGTGAGCCGGTCCGGCTCGACGGCGTGCAGGAGCTGGCCCAGCACGCCGTAGGACCTCCTGTTCTCGTCGCGCGAGCCGACCGCCCCGAGGACCAGCCCGCCGTCCCGCTCCGCCCGCGCCATCATGGCGTTGAGCAGGGATGTCTTCCCCATCGCGATCGACCCGCTGATCGCGGCCACGACCCCCTTTCCGTGTGCCGACTCGGTCAGCAGATCGTCGAGCAGCGTGAGTGTCTCTTCTCGCTCCACCAACACCGTTGCGCTTCCCCCTTGCAAGCTACGGTATTTGCGTTTCCATGTCGTTCGTCGCGCAGCATATTCTGGCGGCGCTATGTTGGGAACACCCCTAGACCCCCTTAGGGGTTTTGTTCATGGTCTTGAAATGGTCGTTTACGGAGCAGGTCACCCCACCGTTCCGGGCGGCCGGAAGCCATTAATGACTCGCTGTGAGTGGCCATTCTCGATGCGTGCCCGCGTGGCATGATCCCGATCACGGGAAGTGGTGGAGCGTTTACAATTTCCGCACATGTTCCCAGCTCTCGGGGTCGCTACCGGGAGGCGAAGGTGGCCGGAAACGGCCGGACGCCAATCTTGAAAGCCCGAATGCAGCGTGCTGGAACACGGCGCGGCGGCGCGGCGACGCCGAACTGTCGGCAGTAATTTGAAGAATGTTCACATCATTCAGGATGCGCACGTGGCGCCCCGGCAGGTCGCAAATGAAATGCGAAATTCAAGCGGGGTCGCTAAACTCGTCCGGCCGCATTATTCGGGCAAGCGGACGGCGATGGCGGGGCCGGCTGATCAGTCGGAAATGCTCGATTCCGGCGGCGGGACCGCGGACCCCGGGCGGCGCTCGAACGCGCCGCACCCGTCGGCGCCGCGCCTGTGACGCGCGGGCACCCGTCCGGTGGAGTCGTTGGCGGAGGACACGAGATCAGTATCGCGCCGGCCGCTTACAGATCGCTTACACGGGCCTCCGGGGCGGTCAGCCGTCGTCCAGCAGCGCGCCGACCTCGGCCACCGCGTCGGCGTCGTCCAGCCGCTCGAACAGCCCGAGCGCCTCCCGCCACGCCTTGCGCGCCGCGTCCTCGTCGCCGCCGGCCCGGCACGCGTGGCCCAGCGCCCGCAGCGCGCCCGCGAGGAACGACTGCCAGCCGCGCTTGCGCCACAGGGTCACCGACTCCTCCAGGCACTCCACCGCCGACGCGGGACGGCCGGACGCGAGCTCCAGCTCCCCGAGCACGGTCAGCGCGTCCGCGAGGTGGTGGACCATGTCGAACCGGCGGCTGATGGACATGACCGCCTCCACGGCGGGCCGGGCCCGCTCGTCGCCCGTCGCGCTGTAGAGCTTGGCCAGATAGAGCAGCGAGAACGCCTCGGAGTACCGGTCCTGGTGGCTGTGGCAGATCTCCAGCGACCGGACGAGCAGGTCGTGCCCTTCCGTGACGCGGCCGCCGAGGTACCGCGCGACGCCCAGGAACTGCATCGCCGTCGCCTCGAGCCGCGGGTTGCCGAGCAGCCGGCCCAGCTCCAGGAAGCGGGTCAGCTCGGCGGCGGCGGCGTCGACGTTCCGCACGCCGTGCGCGAGCCCCATGATGTGGTGGGCGCGGGCCTCGCCGCCGGGGTGGTCGCTCTCCTTCGCGATGTCCAGCGCCTCCCGCGCCGATTCCATCGCCCGGGCGTCCTCGCCCATCGCGAGCAGGCCCCAGCTCCGCATCACCAGCGCATCCGAGACGCCGCGCGGCTCCCCGGCCCGCTCGAACAGCCCCACCAGCTCCTGCGACCGCCTGAACAGGTTGACCATCGCCTCGCCGGACTGGTCGGAGGAGAGCCAGGTCTTCACCTCCATCAGCCCGCGCACCATGACGGCTTCGCCGAGCACGTTGCCCGCCCGGCGGCAGGCGTCGAGGGCCCGCTCGTTCATCCGCCGCCAGTCCGCCGCCATGCCTCGCAGGTCGAGGTACTTCTCCTGGGACGCCGCGAGGTCCCAGGCGAACTCGTCCAGGCCGAGGGCGCACGCCTGGAACACCCCGGCGGCCAGCGCGTCGCGCTCGGCGTGGAACCAGGCCATCGGGTCGTCCAGCAGCTCGGCCGCCGCCGGGCCCGGCAGCGGCCAGCGCGGCGCCGTCCCGTGGATCAACGCGTAGCAGTGTCCGGGCACCCGCTCCGCGGCGCGCTCCGCGAGGCCCAGCCAGGCGCCGAGCGCCCGCCGGACGGCCGCGGTGCGCGTCAGGGCGTGGTCGTGCTCCTCCGCGAGCTCCCGCGCGTAGATCCGCACGAGGTCGTGGTACCGGTAGCGGATCGCCCCGCCGGGGCCGGAGCCCGCGACGGTGAGGAGCTGGGCGTCCACCAGCGCCTCCAGATGGTGCCGGCCGACGTCCAGGGGGACGTCCAGCAGCGCCGCCGCGACCCAGTCGTTGACGTCGGGCGCCTCCAGCAGCGCCAGGTGGCGGAACAGCCGGCGCGTCGCGGCGGGGAGCCTCGCGTAGCTGAGCTCGAAGCAGGCCCGCACCGCGAGGTCGCCGACGGCCAGCTCGTCCAGCCGCCGGTGCCGGTCCCGCAGCGACGCGGCGAGCCGGGTCAGCGGCCAGTGCCGCCGGCCGGACAGCCGGGCGCCCGCGATGCGGACGGCCAGCGGCGTGTACGCGCAGAGCCGGACGATCTCCGCCGCCGCCTCCGGCTCGGCCGCGACCCGCGCCGACCCGACGATCGCGCCGAGCAGCTCCAGCGCCTGCTCGGGCGTGAGCACGTCCAGGTCGACGGAGACGGCGCCCTCCAGGCTGGCGAGCGGCACCCGGCTGGTGACGATGACGGCCGAGCCGGGGGAGCTCGGCAGCAGCGGGCGCACGTCCCGCTCGCTGAGCGCGTCGTCGAGGACGATCAGGACCCGGCGGTTCGCGAGCAGGCTCCGGCACAGCGCGGCGCGGTGCTCGGCCGAGCGCGGGACGTCCCGTCCGGCGACGCCGAGGGCCAGCAGGAACCCCTCCAGGATCCGGGCGGCGCCGACGCCCTCGCCGTTGGCGGTCCGCAGCCGGGCGTACAGGGTCCCGTCCGGGAACTCGGCCTTCATCCGGTGCGCGACGTGCAGGGCCAGCGCGCTCTTGCCCACGCCGCCCATCCCGGAGACGGTGGTCAGCGACGGGGCCCGGCGGCGGGCCAGCGCCCGCGACAGCGTCGCGACCTGCTCGGCCCTGCCGACGAAGTCGGACACGTCCGGCGGGAGCTGCGCGGGCACGGGCACGGAGGCGGTCGCGGCGCCGGTGTCGGCGGCGGTGTCCGGGACGGGCGGCCGCTCGTGGTCGCGGCTCAGCGCCGCGAGGTAGGCGCGGTGGACGCGTTCGCCCGGCTCCACGCCGAGCTCCTCCACCACGCGCTCGTGGAACATCCGGTAGCGGGCGAGGGCCTCGGCGGCGCGGCCGTCGTGGGCGAGCAGCTCCAGCATCCTGCCCTCGATGCCCTCGTGCAGCGGGTACGCCTCGGCGAGCGCCGAGAGCCGGTCGATGACCCCGGTGGGCCGCCCGGCCGCCAGCGCCGCGTCGGCCAGCGCCATCGCGATCGTCTGCACCTCGTCGTCGACCGCGCGGAACAGTGGGTCGGCGAGGTCGACCGCGTCCAGGTCCGCCAGCACGGGTCCGCGCCACAGTGCGAGGGCGGAGGTGAGCAGGCGGAGCCGTTCGGCGACGTCGCCGGCGGCGCCGGCCCGCTTCACCGAGGCGCGGAAGCGGCCGAGGTCCACCGTCCCCTCGGGGACCGTGAGCCGGTAGCCGTTGCCGTCGTGCGCCAGCGTCCACGACGACTCCCCGGCCGGGCCGGTGCGGCGGAGCCAGCCGCGTAATCGCGACACCGCCACCTGCACCGCGCCGGGCGCGACCCGCTCGCCCTTGTCCTCCCAGACGAGGTCGATGAGCCGGGCGGCGGTGAGGGGCCGGGACCCGGCGACGAGCAGCGCGCCGAGGATCCCGCGCAGGATCGGCGAGCGGGGCGGCGCCACCACGCCCCCGTCGCGCTCGATCCGCATCGGCCCCAGGACCTCGAAGCGAACCGTCTCGCCGGCATGGCCGGGCTTCTCGTCCGCCATCGTCAACCCACGTTTTCGCACCCCGTCCGCGTCCCCGTGTCGCGGCTCCACCTTTGTATAACACGTCAGCGATGTCGATCTTGGTAAAAATCATGATGTGTCGGCCTATATGGCGGTGCCGTAATCACCGTCCGGACGGTCGCCGGCGCGGTCCGGGCCCGCGCCGCCGATCTTCGCGGCACGGGCATCCGCAGGCGCGCGGCCCGATCGCGACCGGCGCGGCGGGCTCGCGGCTCGCGCGTCGGCGGCCCCGTTTGCCGCCCGTCCTGTGCCGTTACGTCCGCTTCTGGTCAGCGCCGGGGGCCTGGCGTGCACCGTCCGGGCGGCGTGAGCGATCGGCGGCGTGACGCGACTGTCGCCGGACGGGGCGAGTCGAGCGGCCGGTCCGGGGAACCGTGCCGGTGCGAGGACCCGGCGGCGACGGCCTGGTGGGGTATCCTATACAGCATTGTATCGAATATTTCCTGTAGATGATGGGCGGCGACGATGCGGTTCGGACGGCGGCTCACCCAGTACGCGCACGGCGGCGGCTGCGCCTGCAAGATCCCGCCGGGGGAGCTGGAGGCGGTGGTGGCCGGCCTCGGCGCCGCCGGCGACGCGAGCGGGGATCTGCTCGTCGGGCTCGACTCCGGGGACGACGCCGCCGTCGTCCGGATCTCCGGCGACACCGTGGTGGTGGCGACGGCGGACTTCTTCACGCCCGTCGTCGACGACCCGTACGACTGGGGACGGATCGCCGCCGCCAACGCCCTGTCGGACGTGTACGCGATGGGCGGCCGCCCGCTGGTCGCGGTGAACCTGCTGGCCTGGCCGCGCGAGGTGCTGCCGTTCGAGCTGGCGCGCGAGGTGCTGCGCGGCGGGCGGGACGTCGCCGTCCTCGCCGGATGCCACCTCGGCGGCGGCCACAGCGTGGACGACCTCGAACCCAAGTACGGCATGGCGGTCACGGGCATCGCCGAGGCCGGGCGGCTGCTGCGCAACGACCGCGGGCGCGCGGGGCTGCCGCTGTCGCTCACCAAGCCCCTCGGGCTCGGCGTGCTGAACAACCGCCACAAGGCCACCGGCGAGGTGTTCGAGCAGGCCGTGGCCGTCATGACGGAGCTGAACAGGGACGCCGCAGACGCGGCGCTGAAGGCCGGCGCCACCTGCGCGACCGACGTCACGGGGTTCGGCCTGCTGGGGCACCTGCACAAGCTGGCCCGCGCCTCGGGCGTCTCGGCGGTGATCGACGCCGGGGCCGTCCCGTACCTGGACGGTGCGCGGGAGGCGGTGCGCGACGGCTTCGTCAGCGGAGGCACCCGGCGCAACCTCGACTGGGTCGCGCCGCACACCGACTTCGGCTCCGCCGACGACGAGACCCGGCTGCTGCTCGCCGACGCGCAGACGTCCGGCGGGCTGCTGGTCGCGGGCGAGGTGCCGGGCGCGCCGATCGTGGGAGAGCTGGTCGCCGCAGGCGACCGCAGCCTCGTCGTCCGCTGAGCCCGGCCGCGGTTCTTCACTCGTTCACACGTGCGCTGTACGAACAATCCCCCCTGTGGAGGTGCCAGTTGGCCGGTCAGGATGCGGTACGGGTTCCGGGACGGTGGAATCCCTGGGCGGCGCTCGCGCTCTTCGGCGCGATCGCGGCGGCGGGCCTGCTGTGGGCGAAATGGCTGCCGTACACCGAGAAGGTCGGCGGGCTCCTGGACACCCCCGAATGGTCGGGCGGCTCCATCCTCGACAAGGCCGGGGACGCCGGCGCGGGCCCCTCGCTGTCCGGCGGCTGGGAGTTCACCGGGTCCTACTTCGCCTCGGTGTGGAAGGCGATGGTCGTCGGCCTGATCGTCGCGGCGGCGGTGGAGGCGCTGGTCACCCGCCGCTGGCTGCTGCGCCTGCTCGGCAGGGGGCGCGGCCCGTACCGCGACTCGCTCGTCGGCGGGCTGCTGTCGCTGCCCGGCATGATGTGCACCTGCTGCACCGCGCCGGTGGTCACCGCGCTGCGGCGGCGCGGGGCGTCCACCCCGGCGGCGCTCGCCTACTGGGTGGGCAACCCGACGCTCAACCCGGCCGTGCTCGTGTTCCTGGCGTTCGTCGCGCCGTGGCAATGGACGTTCACCCGCCTGGCCGTCGGCGCCCTGCTGGTGTTCGTGGTGACCGCGCTGGTGAGCAGGCTCGCGCCCCGCGGCGCCGACGTGCCCGTCCCGGACGCGGCCGGCGAGGAGCCGGGCGACGTCGCGCTTCGGGACGCGCCGCGCCGGTTCGGGCGGGCGCTGCTGCGGATGTCGGTCACGCTGGTCCCCGAATACCTGGTCGTGGTGTTCGCGCTCGGCGCCTTCCGCGGCTGGCTGTTCCCGCTGGACGGGTCGGCCGCCGAGTGGGGCGTGCTGGCCGTCGTCCTCGCGGCGGTCGCCGGGACGCTCGCGGTGATCCCGACCGCCGGCGAGATCCCGATCGTGCAGGGCCTCACGCTGCTCGGCGTGGGCGCGGGCGCCGCCGGGGCGCTGCTGATCGCGCTGCCCGCGCTGAGCCTGGTGTCGATCGTCATGGTGGGACGCGCGCTGTCCTGGCGCGTCACGCTCGCGATGGCGGCCTCGGTCGCCGGGTGCGCGCTGCTCGCCGGTGCGCTGCTCTGGGCGATCAGCTAGCCGCCCAGTTCCTGCTCGGCGGCCCGCTGCCGCTGGAGGCAGCGCATGCGGCGGCGGCCGGGCAGGAAGAGCGCGGGCACGACGGCGGCGGCGAGGGCGCAGGTCGTGGCGAGGAAGATGTGGTTGTAGGCGTCCTGCGCCCGGGCGGTCTCGGCCGCCGTGAGCGGGCCCTCGGGCGACACCGAGCCCAGTGCGGCGACCAGCAGCGCGGCGAGGAAGGCCGTCCCGACGGCGCCGGAGATCTGGCGGTTGAGGGCCGTCAGCGACGACGCCTGCGCGACGAACCGTCCCGGCAGGACGTTCATCGCCGCGACCGTGGTCGGCATCATCGAGATCCCCATCCCGAGCCCCTGGACGACCAGCACGGCCACGATCCAGCGCACCGGCGTGTCCGGGCTCAGCCGGGCCAGGGCGAACGTCGGGACGGCCATGCAGACCAGGCCGGCCAGCACCGGGACGCGGGAGCCGATCCGGTCGGCCAGCCAGCCGCCGAGCGGCATCGTCACGGCCACCGCGATCGCGGCGGGGGACAGCAGCAGGCCGACGTCGCGCGCCGTCATGTCCCGGACGACCTGGAACTCGACCGGGAGGTAGGTCAGCCTGGCGTACTGCGCGAGCGCGTTGATGAAGATCACGATCATCGCCGCGGTGAAGATCGGGAACGCGAACATGCGGAAGTCGATCAGCGGGTCGGGCCGCCGCAGCGACCGGCGCACCAGGACGGCGAGCGCCGCCACCGCGGCCGCCGCCGTCCCCAGGCCGGTCGCGGTCAGCCCGTGCTCGGGCACGTGCCGCGACACCAGGACCAGGGTGATGACCCCGGCGGCGGCGAGCACCCACCCGCCCCAGTCGAGCGGACGCGCGGCGCGCCGTCCCGTGTCGTGCAGCAAGGCGAGGCCGAGCAGCAGCCCGACGACCGCGACGGCGGTCAGCAGCAGGAAGATCCAGCGCCAGCTCGCGGCCGTCACCACCCAGCCGCCGGCGGGCGGCCCGAGCGCGGGCGCGGCCATCATCGCGATGCCCCAGACGCCGAGCGCGAGGCCCCGGCGGTGCGGCGGGAACATCTCGTACACCATCGCGGTGGCCAGCGGCATGATCGCGCCGCCGCCGAGGCCCTGCACGATCCGGCCGCCGATCAGCAGCGTCATCGTCGGCGCGACGGTGCAGAGGACGGAGCCCGCCGCGAACGCGGCGATCGACAGGTTGTAGACGCGGCGCCGCCCCCACCGGTCGCCGAGCCCGCCCACCGCCGGCTGGACGACGACGATCGCCACGAAGTACGCGCCGATCACCCAGTCGGAGCTGATCCGGGCGCCCGCGCCGAGGTCGGCGGCGATCGGCGGCAGCGCGATGCCGAGGACGGTGAGGTTCATCGCCACCGCGTAGGTGCCGAACAGCAGCACGGCGGTGACGATCCACGGGCGTCCGCGGACATCGGAGCGCGCGTTCGTCATTCGTACGAGTGTGCTCAGCAAGAACATACGGCCACCCAGATCACGAGATCAACATACGACATACTCTATTTTCTATTGACATGGATGATTTCGTATATGATCCTGGGTCCGACGCGCCTGGGAGGCGAATCCGGTCTGGTGACCGGCTCGGTCTTCAAAACCGCAGAGGCCCGGACCACCGGGCCTGGCGGGTTCGATTCCCGTCCGCCTCCGCCACCGAAGAGGAGCTCAGATGAGCCGCAAGATCACAGTTCTCAACCCCGAGGGCAGCGCCCCCGCGGTGGACGGGAAGTCACTCGCCCCCAGGCCCACCGGCCTCGACGGGACGACCCTCTTCCTCGTCGACGTCGGATTCGAGAACTCGGGCGACTTCATGGCCCAGCTCCAGGCGTCCCTGCGGGAGAGCCGCCCCGACGTCGCGACCGAGATCGTCCATCTGCGGACGCCGTTCGACCCCGTCCCGGACGTGTACGAGCGGATCAGGAACGAAGGCTCGGCCGCCATCCTCGGCGTCGGCCTCTGAAGCACGTGCGCGCCGGCGGTCGCCGGCCACGCCACGCGCCTCGAATCCGAGTACCGCGTCCCCACCGTCTGCGTCCACGCCGAGTCGTTCGCCCGGCTGGTCACCTCCACCAGCAGGCTGGCGGGCGTCCCCGGGCTGCGGCACGCGTTCGTGCCCGCGCCGGTGCCCGGCCGCACCCCGGCCGAGCTGCGCGCCTACATCGAGGGCGCCGACCCGCTGTCGGGCGAGCAGGTCTCCCGCGCGCTGATCGACGCCCTGACCAGGCCGCTCAGCGAGCAGGACATGGCCGGCGTCGCCTTCGAGCGGACCCGTGACCGGCTGATCGAGCCCGACACCGAGGAGAACCTGCAGCGGCTCTTCCAGGAGAACGGCTGGACCGACTCGCTCCCCGTGGTGCTGCCGACCGAGGAGCGCGTGGCGGCCATGCTCGCCGGGACGAGCCACGCCCCGGACGAGGTGGTCGGCAAGATCCGGGCGGCGACGTCGCGCGACTTCTGGTCCTTCACCGTCGAGCAGGCCGCGGTCAACGCCGTCATGGCCGGGGCGCGGCCGGAGTACTTCCCGGTCATCCTCGCGCTGCTGGCCAGCGGCTACACCGCGCGGCACAGCAGCATCTCGTCCATCGGCCAGATGGTGATGGTGAACGGACCCGTCCGGCACGAGCTCGGGATGAACTCCGGGATCGGCGCGCTCGGCCCCTACAACCACGCCAACTCCACGATCGGCAGGTCGTTCGGGCTGGGGTCGCAGAACCTGCAGGGCGGCTCGGTCCCGGGCGTCAGCTACGTCGGGACGATCGGCAGCCCCTTCTCGCTGACCAGCCTCACGTTCGCCGAGGACGAGGAGAACAGCCCTTGGGAGCCCTACCACGTCCAGTACGGCTTCGATCCGGGCCAGAGCGCGGTGACGATCTTCGCGCCCGTCCGGTCCCTGATCACCGCGCCGAGCGGGGTGCGCGAGGACTGGCGGGAACGCGCGTCGGTGCTGTTCGGCTCGATCCGGGCGGGCGGCGGCGCGATCCTGCTCGCCGACCCGCTGGCCGCGCGCGCCCTCGCGGAGCGCGAGGGCTTCACGGAGAAGAAGGCGCTGATCGAGTGGATCGCCGCCAACGCGCGGATGCCCGCGCGGCGCTGGTGGGGGCAGGCGCTCCAGGACATCTTCTACGGCAACCGCGCGCGTGACGGCGTCGAGCCCTGGGCGACCTACCTCAAGGCCGGGCCCGACGAGCTGATCCCGGTCAACGAGCCCGACGACGTCCACGTCGTCGTGGCCGGCGGCCGCACCGTGGCGGTCTGGAGCGTGCTCGAAGGGTGGGCGAACCGCCGCTTCGGCAGCGCGCTCTCCGGCCGCACCCTCGCGATCGACCCCTGGCGATGACCCCCTTTGAACGACCGGCGCCCACCCCGCACGGAAGGTGAAGGAAGATGAGACACCACCGACGAACACGGCTCGGCTGGACGGCCGGCGCCGGTGCCGGAGCGCTGCTTCTGGCGGCCGCCGCCTGCGGGGGAGGGGACGGCGGCTCGTCCGGCGGCACGGTGACCCTGCGGATGTACTCGACGACGACCACCGAGCCCGCCTTCTCGGCCCTCATCGACGGCTTCCACAAGAGCCAGTCGAAGATCAAGATCAAGGCGGAGTTCATCCCGTCGGCCAAGGTCGGCCAGGTCACCACCACCATGATGCAGGCGGGCAACCCGCCGGACCTCATCGTGGCGAGCCCCGGCTCGGGCGGCGGCTCCAACGGGCTGTCGGTGCACCGGCTGGCCGACGCGAACCGGCTGGCCGACCTGTCCGCCCGGCCGTGGGCCACCGACCTGCCCGAGCTGCTCAAGCCCACGGCGCAGTTCGAGGGCAAGACCTACAGCCTGATCCTCGGCGTCTCCACGCAGTTCCTCAACTACACGACCACCGACTTCGAGAAGTGGAAGGTCGAGCCGCCGAAGACGTTCAAAGAGCTGCTGGACATGTGCGGCATGATCAAGTCGAAGGGCATGTACGCGATGGCGTCCGGCGCCGCCGACATGGCGGGCAACCGGATGCGGATGCAGGTGTTCAGCGCCGCGAACGTCTACGCGCTGGAGCCGGACTGGGACGAGAAGCGGGCCGCGGGCCAGGTGAAGTTCCAGACGTCACCCGGCTGGAAGAAGACGTTCCAGCAGGTCCAGGACCTGGTGACGCACGACTGCTACTACCCGGGCTCGGCCGGGCGCACCACGGAGGAGGCGCGCAAGCTCGGCGCGTCCGGGAAGACGACGATGGGCATCGGCCCGTCGATCGCGGCGGCCTACCTGTCCAAGGCCAACCCGGACCGCAAGTGGGCGGCGGCCGCGGTGCCCGCCGGGGACACCGCCACCCCGAACCTGCCGCTGGAGGTCTCGGGGATCTCGGTCGCCAAGCGGGCCAAGCACGTGGACGAGGCGATCGCGTTCCTCGACTACCTGGCCGCGCACCGCGACGTCTACTCCAAGAACAGCGGGGCGTTCTCCCCGGCGATGATGGCGAAGGGCGAGCTGCCCGACTTCCTCAAGCCGCTGGAGCCGCTGGCCAAGCAGGGCAGGTTCAGCCTCGCCGCGAGCACCATGTGGCCGACCGAGGCCCCCGCCCAGGTCGCCTACAAGTACATGACGGGCCTGCACAACAACACCCGGACCGTCGACGACATTCTCAAGGCGATGGACCAGGCCTGGGACAACGGCAAATGACGGAAAGGATCACGAAGAAGCACGCGGACACGTCGGCGCTGCCGCCCCTGGTAGCCGCCGGCGGTCCCGAAGAGAAACGCGAAGGCGGCTGGTGGCGGCGGCGCCGGGACGCCGGGCCCGCCGGGGGCGCGCGCAAGCCGCCGTGGTTCCTGGCGATGCTGGGGATCGCGTTCCTGATCGGGATGCACTTCCTCGCGCCGCTGTCGGGCGGCGTCTACGCGTTCACCGACTGGGACGGCTTCAACACGGCCACGTTCGTCGGCTGGGACAACTTCCGCGAGATCATGGACTCGTCGGTCCAGCGCGGCGCGCTGCTGCACACGTTCGTGCTGGCCGGGTCCTATCTCGTCCTCGTCAACGTGGTGGGCCTGGTGCTGGCCCTCGCACTGAACAGGACGCTGAAGTCCCGCAACTTCCTGCGGATGGTGTTCTTCGCGCCCGCCGTCCTCAGCCCGCTGGCCGTGTCCTACATCTGGCAGTACATGTTCACCTACGACGGCGCGATCAACCGGGTGCTCGGCGGGATCGGCCTGGACGGCCTGCGCCGCGAGTGGCTGGGCGACCCGTCGACGGCGATCTGGTGCGTGCTGGTCGTCATGGTCTGGCAGCACGCCGGCCAGGCGATGATCATCTACCTGGCCGGGCTGCAGGGCGTCGCCGACGAGCTGGAGGAGGCCGCGGTCATCGACGGGGCGCGGCTGTGGATGCGGCTGCGCCGCATCACGCTGCCGCTGCTGGCGCCCGCGTTCACCATCGTCTCCACGCTGATGCTGATCTCCGGGCTGCGGGTCTTCGACCAGGTGTTCGCGCTCACCGGCGGCGGCCCCGTGTACTCCACCGAGACCCTCGCGACGCAGGTGTACCAGCAGACCTTCGTCGAGGGCAGGTTCGGGTTCGGCGCATCCATCGCGATGGTGATGACCGTGCTGATCTCCATTCTGGGAATCGCCAACATGATGTATCAGCGAAGCCGGGAAAGGCGGTTGTGAATGGGTGCCTTCCGGTACACGTCGCGGTCATTCGTCCGTGAGGTGGTGATGATACTGGCGGCGCTGCTGTTCGCGATGCCGCTCTATTTCCTGATCGCCATTTCGCTCAAGACCGACCAGCAGCTCACGCTGGAGCCGCTGAAGCCGCCGCTGGCGGACCCGAACTGGGGCAACTACGCCGACGCGTGGTCCAGCGGCGGCACGACCGGCGGCATGGGACGCGCGTTCCTCAACACCGTGATCATCACCGTGGGGAGCGTGGTCTGCCTGGTCCTGGTGTCGTCGCTGACGGCGTACGTGATCGCGCGGCGGACGTCCAGGCTGAGCAACGGGCTCTACGTGCTGTTCGTCATCGGGTTCATCATGCCGGCGACGCTCGGGCTGGTGCCGATCTACGTGGTGATGCGCAGCGCCGGGCTGCTGGCGACCTACCACGGGATCATCATCCTGCACACGGCGGGCATCCTGCCGTTCGCGGTGTTCCTGTACGTGGGGTTCATCCGCGCGCTGCCCACCGAGTACGAGGAGGCGGCGCAGGTCGACGGCGCCGGGATGCTCCGCACGTTCTTCAAGGTCGTCATCCCGCTGCTGAGACCGATCACCACGACGGTGGCGATGCTGTCCGGGCTGATCGTGTGGAACGACTTCTTCCTCGCGCTCATCTTCATGAGCGGCAGCTCGATCGGCACCTTGCCGATCGCGCTGAATTCGTTCGTCAACGAGAACTACACCCAGTGGAACCTTGTGTTCGCGGGCGCGACCATCGCCATTCTCCCCATGCTGTGCGTCTTCATCGTCGCGCAGCGGCAGTTCGTCCGGGGCCTGGCCGGCGGAATTCGAGGCTGAATATGGGAACGATCGACATTCGCGGGCTCGGCAAGGTGTACCCCGGCGGTACCCGCGCGCTCCGCGACCTCAATCTGGAGATCGCCGACGGCGAGTTCATGATCTTCGTCGGGCCGTCCGGCTGCGGCAAGACCACCGCGCTGCGGATGATCGCCGGGCTGGAGACCATCGAGGAGGGTGAGATCAGCATCGGCGGGACGGTCGTGAACCGGGTGGAGCCCCGAAAGCGCGACGTCGCGATGGTGTTCCAGAACTACGCCCTCTACCCGCACATGACCGTCTACGACAATATCGCCTTCCCGCTGCAGTGCGAGGGCAAGCGCAAGCAGGAGATCAAGGAACGGGTGGAGGAGGCCGCGCGCCTGCTCGGCCTGGGCGAGCTGCTGCGCCGCAAGCCGCGCGCGCTGTCGGGCGGGCAGCGGCAGCGGGTCGCGATGGGGCGGGCGATCGTCCGCAAGCCGCAGGCGTTCCTGCTGGACGAGCCCCTCTCCAACCTGGACGCGAAGCTCCGCATGCAGATGCGGGCCGAGCTGTCCACCGTCCAGCGGACGCTCGGCGTCACGACCGTCTACGTGACCCACGACCAGGTCGAGGCCATGACGATGGGCACCCGCATCGCCGTCATGCGCAACGGGCTGCTCCAGCAGGAGGGCACTCCGGAGCTGGTGTACGACCGGCCGAGCAACATGTTCGTCGCGACGTTCATCGGCTCGCCCGGCATGAACCTGCTGAGCTGCCCGCTCGTCGCGGACGGCCCGGGCGACCTGCACTGCGTGGTCGGCGACCAGCGGATACCGGCGCCGAAGGAGCTGCACGGGGCGCTGGAGCGCTTCGCCGGGTCGGAGATCGTCGTGGGCGTCCGTCCGGAGAAGCTCACCGACGCGCCCGTCCACGCCAGGCACGGGGACGGCGCCGCGTCCGGACGGCTGCGCGGCGAGGTCACCGTCGTGGAGATGCTCGGGCACGAGCGGCTGATCCAGGTCGAGGTGCCCGGCGAGCCGGTCGCCGCCGACCCCGAGCTGGAGAACATCCGGCGGCCGCAGAACGGCCAGAAGACCGGGGCCTCCACGCCGGGCAAGGCCGTCGTCTACGCGCGGTTCTCGCCGTCGTCGACGGTGAAGCCGCTGGAGACCGTCGACATCCCGGTGAACCCGTCCGACCTGCACTTCTTCGATCCCGAGACCGGTGAGGCGATCCGATGACGAGCGAGGATTTCGAGGTACTGGTCGCGGGCGGCGGGGTGGCGGGGCTGACCGCCGGGCTGTTCGCCGCCCGCGCCGGCCGCCGGACCGGGCTGCTGCTCGGCGACGACATCGGCGGCGGCCACCTGCTCAGCGTCGGCAGGATCGAGGACTTCCCCGGCTTCCCCGAGGGCGTGGCGGGCTTCGACCTGTGCCCGATGATCCAGGAGCAGGCGCAGGACGCGGGCGTGCAGTTCGTGACGAGCGCCTTGAAGGGCCTGACCCCGTCCGATGGCGCATGGACGGCCACGACCGGCGACGGTGAGACCCGCGCCGGCGCCGTCGTCGTCGCGACCGGGTCGGCGCTGCGCGAGCTGGACGTCCCGGGTGAGGCTCCGCTGCGCGGCCACGGCGTGTCCGACTGCGCGACCTGCGACGGGCCGTTGCACCGCGGCAACACCGTCGCCGTCGTCGGCGGCGGCGACTCCGCGCTGCTGGAGGCGCTGGAGCTGACCAACCATGTGGGCAGGGTGCTGCTGCTGCATCGCGGCGAGAGCCTCGACGGGCAGCACACCTACGCGAAACGGGTGCTGGAGCACGCCTCGATCGAGGTGCGGCACTCCACCGTCGTCGAGGAGATCCTCGGCGACACGGTCGTCTCGGGCGTTCGGACCAAGGACACTGGCACCGGCGAGACCGCGGAAGAGAAGGTCACCGGGGTCTTCGTCTATGTGGGTCTGCGGCCGCGTACCGACGTCCTGCGCGACCTGCTCCCGCTGGACGGCGACGGCCGGGTGCCGACGGACGGCGCCATGCGCACCGTCCTCCCCGGAGTGTTCGCCGCCGGCGACATCAGGACCGACTCGGCGGCGCAGGCCGTCACGGCCGCCGGCGACGGCGCGACCGCCGCGCTCGCCGCGCACCGCTACCTCGCCGACCCCGGCCGCGCCTGGCCGGTCCCCCAGCCGAGAGGAGCCTCCGCATGACGATCAGCGTGTACGACCCGCGCGGCTACCCGCCCAAGGTGGAGGGACGGTCCCTCGCGCCCAGGCTGGAGACCCTCGACGGCAAGGTCGTCTACCTGGTGATCGCGCCGTTCGACAACACCGACGTGTTCATGGAGCGGCTCGCCGCCTGGTTCAAGGAGAACCGGCCGCGGGTGGAGACGCGGATCGTGGCCACCGAGGCGTTCGGGCAGGACTCCCCGGCGATGCGGGCGGAGATCGAGGCGGCCGGGGACGCGGCCGTCGTCGGTCTCGGCCTTTGAAGCACCTGCGCCCCGACGGTCGTCGGGATAGCGGCGGAGCTCGAACGCTCCGGGGTACCCACCGTCGGCGTGCACTCGCGGCAGTTCCGCAGGATCGCCGCGAACGTCGCCAGGACGAAGGGCATGCCGCGCATGCGGCAGGCCTACCTTCCGGGCGCGATCTCCGGGCGGTCGGCCACCGAGCTCAGCGAGTACATCGAGGGAACGGACGCCGTCACCGGCCGCCCGTTCATGGACGAGCTGCTCGACGCTCTCGCCGGGCGGCTGGACGAGGAGGACCTCAAGGGAAGCTCGTACGAGCGGCCGCGGCGGCAGCTCGTCGAGGCCGCGGACGAGCCGTCCGCGCACGCGCTGTTCCTGGAGAACCGCTGGACGGACGGCCTGCCGATCGTCCTGCCGACCGAAGAGCGCGTCCGGGAGATGCTCACGGGCACGTCCCGCCGCCCGGACGAGGTCGTCGGACGCCTCGCCCCCGCCAAGTTCCGGGAGCGGTGGGAGTTCACCGTCGAGAAGGTCGCCGTCAACGCCGTGATGGCCGGGGCCGGGCCCGAGCACTTCCCGATCATCCTGGCGCTGGCGTCCAGCGGCGTCACCGCGCGGATGAGCAGCCTGACGTCGATGGCGGCGATCGCGATCGTCAACGGCCCGATCAGGCTGGAGGCGGGGATGAACACCGGGATGGGCGCGATGGGCCCCTACAGCAGGGCCAACGCGACCATCGGACGCGCGTACGGGCTGCTGTCGCAGAACCTCCAGGGCGGGTCGGTGCCCGGCGAGACGTACATGGGCACGCTCGGGAACACCTACGCCTACACCGCCGCGTTCCCCGAGAACGAGGAGGCCAGCCCGTGGGAGCCGCTGCACGTCCAGCACGGTCTCCGTCCGGACGAGAGCGCGGTCAGCCTGTTCCTCGGCGGCTGGTACACGATCTCCGGCGCCTCGCCGCGCCGCAGGCACTGGGAGGAGATCCTGCGCGGCGCGCTGCGCGCCTGCGATCCGGCGTTCGCGCCGCTGGTGGTGATGGACCCGACGGCGGCGCACGACTTCGTCGAGGCCGGGTTCCCCGGTAAGGACGACGTCCGCGCGTGGCTGGCCCGCAACGGCCGGATGTCCGCGGGCGAGTACTGGTCGAACGGGGTGGTGCGGGCCATCCTCCGTCCGCTGGCGCTGGCGGGGGAGGAGCCGCACGCCACGAGGTACAAGGCGTCCGGTGACGAGCCCGTCGAGATCTACGACGCGGGCGACATCAACATCGCGGTCATCGGCGGCGGGACCGCGAACGCGTCCAAGCTGATCGCCGCCCGCTACGAGACGACCGTCCGGGTCGACCCCTGGCGCTGAGAACCCCGGCGCTGAGAGAGGAACAGCCGTGATCGCCGAGCCACAGCGCGGTCGGCTCGGCGATCACGGCCGTTCCGGGACGTCAGCCAGAGGTCGCCTCCCAGGCTTCGTCCATGGCTTTGAGGACGTCGTCCACGGTGCGGGTCTTGTTGTAGAGGCCCGCCATCGTCTTGTAGGCGGCCTGGGCGGGCGCGTCCGACGGCCACATCGTGCTGGCGCCGAGGCTGTAGCGGCCCTGCTTGGCCAGCGGTTCCAGCGGCTTCAGGAAGTCGGGCAGCTCGCCGCGCTCCATCTGCGCCGGGGAGAACGCGCCGGTCTTCTCGGCGTACAGGTCGCGTTTCTGCGCGACGAAGTCGAGGAACTTGGTCGCCTCCTCGACGTTGTCGCCCTTGGCCGCCACCGACAGCCCGCTGACCTCCAGCGGGAGGATGCTCTGCTTGCGTCCCGGCACCGGTACCGCGGCCCACTTGCGCGCCGGGTTGCGCCGGGTGACGTAGGACGAGGCGGTCGACGGCCCGATGCCCATCGTGGCCTTGTCGCTCTTGATCTGGAGGTTCTTGCCCTCCTCGGTGGTGCGGCCCGCGCCGCCGGGGTAGTAGCAGTCCGCGTTGATCATGTCGACGATCTGCTGGAACGTCTGCCGCCAGCCGGGCGTGGTCTGGAACTTGACCTGGCCCGCGGCGCGCTTCTCGTCCCACTTCGGGTCGTCGCTGTAGACGTTGGCGGCGGAGAAGGACTGCAGCAGCATCCGGTTGCCCGCCTGGTCCGCCGCGCCGGGGACCAGCGCGTACTTGTCATGCTTGCGGATCTCGCCGCACAGCTTCAGCAGCTCGTCGAACGTGCTCGGCGGCTTCAGCCTCCAGTCCTTCAGCTCGGTGACGGTGTAGTCCATGAAGTGCGTGGACACCCCGACGACCAGGGCGTACACCTTGCCCTCATAGGTGACGGTCGGGGCCAGCAGCGCCGGGACGTCCTTGGCCCACGGCTTCTTCGTGACGTCCGCGAGCCGGCGGGCCTTGGCGAGTTTGTGGAGCGGCAGCCCGGTCGCGCCGCCGCCCGACCCGGGGGAGATGTTGAGGACGTCGGGCGGGTTGCCGCCCTGCAGCTCGGTGGTCGTCGCCGGTCCGATCTTCGGCGCGGGGACGTACTGCACGGTCATCTTGATGCGCGGCGCGTTCGCGTCGTTGAACTCCTTGACGATGGGGTCGAGGCCGTCCTTGACGGCCGGGGACGCGTACATCCGCAGCGACGCGTTGCCGGAGCCGCCGCCCGAGCCGCCGCACCCGGCGGCGGCCACCATCACCGCGGAGGCCCCCGCGACGAGGGCGAGACTCCGTCCGCCCCGCCCGCTCCGCCGATTGCCTTCCATTGGTCCTCCCAGTTGCCGGTTGCCTCTCACGGGTGCGCACACCCTCCGCGATCAGCGCCACTCGTCCACGGACACGGTCCGGCCGGACAGCGAGCGGTCCAGCCTCGTGCCGTTGGCCATGCCTTCGAGGACGCTCCAGGTGGCGGCGCTGCGGCCGCCGACGACGATGACGTGGACGTCCTCGGGCACGTTGATGCGGACCTCCTCGTCCGGCGCGGCGGCCCGGTAGCTCGCCCACGGCTCCTCGCCCGCCTCGGCGCGGTAGCCGAAGAACAGCTCCTGCAGGCCCTGCGCCCACCACCGGCGGGCGGGCAGCCGCCCGGCGTCGGAGATCCACTCGATGAGGTCCGCCTTGCGGGCGAACCCCTGGTGCTCGACGAGGTTCTGCGCGGCGAGCGGGTCGAGCAGCAGCACCGCCCCGCCGGACGCGCGCGTCGCGTTGAAGATCGTCCGGGCGTGGTCGCGCCAGTCGTCGCGGATCCCGCTCGGCGCGTTGATCATCGTCCGGACGCCGCGGAACACGGTCGCCGTGCTGTCGCCGGGGGCGAAGCCGTGCTGGACGTGGTACGGCTCCCAGGGGCTGCGCTCCTCGTTCTCGGCGAACGTGAGGTTGGTGAACGAGAACGGGTTCCCGATCGACCCCATGTAGCTGATCCCGGGCGCCGAGCCGCCCTGCAGGTTCTGCGAGCCGATGCCGTAGGCGCGTCCGATGGTGGCGTTGGCCCTGCTGTACGGGCCGAGCGCGCCGATTCCGGAGTTCATGCCGATCTCGTCGCGGATCGGGCCGTTGACGACGACGGCCTCCGACATCGAGGAGATGCTGCTGTGCCGTGCCGAGTAGCCGCTGCCCAGCAGCGCCAGGATCACGGGGAAGTACTCGGGCGCGGCCCCGGCCATGACCGCGTTGACCGCGGCCTGCTCGACGGTGAACTCCCAGTAGTCGCGGGTGGAGGCGGCGCGGAGCCTGCCGACCACCTCGCCGGGCGCGTGGCTGGTGCCCGCGAGCATCGCGGCGACGCGCTCCTCGGTGGGCAGGACGATCGGCAGCTTGTCCGTCCAGCCGTTCTCCAGGAAGAGGGCGTGCAGGTCGTCCTCGGTGGCCGGTTCCAGCAGCCGGGACCTGGCCTGCTCGAACGTCGCCCCGGCCATGTCGGCCTCGTCCAGCGGCCTGGTCAGCCCGTCGAAGAGGTCCCTGGCGAACGGGTTGCCGGAGACGGGGTTGTCACCCTCGACGTATCCGCGCAGCTCCCCGGCGGTGCGGCCGGGCACGGGGGAGGGCACGAACGCGTGCCGCAGGGTGGGGACGCCCGCCAGCCTGCTGGTGGACGCCACCAGCCGGGCGAACGCGTCGGCGTGGACGGAGACGGTCGGGATGCGGTACTCGGATTCGAGCCGCGTGGCGTGGCCGGCGACCGCCGGCGCGCAGCCGCTTCAAAGACCGACGCCGAGGACCGCGGCGTCGCCCTCGTCCGCGATCCGCGCGTACAGCTCGGGCGCCGGGTCGAACGGCGTGGAGAGATGGACGGTCACGGTCGTGATGTCCGGGCGGTGCTCCTGGAGCGATGCCCCGAGCTGCTCGATGAGGTCGCCGGAGTTCTCGAAGCCCGCGTCCACGAGGAACACGGTCTTGCCGTCCAGGGTGTCGGGGCGCGGGGCGAGCGACTTGCCGCCGACGGTGGGCGCGTTGCCCTCGGGATGGAGAACCGTGATCTTACCGGCCATGACGACATCTCTCCTGAGCTGCGGGTCTCGCCGCGATCGTTCGTATCAAGAACAGTTGTTCGCATGGCGATTCTCCGTCGAGGTGTTGAGGTTGTCAACAGATACATTGACCTGACATCCACTCCGGGCTACCGTTCGGATCAAGCACACTTGTTCATCATCCGAACGGAACCGCCACCCTGCGATGAGCCGATGACAGCGAGCGAGGAGACGGGCGCCGGGGTCCGGGAGCCGCATTTCGTCCAGTCCCTGGAGCGCGGCCTCAACGTGATCAGGGCGTTCGACGCGTCCGCGCCCGAGCTGACGCTCAGCGAGGTCGCGCACGCCACCGGCCTCACCCGGGCCGCCGCGCGGCGGTTCCTGCTCACCCTCGCCGACCTCGGCTACGTGCGCAGCGACGGCCGCCGGTTCTCGCTGACGCCCCGCGTCCTGCGGCTCGGCTACGCCTACCTGTCGTCGCTGTCGCTGCCCGAGGTCGCCGAGCCGCACCTGGAGGGGCTCGTGGCGGCGGTCCACGAGTCGTCGTCGGTGTCGGTGCTGGACGGCGACGACATCGTCTACGTCGCGCGCATCCCGACCTCGCGCATCATGACGGTCGCGATCAGCGTGGGCACCCGCTTCCCCGCCTACGCCACGTCCATGGGCCGGGTGCTGCTCGCCGCGCTGCCCGACCCCGAGCTGGACGAACGCCTCGGCAGAGCGGCGCACCGCCCCCTCACCGGCCGCACGGCCACCGACCCGGCCGTCCTGCGCCGCGAGATCGACCGCGTCCGCAAGCAGGGCTGGTCGCTGGTCGACCAGGAGCTGGAGGACGGCCTGCGCTCGATCGCCGCGCCCATCCGCGACGCCACGGGCAGGGTGGTGGCCGCCGCCAACCTCTCCACCGCGTCCAGCCGCACCCCCGCCGCGAGGATGCGCCGCGAGCTGCTGCCGCCGCTGCTGGACGCCACCGCCAGGATCGAGGCCGATCTGCGCGCCGCGCGCGGCTGACCGGGCCCGGGTCCGGGAAGGACGAGGACATGCACGTGATCGCCACCGCCGGGCACGTCGACCACGGCAAGTCCACGCTGGTCAGCGCGCTCACCGGGATGGAGCCCGACCGGCTGGCCGAGGAGCGCCGCCGCAGGCTCACCATCGACCTCGGGTTCGCCTGGACGGTCCTGCCCGGCGCCGGCGAGGTCGCGTTCGTCGACGTCCCCGGGCACGAGCGGTTCGTCGCCAACATGCTCGCCGGGGTGGGACCGGTGCCCGCCGTCCTGTTCGTCGTCGCCGCCGACGAGGGCTGGATGCCGCAGAGCGCCGAGCACCTGGAGGCCCTCGACGCCCTCGGGGTGTCCCGCGGCGTGCTCGTCGTCACCCGCTCCGACCTGGCCGACCCGGCGCCCGCGATCGAGGAGGCGCACGAGTGGATGGCCGAAAGCACGCTGCGCGACCTGCCGGCCGTCGCGGTCAGCGCGATCACCGGGGACGGGCTGGACGGCGTCCGCGCGGCCATCGCCGACCTGGTCGCGGGCCTGCCCGCACCCGACGCCGCCGCGCCCGTCCGGCTGTGGGCCGACAGGTCGTTCTCCATCCGCGGCGCGGGCACCGTCGTCACCGCCACGCTCGGCGCGGGGACGGTCGAAGTCGGTGATGAGCTTCTCAACACCGAGGGCAGGTCCGTGCGGGTGCGCGGCATCGAGGCGCTCGGCGAGCCGTGCGACCGGGTGACCGCGACCGCGCGGGTCGCGCTGAACCTGCGCGGCGTCGACCGCGCCGACGTCCCGCGCGGGCTGCCGCTGCTCGCCCCCGGCGCCTGGCGGATGGCGGACTCCGCCGACGTGGAGCTGCGGCCGATGTCCACGACGCCGCCGCCGGAGCGGCTGATCATGCACATCGGCACCGCCGCCGTGGCCTGCCGCCTCCGCCCGCTCGGGGACGGGCACGGCCGCCTGCGGTTCGACCGGCCGCTGCCGCTCCGGTACGGCGACCGCGCCGTCCTCCGCGACCCCGGACGCCGCCGGATCGCCGCCGGGCTCGTCGTCCTCGACGTCGACCCGCCCCCGCTGACCAGGCGCGGCGCGGCCAAGGCGCGGGCGGCCGAGCTGGCGGGCATGCGCACGGCGGGCGACGTCGCGTCCGGCCACCTCCGCCGCGGCCTGCGGCGCGGCGCGGAACTGGCCGCGATGGGCCTGCCGGCGCCGGGCGAGCCCCGGCACGGCGACTGGTGGACGGACGACGCCCGCTGGGCCGAATACGCCGCTGACCTGGCCGAAGCCGAACGCCGCCACCGCGCCGGCCACCCGCTGGAGCCCGGCATGCCGGTGGCCGCCGCCGCGCGCCGCCTCGGCATCGATCCCGCCCTGGTGCCTGAGCTGGCCCGCCACGCGGGCCTCGCCTGCGAATCGGGCCTGCTCACCCCGCCGGGCCACGAGCCGGGGCTGCCGCCCGCGCTCGACAAGGCCGTCGAGGTGCTGGAACGCGACCTGGCCGCCGACCCGTTCGGCGCCCCGAACGCCGGCCGCCTGGCCGAGCTGGGGCTCGGCAGCGCCGAGCTGGCCGCCGCCGAACGCGTCGGCCGGCTGCTGCGTGTCGCGCCGGGGATCGTCCTGTTGCCGGACGTCGACCGCCGCGCCCTCGACGTCCTGACCGCGCTGCCCCAGCCGTTCACGCTGAGCGACGCCCGGCAGGCGATGGGCACGACCCGCCGCGTGGCCGTCCCGCTGCTGGAGCTCCTGGCCGCCCGCGGCCTGACCCGCCGCACCGAGGACGACAGGCACGAGACCCTCGACCCGACAGGCTGACGCTCTATATTCTGTGTCCTATGTCCACTGGGACGATCATGCTGACGGTCGACGGCGAGCGCCGGACGCTGACCGTCGACACGCGGACCACGCTGCTGGACGCGCTGCGCGACCACCTCGGCGTGACGTCCCCGAAGAAGGGCTGCGACCACGGCCAGTGCGGCGCGTGCACCGTCCTGCTGGACGGACGGCGCGTCCTCGCGTGCCTGGCCCTGGCGGTGGCGCACGACGGAGCGGAGATCACCACCGCGACCGGGCTGTCCTCGGGCGGCGAGTTGCATCCGCTGGCGCGGTCGTTCATCGACCATGACGGCTTTCAGTGCGGCTACTGCACTCCAGGCCAGATCTGCTCGGCCGCGGGCATGCTCGACGAAGTGCGGGCGGGCGGGCCGAGCCACGTCACCGACGACCTGGAGGGCCCGATCGTCCTGGACGACGAGGAGATCCGCGAGCGGATGAGCGGCAACCTGTGCCGCTGCGGCGCCTACCCCAACATCCTCGCCGCGATCCGTGAAGTGGCCCGATGACCGGAGCGGAGCGAGGATCATCGGGCCACCGTCTCGGGGGTCTGGGGGTCGCCCCCCGGAAAGGCAGAGCCGGGTGAACCCGTTCGGCTACGAGCGTCCCGCCGACGCGGGCGCGGCCGTCGCGATGGTGGCGTCCCGCGCGGACGCCGCCTTCCTCGGCGGCGGGACGAACCTGGTCGATCTCATGAAGCTGGGCGTCGCGGGCCCCGCCCTCCTGGTCGACGTCACCGCGCTGCCCCTCGACCGGATCGAGCCGCTCCCCGGCGGCGGTCTGCGCATCGGCGCCACCGTCCGCAACGCCGATGCCGCCGCCGACCCGGTGGTCCGGCGGCGCTACCCGATGCTCGCGCGGGCGCTGCTGGCGGGCGCGTCCGGGCAGGTGCGCAACATGGCGACCATCGGCGGCAACCTGCTGCAACGCACCCGCTGCGTCTACTTCCAGGACGTGACCCTCGCGTGCAACAAGCGCGAACCCGGCTCTGGTTGCGCGGCGTTGCACGGTTACACCCGCCATCACGCGATCCTCGGGGCGTCCGAACGGTGCGTGGCGGTGCACCCGTCCGACATGGCGGTGGCGTTGGCCGCGCTCGACGCCGTCGTCCGGGTGCAGGGCCGGAGTGGTGAGCGGGCGATACCAGTCGCCGACCTCTATACCGGAGACGAGCCCGAGCGCGACACCGTCCTGGCGCACGGCGAGCTGATCACCGCGATCGACCTGCCGGAGCCCGCCGCCGCCCGGTCCTCCTACCGCAAGGTCCGCGACCGCGCGTCGTACGCGTTCGCGCTGGTCTCGGTGGCCGCCGCGCTCGACCTCGCCGACGACGGCTCGGTGCGCGACGTGCGCATCGCGTTCGGCGGCCTCGCGCACCGGCCGTGGCGGGCGACGCGGGCCGAGGAGGCGCTGCGCGGCGCCCCCGCCACCGACGAGTCCTTCCGGACGGCCGCCGACGCCGAGCTGTCCGCCGCCCGCCCGCTGCGCGGCAACGCGTTCAAGGTGCCGATGGCCCGCAACACCCTGACGGCGGTGCTGCGCGACCTGGCCCGGCCGGACGCCCGATGACCAGCGCGCCTCCGGGAAGCCGGACGATCGGCGCGCCGGTGCCGCGCCTGGAGGGACGGGCGAAGGTCACCGGCACGGCCCCGTACGCCTACGACCAGCCGGTCGAGGCCCCGCTGTACCTCGCCGCCGTGACCGCGACGATCGCGCGCGGCCGCATCACCGCGATCGACACCGCCGCGGCAGAACGCCTGGACGGGGTCGTCGCCGTCCTCACGCACGAGAACGCGCCCCGGCTCGCGTCCGACGAGAACCTTGAACTGTGGGTGCTGCAGTCCGACGAGGTGGCCTTTCGCGGCCAGCTCATCGGCGCGGCCGTCGCGTCTCGCCCGGAGATCGCCGTCCAGGCCGCCGGGCTCGTGCGGGTGGAGTACGACGTCCGGCCGCACGACGTCGAGCCGGGCCCCGGCCGCGACGACCTCTACGCGCCCGGCACGCTGACCACCGGGCTGGAGACCGACACCGTCGCGGGCGACGTCGACGCGGCGATGGCGGCAGCGGCGGTCGCGCTCGACCTGACCTACACCACCCCGATCCAGTACCACGTCCCGATGGAGCCGCAGACCGCCGTCGCCCGCTGGGACCGGGACGGCGACGGCGACCGCCTCACCCTGTACGACTCCACCCAGGGCGTCATCCGGATGCGGCAGGTCATGGCGGCCGTCCTCGGCCTTCCGCCGGGCCGTGTCGAGGTCGTCTCCCCGCACGTCGGAGGCGGTTTCGGCAGCAAGCTGCGGCCGAAGGCGCATCACGTCCTCGTCGCGATCGCCGCCCGGACGGTCGAGGGCCGCCCGGTGAAGTTCGCGCCGACCCGTCGGCAGACGTTCGCGGGGTCCGGGTATCGGCCGTCGACCGTCCAGCGGGTAAGGCTCGGCGCGGACGCGGACGGACGGCTCACCGCCATCGCCCACGACGCGGTCGGCGGGACCTCGAAGCTCGTGGAGTTCGCGGAGCAGACCGCGCTCGCGACCCGCACCATGTACGCCGCGCCGAACCGGCGCACCACGCACCGGCTGGCCGCGCTGGACGTCTCCGTCCCGACGGTGATGCGGGCGCCCGGCGAGGCGCCGGGCATGTTCGCGCTGGAGTCGGCGATGGACGAGCTGGCCGGCGCCTGCGGCCTCGACCCCATCGAGCTGCGCGTCCGCAACGAGCCCGGCCGCGACCCCGAGACCGGGCTGCCGTACTCCACTCGCAACCTGGTCGCCTGCCTGCGGGAAGGCGCCCGCCGCTTCGGCTGGACGGGCCGCGACCCGTCCCCCGGCACCCGCCTGCACGACGGCTGGCTGGTCGGCACCGGCGTGGCCGCCGCCACCTACCCCGCCTATCCGATCATCGGCCCGTCGAGCGCCATGATCCGGGCGACAGCCGCGGGCCGCTACCGGGTGGAGATCGCCGCGGCCGACATCGGCACCGGCTCCCGGACGGCCCTGACGCAGATCGCCGCCGACGCCCTGGACGTCCCTCTGGACGCCGTCGACCTGCGGCTCGGCGAGAGCACGCTGCCCGCCGCCGCCCCCGCCGCCGGGTCGATGGGCCTGGGCGGCTGGGGCTCCGCCGTCATCGCGGCCGCCCGCGCCTTCCGCGACAAGTACGGCGTGGCCCCGGCGGAGGGCGCGGAGGCCGGGGCGACGGGCGAAAGCGTCCCGGGCGCCGGGAAGGTCGCGCTGCACGCGTTCGGGGCCCAGTTCGCCGAGGTCAGAGTGCACGCGGACACGGGGGAGATCCGCGTGCCCCGGCTGCTCGGCGTGTTCGCCATCGGGCGGGTCGTCAACCCGCGCACCGCCCGCTCTCAGCTCGTCGGCGGGATGGTGATGGGCCTGTCGGCGGCGCTGCACGAGCACGCCGTCATGGACCCGGGCCCGGGCCAGGTCGTCACCCGCGACCTGGCCGATTACCACATCGCCGCGCACGCGGACGTCCATGACGTCGACGCGGTCTGGATCGACGAGACCGACCCGCACTACAACGAGCTCGGCGCGAAGGGCGCCGGCGAGATCGGCATCGTCGGCGTCCCGGCGGCCATCGCCAACGCGGCGTTCCACGCCACCGGCGTCCGCGTCCGCGACCTTCCCCTCACGCCCGACGCGTTCCTGCGCTGACGTGCGGGACCGCCGTGGCGGACGTGCCCGAAGAGCCTTGTTCCGCAAACTCTATATACTGTAGCCTATGGTGCATTGAGCTTGCCGGGAGGGGGCCCGGAGTTCACGGGGGAGCACGGACCGCGAACTGGGAGGGAGCCGGCAGTGCTGAGCCAGGAGAACAACGACCTGATCACCCGCGTGGGCCCGGGAACGCCGATGGGCACGCTGATGCGCGAGTACTGGGTGCCGGCGTTGCTGTCACGTGAACTGCCCGAACCGGACGGCGATCCCGTCCGCGTCCTGCTGTTGGGCGAGAAGCTCATCGCCTTCCGCGACACGTCCGGACGGATCGGGCTGCTGCCCGACAACTGCCCGCACCGCGGCGCCTCGCTGTTCTTCGGACGGAACGAGGGAAACGGCCTCCGCTGCGTCTACCACGGCTGGAAATTCGACGTCACCGGCGCCTGCGTGGACATGCCGAGCGAGCCGCCCGAAAGCGACTTCAAGCGGAAGATCAAGCCTCGCGGATACCCGTGCACCGAGCGCGGCGGAATCGTGTGGGCGTACCTGGGCCCGCGCGAGGAGCCCCCGCCGCTGCCCGACTTCGAGCAGCTCGACGACGACGTGGAGAACCGGGAGTCGTTCGCCAGCTACCGCGACTGCAACTGGCTCCAGGTGCTGGAAGGCGACCTGGACACCTCGCACGTCGGCTTCCTGCACACCGGCCACGGCTCGCCCGACGAGGTCGGCGAAGGAACGTTCCTGCAATTCGCGTTGCAGGACCAGGCGCCCCGCTACAAAGTGCTCGACACCGACTTCGGCACGACGTACGGCGCGTACCGTCCGGCCGGAAACGACGACGACTACTACTGGCGCATCGGCCATTTCCTTTTCCCCTTCTACACGATGACCCCGACCGGGGTACTCGGCCTGCGCGTCGGCGTCCGGGCGTGGGTCCCGATGGACGACCACCACACGCTGCAGTTCAGCGTCGGCCTCAAGCGCACTTACCTCGCGCCGCGCGGCCAGCGCGTCGGGATCACCGGGAAGCTGCCGCCGCAGAAGCCCAACACCACCGGCTGGCTCGGCCGGTTCCGCCTGGAGCAGGACGCCGACAACGACTACCTGATCGACCGCGACGCCCAGCGGCGCGGCGACAGCTACACCGGGATCGAGTACATCTCCACCCAGGACGTCGCCGTGACGGAGAGCATGGGCCCGATCTACGACCGGACCCAGGAGCGGCTCGGCAGCTCCGACATGATGATCATCCGGGTCCGGCGGCGGCTGATCGCGGCCGCGAAGGCCCTCGCCGAGCAGGGCGTCACCCCGCCCGGCGTGGACGACCCCGAGGTCTACCAGCAGCGCTCCGGCGGCATCGTCCTGCCGAAGGACGCCGACTGGGTCGAGCGCACCCGGAACCTGCGCCGCGCCAGGGTCGAGCACCCCGAGCTCGACCCGTCCGTCGCGGGCGGCATCTGACCGGCGCCCGGCGAGAGAAGGCGGTCCCGTGATGAACGTGGACGATTACCTGGCCATCCCCTACATCCTGGACGTCGTCGCCGTGCGGGGACGCGACGGCGAATGGGTCTGCCGCCTGGAGTACGAGGAGCTTCCCGGCTGCGTGGCCGAGGCCAGGTCGCCGTTCGACGCCCTGGACAGGCTCGAAGAGCTCCGCGAGGAGTACATCCGGAAGCTGGTGCGGGAGGGCCGTCCCGTCCCGACCCCTCGGGCGGCCCTCCGGCCGGGGGGCGGCCCGTGACCGCCCGGACCCTGCCGGGCGGCGCGGCCCGCGCCGGGCGGATCGTCCGGCTGCGGCGCCGGTTCCTGCCCGCGGACACGCTGGTCGTGCTGCTCCTGGTCCTGGTGGTCGGGTTCCTGTTCATCTACCCGTTCCTGATGCTCGTCTTCGGGGCGTTCCGCACCGCCGCGCCGGGCCTGCCGGGCGACTTCTCGGCGGACGGCGTCACCGGCGCCTACAAGGACTCGAAGGTCTGGGGGACGCTGAAGAACTCGGCGCTGTACTCCGGCGCCGTCCAGGTCCTGTGCCTGACGATGGGCGCGTTCTTCGCCTGGGTGGTGACCCGCACGACGACGCCGCTGCGGCGGCTCGTCACGCCCATCATGGTGCTGGTCTTCGCCACCCCGACGATCTTCTTCACGATCGGCTGGGGGATGCTGGGACGCGACCCCGCCGGGCTGATCAACACCGGCTACCGGCAGCTCCCGCTGCTCCCCGGCGACTCCGTCGTCAACGTCGAGTCGTGGTACGGGATCATCGGCGTCACCTCGCTGAAGCTGACCGCGATCGTCTACTTCCTCTTCCTCGGCTCGTTCATGGGCCTCAACCGGAGCCTGGAGGAGGCGTCCCGGATAGCGGGCGCGGGACGGCTGCAGACCGTCCTGCGCGTGGAGCTGCCCGTGCTGGCCCCGGCGATCACCGGGATCGCGATCCTCGGCTTCACCGCCGGGCTGAGCCTGCTCGACATCCCGCTCCTGCTCGGCCTCCCGGCGGACATCCACGTGTTCCCGACCGAGATCCTGTCGCACGTCACGGCGGTGACGCCGTCCGACTACGCGGGCGCGAGCGCGCTGTCGATGCTGCTGGTGGCGATCGTCATCGGGCTCGTCCTCGTCCAGCGGAGGCTGCTCGGGCAGCGGTCGTTCGTCACCGTGACCGGCAAGTCGGACGACCGCGCCCGCTGGGACATCGGACGGTGGAAGTACGCGTGCACGGCGGTGATCGTCCTGTACGCCCTGCTCGCGGTGCTACTGCCGGTCGGCCAGCTCGTCCTCGGGTCGCTGCAGCCGTTCTTCGGCGTCTACAGCAACCTGACGACGGCGAACTACACGGCCGTGCTGGACGACCCGGAGACCATGTCCGCGCTGGTCACGACGCTGATCGTCAGCGGTGTCGCCGGGCTCATCGGGACGGCGATCGCGGTGGTGGTCACCTACGTCGGCAAGAACAGCAGGTCGCGGTTCCGGAGCGTCCCGGTGATGGGCGTCTGGATCCTGATGGCGCTGCCCGGCATCACCGTCGGCCTCGCCATCCTCTGGGCGTACCTGGCCGTGCCGGGCCTCCGCGAGCTGTACTCCACGATCTGGATCCTCGTGATCGCGCTCGCCGTCCACTCGGTGCCGATCACCAGCCGCGCGACGGAGGGCTCGATCGCGCAGATCGGCACCGAGCTGGAGGAGGCCGCCCGGATCTGCGGGACGTCCGCCGCCCGGACGCTCGTCGTCATCACCGGACGGCTGATCCTGCCGAGCTTCCTCGTCGGCTGGTTCGTCGCGGCGGTGCTGTCGGCCGGGAACCTGGACGTCCCGATCCTGCTCGCCTCGCCCGACAACCAGACCCTGCCGGTCAAGGCGTACTCGCTGTACCAGAGCGGCGACGCGGGGCAGGCCGGAGCCGCCTTCTGCGTGATGATGGCGAGCTTCATCGTCGTCCTCGCCGTCGGCTGGACCGCGAGCCTGCTCCTCCGCCGCCTCGGACGGGGGCCCGCGTCATGAAAGACCACGATCACGCGACGACAGGGGAGGCGACATGGCCGGCATAGAGATCGACGGGCTCGGCAAGCGCTACGGCGCGCTCGCGGCCGTGGACGACGTCAGCCTCTCGGTGCGGGAGGGCGAGTTCCTCACCCTGCTCGGCCCCAGCGGCTGCGGGAAGACGACCACGCTGCGATGCCTCGCCGGGCTGGAGAAACCGGACGCGGGCGAGATCACGATCGGCGGGGACGCGGTGACGTCCGTCCCGGAGCAGATCTTCGTGCCGCCGGAGAAGCGCGACATGGGCATGGTGTTCCAGAGCTACGCGCTGTGGCCGCAGATGGACGTCTTCCAGAACGTCGCCTACCCGCTGCGGCGGCGCCGGGTCAGGCGTCCGGAGGTGCAGCGGCGGGTCGGCCAGACGCTGGAGCTGGTGGGGCTGGCCGCGCTGGCGGACCGTCCGGTCACCCGGCTGTCCGGCGGGCAGCAGCAGCGCGTCGCGCTGGCCCGCGCGCTGGTCAGCCGTCCGAGGGTGGTGCTGTACGACGAGCCGCTGTCCAACCTGGACGCCAAGCTCCGCGCCACGATGCGGGTCGGGATCCGCGACTTCCAGCGCGAGCTGGGCACGACGGCCGTGTACGTGACGCACGACCAGGTCGAGGCGATGTCGCTGTCGGACCGGATCGTCCTGATGAAGGACGGCCGCGTCCAGCAGGTGGGGACCCCGCGCGACATCTACGAGCGTCCGCGCAACTGGTTCGTCGCCGATTTCGTCGGCTACGAGAACTTCTTCGACGCCGACATCGTCGAGCGCGCGGGGGACAGGGCGATCGCCCGCCTCGACGGCGGCGAGGTCGCGCTCCAGTGCTTCGGCGGACCGGCCGGCCGCGGCCGGGTCCGGCTCTGCGTGCGCAGCACCGCGCTGAGCGTCCTGCCCGCAGAAGAGCGGCCCGGGGACCGGACGAACACGATCAGCGGGCGGGTCAGGGACTCGATGTACCTCGGCGGGCAGATCGAGCACCTCGTCGAGGTCGCGGGCACGGTGCTGCGGGTCCGCGGCGCCGATCCCGATCCGGCCGGACGGACGGTGAGCCCGGGGGACGCGGTGGAGCTGCGGATCCCGGCGGAGAGCATCGTCGTGCTGGACGCCGACGACGAGGCGCCCGAGCCGACCACCAGGGGGAAACAGGACAATCTCGACAGGGTAGGTTCTCCATGAGAAGCAAACGGCTGCTCAGCGGGCTGATCGCGGCGGCGCTGCTCGCCGCCTCCTCCTCCGCATGCGGCGGAGGCGACGACGCCGCCGAGCTGACCCCCGAGGGGCTCGGCGGGACGGCGAACCAGCAGCAGCTGGACGCCCTCTACGAGGCGGCGAAGAAGGCCGGTCACAAGAAGCTCGTCATCTACAGCGAGACCCTCGGCGGCGGCAGCGCGCGGCCCGTCCTCGACCTGTTCGAGAAGCGCTACCCGGAGATCGAGGTGCAGGCCCAGGCGGGCTTCGGCGCGCAGCTCGCGAGCAGGCTCGACCACGAGTTCGCGGCGAACCGGCACGTCGGCGACCTGCTGGAGGTCGCCGTCACCGACCTGGAGCGGCACTCCAGCCAGGGCAGGCTCCAGCCGTACGAGCCGCCGACGGCGAAGAGCGTCCCGGAGGAGTTCACCTGCGAGAAGGGGCAGGCGCTCGGCAGCGAGCTGTCGGTGCTCGGCATCGGCTACAACACCCAGAAGGTGAAGAAGGACGAGGCCCCGAAGAGCTGGAACGAGCTCCTCGACCCGAAGTGGAAGGGGAAGATCGCGCTCAACTCGCCGCTGCAGCCCGGGCACGGGGCGCAGATCGTCCAGTACATGCTGGCCAACGGCTTCACGATGGACTTCGTGAACAAGCTCGCGGCGCAGGAGCCGACGCTGGTGCCCGGCACCCGGGCGCTGGTGGACCGGCTGGCGCAGGGTCAGGCGTCGATCGCCGTCCCGTCCGCGACGGACCAGTTCCTGGCGGCGGAGGCGAAGGGCGCGCCGATCGGGATGGTGCTGCCTACGGGCGGCGGCAACCTCAAGCACCTGAACTGCATGGGGATCATCAAGGGCGCGCCGCACGCGGAGGCGGCGAAGCTGTTCTATTCCTGGTGGTACACGCCCGAGGTGCAGAAGGCGATCGCCAAGCACATGTTCAAGGCGTCGGTGATGCCGGGCGCCGCGCCGCCCAAGGGAATGCCGGCGATGAGCGAGTTCACGTTCTGGCCGGAGATCCCGCCCGCGGAGTACACGAAGGCGCAGAGCGGCCTGATCAAGCAGCTCAACCCGATATTCAGATAGCGGGTCCGGGTCGCCGGTCCGGGGCGGGGTTTCGGGCCGGCGACTCGGGGTCAGGCGGGGGAGCGGCCGGGGTCACTCCGGCGAGGGGGCGTTCTGCCGCAGCCGGGCGGCGTGCAGGATGTGCTCGGCCATGAAGCGGCGCGCGTCGTAGGGGTCGCCGCGGTCGAGCGCGTCGATGATCCGGTCGTGGTCGTCGGACAGCGACTGCGCGTTCTTCGCGTCCTTCCAGATGGTCATCCGGGGCGGGATGAACGCCCACAGGGAGGCGGCCTGAAGTGCCACCAGCGACGACCCCGCCTCGTAGATGGCGAAGTGCAGCGTGCGGTTCAGGACGGAAAGCCGCGATTCGTCGCCGGCCTCGATGGCGTCCAGCAATTCCTTGTGGGCGTCGCGAATGCGGTTCATCGCCGTGTCGTCCATCCGCTCGACGGCGAGCGCGGTGGCGAGGCCCTCGACCTCCGAGCGCAGGAGGTAGAGGTCCTCCACCTCCTGCGGCGACATGTCCTTGACGGTGGCGCCGCGGTGCGACTCGTACTCCAGCGCCCCCTCCGCCTCCAGCAGGCGGAACGCCTCGCGCACGGGCGTCGGGCTGACGCCGTATCGTTTGGCCACGTCGGTCTGGCGGAGGCTCGTGCCGGGCTTGATGACCCCGTCGGCGATCTCCCGGCGCAGGCGCTCCAGGACGTACGCGGTCTTGCTCAGCGGGGGGCCGCTTTCCGCGGACGCCGCCGGTTCGGGCGCTCTTGACATCGTGTTTCCTCCGAGGGTCAACGCAGCTATCTAGATAATAGTCTATTGAGTGTCCAGACGAGCCCATTCCCTGGACGTCCCGGAACGCTCTTCCGTTTCCTTCGTGATGAACCCTGCCCAGCTCGGCTCGTTGACGCATGGCCGCGCCGATCACATAGAATATAGTCTAGAGACGACATCGCGCACAGAACGAGGTCCTCGCATGCTCGACTTCTCCGAGCCGGAGCTCTTCACGCTGCTGGCTCAGGCCGGGATTCCCGTGGCGGTGTCGCGACTGGCCGCCGACGCCGACGAGGCCGCCCGCGCCGCCGCCGGGCTCGGCACTCCAGAAGGCGCCCAGCCCGGCGCCCGGCTCGTGCTGAAGGCGGGCGGCCTGGAGCACAAGACCGACGACGGCGGCGTCGTCCTCGGGCTGAACGGCCCCGGCGAGGTGCGGACGGCCGCCGCCGGCCTGCTCTCCCGGCTGGGCGCGCGGGCCCTGCCGCTGATCGTCCAGCGACAGCACGAGGGCCACGAGATGCTGGCGGGCCTGCGCCGCGAGCCCGGCGTCGGCGCCGTGGTCGTCGTCGGGACGGGCGGCATCCACACCGAGGTCGTCGCCGACGCGGTGGACGCGCTCGTCCCCCTCGACCGCGCCGCCGCGGAGGACCTCGTCCGCAGGCACCCCCTCCACCGCCTCCTCGCGGGGCACCGAGGCTCTCCGGCGCTGGACGTCCCCGCGCTGGTCGACCTCCTCGTCGCACTGTCCGAGCTGGCCGAGCGTCGTCCCGACATCGGCGAGCTGGACCTCAACCCGGTGCTGATGGGTCGCCTCGGCGAGGGCGTGATCGCCGTCGACGCCCGCATGGCCACGATCGACGCGCCGCCCGTCCGGCGCCCGGCCGCCCGCGCCGGGCCCGCCGGACCGGCGCGGCTCGACCCGCTGCTGCGACCCCGCCACATCGCGGTCGTCGGCGTCTCCGACGACCCCGCGAAGACCGGCGCGCGGATCTACCGCTACCTGACCGAGAAGGGCTTCACCGGACGGGTCGACGCCGTCCACCCCTCCGGCGGCGAGATCGGCGGCCGCCCGCGCCACCGGAGCCTCGCCGCGGTCCCCGGCGTCCCCGACCTGGTCTGCATCGCCGTCCCGGCCAAGGCCGTCCCGGACGTCGCCCGCGAGGCCGCCGCGCTGGGAGCCGGCGCCGCGATCGTGCACAGCTCGGGGTTCGCCGAGACGGGCCCGGACGGCGAGCGGCTCCAGCGCGAGGTCGCCGCGATCTTCCACGACGCGGGCATCCCGCTGGCCGGGCCGAACTCGATGGGCGTCGTCGTCCCGGAGACGGGGATGGCGGCGTCGCTGTCCGGCGCGCTGGAGGCCGACGAGCTGGCGGCGGGCGGGGTCGCGCTGATCAGCAGCTCGGGCGCGCTCGGCAGCTGCGTCGCGTCCCGGCTGATGGAGCAGGGCGTCGGGCTGTCGCGCTGGGTCCACCTCGGCAACGAGGCCGACCTGGACGTCGCCGCCTACCTGGAGTGGCTCGCGCACGACCCGAAGACCGAGGTCGTCGGGCTGCTGCTGGAGAACGTCACCGACGGCGACCGGCTCATCCGCGCCGGACGCGAGCTGGCCGCCCGCGGCAAGCCGCTGTTCGCCTTCAACATGGTCCGCAGCCAGGGCGCGCGGGCGGCGACCCGCAGCCACACCGGTGCGCTGGTCGGCTCGCACCGGCTGCGCGCGGCCGTCCTGGACGCCGCGTCCGCCACCCGGGTGCCTACCCTCCGGGTGCTGCAGGACGCGCTGATCCTCGCCTCGTCGGGCGGGCTGCCGCGCGGGAACCGGCTGCTGGCCGTCGCGGCGTCCGGCGGCGCCTGCACGATCATCGCGGACGGGGCCGAGACGGGCGGGATCGCGCTGCCCCCGTTCCCGGACGGCGTCCGCGAGCGCGTCGCGGGCGTGCTGCCCGACTTCGTCGCCCCGGTCAACCCGCTCGACATGAGCGCGCAGATCATCGGCCGTCCCGAGGTGCTCGGCGAGGTGCTGGAGCACGCCCTGGACGACTCCCGCTACGACGCCGCGCTGGTGCAGCTCACCACCAACGCCGACCCCGGCGCCGAGCTGACCGCGAAGGTGGTCGTGGCCGTCCGGCAGCGGATCTCGATCCCGCTGTACGTGGCCCGCTTCGGCGCCGAGTCGCTGGCGCCCGCCGGGATGGCGGCGTACGCGGCTGCCGGGATCCCGGTCCTGGACGCCCCCGACCGCACGATGGACGCCCTTGCCGCGGTGGTGCGCGCGGCAGGCAAGCTCAGGGAGGGCTCATGGAGTTCACACTGACGCCGGAGCAGCGCGCCCTGCGCGATTCAGCTCGGCGGCTCGCCGAGGACCGGTTCGCCGCGCAGGCGTTCCGGCGCAGCGGGTTCGCCTGGGACAGCGCCCGCGACCTCGCCGCCGCCGGGTTCACCGGGATCATGATCGACGAGAAGGACGGCGGCCAGGGCGGCACGCTGCTCGACGCCGTCCTCGTCATGGAGGCCGTCAGCAAGGTCTGCCCGCACAGCGGGGACGCGGTCCAGGCCACCAACTTCGGCGCCATCCGCCAGGTCGCCATGCTCGGCTCCGCGAAGCTGAAGGCCGAGCTGCTGCCCCGCCTGCTGTCCGGCGAGGCGCTCATCTCGGCCGGGATGAGCGAGCCTGGCGCCGGTTCGGCGCTGACCGAGATGCGCACGACCGCGCGGTACGACGGCGACGAGGTGGTGCTCGACGGCCAGAAATGCTGGACGTCGCACGGGCCGGAGGCCACCCATCTCGTGCTGTGGTGCCGGTTCGGGCCGTCCGGCCGGGACATCGGCGCGGTCGTCGTCCCGGCCGACGCGCCCGGCTTCACGCGCGGGGCGACCGAGCACTACATGTCCGGCGAGCCGCACTGCACCTCGTACCTGGACGGCTGCCGCGTGCCCCGGCACAACGTCCTCGCCGACCACGACGCGCTGCGCCGCCTGATGACCGTCTTCGGGATCGAGCGGGTCGGGAACGCCGTCCGGGCGCTGGCGCTGGCGCAGTCGGCGTTCGAGCGGGCGGTGGAGCACGCCAAGACCCGCGAGCAGTTCGGACGTCCGCTCTGCGAGTTCCAGGGACTGCAATGGAAGTTCGCCGACATGTACGTCCAGCTCGAAGCCGCTCGCCTGCTGGTCTACCGCGCGGCCGCCGGGGCGGCGGCCGGGCCCCCGGACCCGATGGAGGCGACGATGGCGAAGCTCTACGCCAACGAGGCGGCGTTCCGGGTCGCGAACGACGCGCTGCAGATGCTCGGCGCGTCCGGGTACTCGACCGAGCTGCCGCTGGAGTACATGGTCCGCAGGATCCGCGGCTGGATGATCGCCGGCGGGACGGTGGAGATGCTGCGGAACCGGCTCGCCGAGGGCATCTTCGACCGCCGCTTCAGCCAGCGCGTGCCGTCATGACGGGCGACGCCGACGGCGCCACCCGGGAGATCGCCCGCTGGACGGCCACCGTCGCGGAGGCGCCGCTGCCCGCGGACGTCGCGGACGCGGCCCGGCGACTGGTGGTCGACTACCTGGCGGCCACCGTGGTCGGCGCCACCTTCCCGGTCGCCGCGACGGTGCGCCGCCACGTCCTGGACGCCTATCCCGGCTCGCAGGCGACGATCGTGGGGGAGGGGCTCGCCTCCGCGGCCGGGGCGGCGATCGCCAACGGCACGGCCGCGCACGCCCTCGAACTGGACGACGGCTACACGCCGGGCGCGTCCCATCCCAGCTCGTCCACGCTCCCGGCGGTGCTGGCGCTGGCCGAGCAGGAGCGCTCCGAACCCGCCCGGACGCTCGCGGCCGTCGCCGTCGCCGTCGAGGTGGCATGCCGGGTGGCCGCCGCCGCGCACCCGGCGACCTGGCGGCGCGGATTCCACAACACGCCGCTGGCCGGGGTCTTCGGCGCGGCGGCGGGATGCTCGGTGCTGCTGCGCCTTTCCGCGGAGGACGTCGCGAGCGCCCTCGGCCTGGCCGGTTCGCACGCCGGGGGCCTGTCGGAATTCCTCCGGCACGGTTCGCCGGTCAAGCGGCTGCACGCCGGGATGGCCGCCCGCGACGGCCTCCTCTCCGCCCTCCTCGCGGCTGAGGGACTTGCCGGGCCGCCCACGGTCCTCGAAGGCCCGGAAGGCTATTTCGCCGCCTTCGCCCAGAACGATTGGGACCCGGACGTGCTGCTCGGCGGCCTCGGTTCGCGGTGGGCGATGCGGCGGACGTCCGTCAAGCCGTACCCGTGCTGCCGACACGTGCACGGCGCGGTGGACGCCGTGTTGAAGCTGCGCGCCGACCACGATCTCCGGCCCGAGACCGTCACGGCCGTCGAGGTGGGGACGTACTCGGTCGCCGCCCGCTACGACGGAACCGACGCCGGGACGATGCTCGGCGCGCAGATGAGCATGCCGTACACGATCGCCGCGGCCCTGTGCGACGGCGAGCTGGGCCTCGCGCAATTCTCCGCCGAACGCCGCGCCGCGCCCGACGTGACCCGCTTGATGGTGGCCGTCCACGTCAGTGCCGACAAGGACTTCGACCGGCTCTACCCCGCGCAGCGTCCGGCCGCCGTGCGGATCCGCCGGGACGGGGCGCCCGACCTGCGCCTCCGCGTCGACCAGCCCTACGGCGAACCGTCCAACCCCCTGGACGACGACGCCCTGGACGCGAAGTTCCGCACCCTGTGCACGCCCGTGCTGGGACCGGCCAGGTCCGAGGAGGTGCTGCGCGCCGCCCGGGCGTTCACCGACCTCGCCCCCCTGACCCACGGCCTCGGATCCCTCGGAGGACCTGCATGACCGACACCTCCCGCATCGGCACCGACATCGGCGGCACGTTCACCGACTTCGTCGTCCTGGACGTAGAGACAGGCCAGATCACCCTGGAGAAACGCCTCACCACCCCGGACGACCCGTCCCGCGCCGTCGTGGAAGGCATCGACGTGCTCCGCGCCGCGCACCCCGGCCTGCTGGAGCGGACGGAGATCCTCGCCCACGGCACCACCCTCGTGATCAACGCGCTGATCGAGCGCACCGGCGGCACCACCGCGCTCCTCACGACCGAGGGGTTCGAGGACGTCCTGGAGATCCGCCGCGAGGTCCGCTACGACGCCTACGACCTGGAGCTCGCGTTCCCGCGTCCGCTGGTGCCGAGGCGGCTGCGGCGCGGCGTCCGGGAGCGGCTGCACGCGAGCGGCCGGGAGCTCGTCCCGGTCGACGCCGACCAGGTCCGCGCGATCGTGGACGAGTTCGCCGCAGAGGACGTCGAGTCGGTGGCGATCTGCCTGCTGCACTCCTACGCCGACGGCGACCACGAGCGGGAGGTGGCGCGGATCGTCCGGGAGCGCCGTCCCGACCTGTGGGTCTCGCTGTCGTCCGAGGTGCTGCCAGAGGTGCGCGAGTACGAGCGGACGAGCACGACGGTCGCGAACGCCTACGTCCAGCCGCTGCTGGCGGGCTATCTGCGACGGCTCCGGGAGGCGCTGGACGAGCGCGGCTTCGCCGGGAACTTCTACGTCATGCAGTCGACCGGCGGCGTCATCCCGCTGGAGGTCGCGAGGACGTTCCCGGTCCGCGTCGTGGAGTCCGGCCCGGCCGGGGGCGTGATGGCGGCGGCGAGGATCGGCGCGCACGCCGGGATCGGCGATCTGCTCGCCTTCGACATGGGCGGCACCACCGCGAAGGTCGCCGCGGTCGTCGACGGCCAGGCGGCCGTCACCCACGACTACGAGGTCGCGCGCACCGCGCATTTCCGTCCAGGCTCCGGCATCCCGGTCTGCACGCCGGTGCTCGACCTGCTGGAGATCGGCACCGGCGGCGGCAGCATCGCGCACATCGACAGCCTCGGTCTCATCAAGGTCGGCCCGCGTTCGGCGGGGTCCGTGCCCGGTCCGGCGGCGTACGGGCGCGGCGGCGACCGGCCGACCGTGACGGACGCCGACCTCGTCCTCGGCCACCTCGACCCGGACCACTTCCTCGGCGGCGAGATGCCGCTGCGCGCCGACCTGGCCGCCGCCGCGGTCGCGGCCCTCGGCGAACCGCTCGGGCTCGACGCCGTCGCGACCGCGCACGCGATCCGGGAGGCGGCGGAGGAGTCGATGGTGGCCGCCGCCCGCGTCCACCTCGCGGAGATGGGCGTGGAGCCGTCCCGGCTGCCGGTCGTCGCCTACGGCGGGGCCGGGCCGGTGCACGCGGTCGGGCTGGCGCGGAAGCTGGGCAGCCCGCGCGTGCTGATCCCTCCGGCGGCCGGGGTGATGTCGGCGCTCGGCCTCATCCTCGCCCCCGCCACCTTCGAGACGTCGCAGACCTACAAGGTGAAGACCGACAGGCTCGACCTGAACCTGATGGACGACCTGTTCCGCCAGATGGAGAAGTCGGCGGCGCAATTCCTGCCGGACGGCGACGGCGTCACTTACACCCGCTGGGCCGACATGCGCTACGTGGGCCAGGGGTTCGAGGTCAGCGTCGGCCTGCCGGGCGGCGACGACTGGCGCGCCCTGTCGCCGGACGAGGTGACCGCGCAGTTCAAGGCCGCGTACGAGAGCCGCTATCGCCGCTCCTACGACGACGTGGCCGTGGAGACGATGAACCTGCGCCTGCGCGCCACCCTCACCGGCGACGACGACACCGTCCGCCTCCCGACTCCAACCGCCACAGGACGCGCGGCGTCGGAAGCGCTGAAAGGCCACCGCGAAGTGCACTTCCCCGAAGGGCCGACCCGTTGCCCCGTGTACGACCGGGCGCTGCTGGAGCCCGGAATGACGGTGGCCGGGCCGGCCCTCGTCCAGGAGCGGGAGACGACCACCGTCCTCGACCGCGCTGCCACCGCCGCCATCGGCGACCTCGGCATCATCAGCATCGATGTGAAAGGGGCCTGACCGTGGCCGTGCCGGATCCCGTCCGCGTGGAGACCTCGTGGCGGCGGCTGCAGAGCATCACCGACGAGGCCGCGACGGCGCTGGTGCGCGCGTCCTTCTCCAGCGTCATCCGCGACTTCCTCGACTACGCCTGCGTCGTGTTCGACAGCGAGGGGACGATGCTCGTCCATTCCTCGCGGTCGACGCCCGGCCTGCTCGGCGTGCTGCCGTTCGTGGTCCCGAACGCGATGGCCGAATACCCGATGGAGACACTGCGGCCCGGCGACGTCCTGATCCTCAACGACCCGTGGACGGGCAGCGGCCACCTGATCGACATCACCGTCCTGGCGCCGATCTTCCACCGGGACCGCCTGGCCGGGTACGTCGCGTGCTCGGCGCACCACCTCAACGTCGGCGGACGGCACGCCACGATCGAGAGCCGCGACATGTACGAGGAGGGCCTGAAGATCCCGCTCACCCTCCTCTACGAGCGGGGCGAGCCGACGATGGTGTTCGACTTCATCCGCGTCAACGTCCGCGAGCCGGACAAGGTCGTCGGCGACCTGCGCGCCCAGGTCTCGGCGAACGCGCTGATGGTGGAGCGGGTCGCCGCGTTCATGGCCGAGAACGACTTGGCGGCCCTGGAGCCGCTAAGCGGCGAGATCACCGGCCGGTCCGAAGCGAGCATGCGCGCCGCCATCGCCGCTCTGCCGGACGGCGAGGCGTCCAGCGAGATCTGCCTCGACGTCCCCGGCCTGGCCGACCCGGTGCGGGTGGCGCTGCGGTTGACCATCGCGGGGGACGAGCTCGTCCTCGACTACTCCGGCACGACAGCCCAGGTGCCGAGGGCCGTCAACGTCACCCTCAACATGACCCGGTCGTACTCCTTCTACATCCTCAAATGCCTGCTGGACCCCCTCGTCCCCAACAACGGCGGCTCGCTCCGCCCGGTCCGGATCGTCGCGCCGGAGGGCAGCGTGCTGAACCCGCACCGGCCGGCCGCGACCTGGGGCCGGACGATGATCGCGCACATGCTGCCCGAGCTGATCATGGAGGCGCTGAGCGGGATCGTCCCGGACCGGATCCTCGCGCCGTCCGGCGCCACCCCGCTCGCCTACTGCAACCTGGTGGGGGAGCGGGCGGACGGCGGCACGTTCTTCACCATCGTCACCATGCACGGCGGCATGGGCGCGCTGGCCACGCAGGACGGCCTGAGCTGCATCTCGTTCCCCGCCAACTGCGCGAACATCCCGGTGGAGATCATCGAGAGCGACGCGCCCCTGCTCATCCGGTGCAAGTCCCTCCTGCCCGGCTCCGGCGGACGCGGCAAGTACCGAGGCGGCCTGGGCCAGCGCGTGGAGATCGAGGTTCTCGACGGCGACCTCGGCCCGCGCGGCACGGTCCTGGCCGGGCTGCGCGGCGGACGGCTCGGCGTCCCCGTGCGGGGCGCGCTCGGCGGCGAGGGAAGCTTCGCGGCCCGGGTCGAGCTGAACGGGAAACGGATCGGGATCGGCAGCCAGGTCACTTTGGGCCCGGGCGACGTGCTGGCCTTCGAGCTCCCCGGAGGCGGCGGCTACGGCGACCCGGAGGAACGGGACCCGCGCCTCGTCGCGGCGGACATCGCCGACGGCCTCGTCCCCGCGGAGTGACCATGGGCTCGACCGACGCGCTGATCGCCTGGGCCCGCGACCCGGCGACGACACCCCCGCCGCAGGTCATGGACCGGATGCGGCTGGCCCTGCTCGACACCCTCGCCGCGCAGACCGCCGGACTGTCGGCGGACGGGGCACGCCAGGTCGCCGACCTGGTGACCTACTGGGGCGGACGTCCGGAGGCCACGGTCCATGCCACGGGGGCGCGCGTCCCGCTCCACCACGCCGCGCTGGCCAACGCGACCTGCGCTCGCGCGTGGGACCTCGACGACGTCCTCGAACACGCCTTCTGCCACGTCAGCGGGAGCGTCGTGCCCGCCGCGCTGGCCGTCACGGAGGCGGTGGAGGCGTCCGGCCGCCGGACGGTGAGCGGCCGCGAGTTCCTGACCGCGATCGCCATCGGCGCGGAAGCCGTGTGCCGGACGGCCCTGGCGCCGCGCGAGTCGTTCAGCGTCACCGGCGCGTCCAGGACGTACGAGTGCGGGACGTTCGGCGCAGCCCTGACGTCAGCCCGCCTGATGGGATTGTCCGAGGAACGGACCCGTCACGCGATGGGGATCGCGCTGTCGATGCTCTGCGGAAAGCAGCAGGCGTTCCTGGCCGGAGCGCACACGGTGAGCCTGGGCCAGGGGCTCTCCGCGCAGGCCGGCGTGCTGGCGGCGGTGATGGCCGAACGCGGCGTCACCGGCTCCGCACCGGACATCGACGTCCTTGAGGGCAGGTTCGGCTACTACTTCACCAACCACCGGGGCCGGTACGCCCCGGACGAGATCACCGCCGGCCTCGGCACCGAATGGCGGGTGCTGGAGTCGAGCATCAAGCCCCTGTACCCGTGCTGCAAATTCACGCACACGTCCATCTCGGCGACCCTGGACGCGATGGGGGAGCTGGACGGCCGGGCGAACGGGGCGGCCGACCGGATCGAAGCGATCGAGGTGGACGTCACCGACCGCGAGGCGTACGACCTCGCCTGCGCGCCCGACGACGCGAAACGCCGTCCGGCCACGCAGGCGGCGGCCCAGTTCAGCATGCCGTACGCGGTCGCGGTGGCCGCAGTGCACAACCGCGTCGGCCCGGAGCACTTCGTCCCGGCGGCGCTAGACGACCCGCGCGTACTGGACGTCGTCGACCGCGTAGTCATCAAGCCAGACCTGGACGGAGAGCGGGCAGCGAACCGGGGCTCACTACCCATGCCTGCACACGTCACGGTCAAGCTGCGCGACGGCAACGCGATCACGAAACGGGCGACCGTCGTGAAGGGACACCCCCAGGCGCCCATGGACTTCGCGGACGTGGCGGCAAAGTTCCGAGCCTGCGCGGCGTTCGCGCTGCCCGCCTGGGACGGGGCGGACGCGGCCGTCGAGACGATCCGCGCGGTGCCGTCGCTCCCGTCGATGAGCGCCCTCCTCGGCGTCCTTCCCCGTGCCCCTGTCTAGAACGCTCAATTGTCTATACAATATTCTCTGTTTGCTCAGTCGTCGGGAAGCGGAGGTGCGTCGCGGTGCGGATGCAACTGGCCACGGTGATCGCGAAGGCGCTGGAGTCGGCGGGCACGGAGTTCTGCTTCGGCTACAACGGCCACGGCAACTGGAAGCTCCTCGACTCGCTCGTCCACGAGACCGGGATCCGCACCATCGCCGCGCGCAGCGAGGACCACGCCGTCCACATGGCGGACTGCTACTGGCGCAGCCGCCGCGAGCCCCCGATGGCTGTGGTGACCACATCGGTCGGCCCTGGCAGCGCCAACATCACTCCCGCCGTCGCCTCCGCGTTCTTCGACTCATCGGCCCTGCTGGTGCTGGCGGGCGGCGGAGCCACGCAGTGGTACGGGCGCGGCGGCATCGAGGAGGTCTACCGCTACGGCCCCGAGGAGTGGCCGCTCACGCTCAAGCCGCTGACGAAGGCGTCGTTCAGCGTCACCCGCCCCGACAACGCGCTGGAAATGGTGCTCCGCGCCTACAAGACCGCGATCAGCGGACGTCCCGGCCCGGTCGTCGTGCAGCTCCCGTTCGACATCCAGCACACCGAGATCGAGGTGCGCGGCGTCCCCGACCTGGCCCGCTGGACGCGGATCGCCCGCCCGGGCCCCGACCCGCAGGCCCTCGACGAGGCGGCCGAGCTGATCGCGTCCGCCGAACGGCCCCTCCTGTCGGTCAGCAGCGGCATCCACAACGCGCGGGCCTGGAAGGAACTGGCCGACCTGGCGGAACGCTTCTCCATCCCGGTCGAGACGGCGACGCCCGGTAAGGGCGCAATCCCCGAAGACCATCCGCTCTCACTCGGCTGCGTCGGCCGTGCCGGAACGCTCCAGGCCAACCAGGCGGCCCGCGAATGCGACGTCCTCATAGGCGTCGGCACCCGGTTCGGCGACATCGACACCGGCGGCTGGACGCTGCACGACATCCCGGGTTCGACCAAGCTCGTCCACATCGACATCGACGACGGCGAACTCGCCCGCGTCTACCCGACCGACGTCGCCATAGTCTCCGACGCCCGAACAGCCCTGGCTGCGCTGGCCACCGCCCTGGAGCAGCACCCCCAAGCCGACCGCACAGCCTGGCTGGAGCGCCTAGGGCAACTCCGCGCCAAATGGGAGTCGGAGGTCGCACCGCTGCGCACCTCGGACGCCGCCCCGATGGGCTACGCGCGCGTGTTCTCCGACCTATCGGACGTGGTCGCCGAACAGGCCCCGGACGCCACCGTCCTGTTCGACACCGGCCACTCCCTCTCCTTCGGCCCGCCGTTCCTGCGCGCCCTGAGCCGCCACTACATCCACTCCGGCTTCTTCCACCGCATGGGCTGGACGCTCCCGGGCGCGGTGGGCGCCGCGCTGGCCCGCCCCGACCAGCCCACCATCGCCGTCCTCGGCGACGGGTCGTTCACGATGACCGGCTCGGCCCTGCTCACGGCCGTCGAACAGGCCGTCCCGATCGTCGTGGTCGTGCTCAGCAACGGCACGCTCCAGATCGAGCGCGAGCAGATGCTGAAGATCTACGGCCGCCACTCGCTGACCGACTACGTCGACATCGGCGACGGGAAGCGGCACGAGATCGACTTCGCGGACTGGGCCCGGGTGATGGGCGCCCAGGGCATCCGCGTCCGCGCGCCCGGCGAGATCAAGGACGCGCTCCGCAAGGCCCTGGGCAGCGGCGCCCCCACGGTCATCGACGTGGACATCGACCCGGAGAGCGAGGGCTACCGGGCCGTCCACTACCGGTACCCGTCCGACTTCGCCGAGCGCGGCCTAGCGCACCCACCCGTCTGATGGGCGGCCCCCGGGAACCGACTCTGTCCGAGCGGATGCTCGACTTCGCCCTCGATTTCCCGTCCGGCGACGTCCCCGACGAACTGCTCGAATGGACGTCGCTCCGCTTCACCGACACGGTCGGCGTGGCCCTGGCCAGCGCCGGCCTCGGACTCGGCGCGACGGCCGCCACGCGACTGACACTGGCGGAACCCGCGCCCGGCCCCGCCTCGATCTGGGGTTCGGGCGGACGGCGGTCCCGCGCCGCCGACGCCTGCTTCGCCAACGGCATGCTCGCGCACGGCATGGACTACGACGACACGCACACCGCCTCGATGATCCATCCGAGCGTGGTGATCGTCCCTACCGCACTCGCACTCGGCGAGGAGACAGGCGCGTCCGGCCGGGACGTCCTGGCCGCTGCCGCCATCGGCTACGAACTCGCCGCCCGCCTGGGCGCCCTGGCGCCGGGCAAGCCACTCCAGCAACGCGGCTTTCACCCGACGTCCGTCCTAGGAATCATTCCGGCCACCGCGGTCGCGGCCCGGCTCCTCAACCTCCCGATGCCGGAGGCCGTCAGCGCCGCCGGCCTCGCCGGGAGCATGGCCTCGGGCCTGATGGAGTTCTTCTCGGACGGCTCCGACGCCAAGCAGATGCATCCCGGCTGGGCCGCCAAGGGCGCGGTCACCGCCGCGAAACTCGCCCGGCACGGCGCCACCGGCCCGGCCACCGTCTTGGAAGGCCCGTCCGGTCTCCTCAAGGCGTTCGCCGCCGTGGAAGTAAAGGATGACGCCCTAACCGACCTCGGCCGGCAATGGACGGGAACCGACGTCTCCACCAAGCCCTATCCGGCCGGTCACTGCACCCACGCCAGCGTCGACGCCTGGCGCGCACTCCGCGACCGCCTGGCCCTCGATCCCGAAGACGTCCGCCGATTCACCGCACTGGTCCCCTCCGCCTACCTGCACCTGGTCTGCGAGCCCCTAGCGGACAAGCACACACCACGCACCATCTACGACGCGCGCTTCAGCCTTCCCTTCGTCCTGGCCCTCACGGTCGTGGACGGCGCACTCGGCGTGGACGGCTTCCGCGCCGGGCGCCTGTCCGACCCCGCCGTCCTGGACGTGGCCCGCCGCGTCGACTACGAGGTCGTGGAGTACGCCGAATACCCGGCCGCGTTCCCCGGTGGCGTCCGCGTCGAACTGAACGACGGCACCCGCCACGAGGAACACCTCCGCCACAACGTCGGAAGCCCCGGCAACCCGATGTCCCCAGACGACATCGCCGCCAAGTTCCGCGACTGCGCCCGGGCCGCGACCGGCGCGAAGGAGACCGACCGGCTCCTGAACGCCCTCCGCGGTCTGGCGACGGCCCCGTCCCTCGCGGAGTTCGCCGCCGCCATGGCCGACGTCGACGCCTTCGCCCCAGGGAGCCCGAGATGAGTGCCACGCAGGCCGTCGTCCCCGACCGCCACAACATGATCATCGCTGGCCAGGCCGTCCCCGCCTGGTCGGGTGAGTGGCTGACCACCTACGACCCGTCCACCGGCGAGCCGCTGGCCGAGGTCCCCCGCGGCACCGCCCCCGACGTGGACGCCGCCGTGACCTCCGCCCACCAGGCATACCGAGCACCGGAATGGTCGCGCCGCAAACCCCACGAGCGAGGCCGCGCCCTCGCCCACCTAGGCCGCCTCCTCCTGGACGACATAGACCAGCTCGCAATGCTGGAGACCCTCGACTCCGGTAAGCCGATCAGCCAGGGCAAACGGGACGTCGAACTCGCGGCCCGCTACTTCGAGTACTACGCGGGCATCTGCGACAAGATCGAAGGCAGCCACCTCCCCCTCGATGCCGACCACATGGCCGTCACCACCAAGGAGCCGTACGGCGTGGTGGGCGTCATCGTCCCGTGGAACGCCCCACTGAACCAGGCCGCCCGCGCCGCCGCCCCCGCCCTGACGGTCGGCAATGCAGTGGTGCTCAAACCGGCCGAGGAGACGCCGCTAACCGCCGTCCGCCTAGGCAAACTGGCCCTGGAGGCAGGCCTCCCACCCGGCATCCTCAACGTCGTCACCGGCCTAGGCGAAGAAGCAGGCCAGGCCCTGGTCGAGCACCCGCTCATTCGCCGCATCTCCTTCACCGGCTCAGTCGAAACAGGACGCCTAGTTGCCAAAACGGCCGCCGACCGCATCGTCCCCGTCGGCCTGGAACTGGGCGGCAAATCAGCCAACATCGTCTTTCCCGACGCCGACATGGACGCCGTCGCCGCCAGCGTCCTGCGCACCATGACCCACAACGCAGGCCAAATCTGCTCCGCCGCGACCCGCCTACTCGTCCACACCGACGCCCTAGACGACGTGCTAGACCGCGTAGCCGTCGCCCTCGCCAAGGTGACCGTCGGCCCAGGCATGCGCGACCCAATGCTGGGCCCGCTGATCTCCCAAACCCAACTAGACCGCGTCCTCGGCTACATCGACACCGGCAGCCGCGAGGGCGCCACCACCGTGACCGGCGGAGGCCGCTACACAGACAGCGACCTGGCCCGCGGCTACTTCGTCCAGCCCACGGTGTTCACGGACGTAAGCCCAAACATGCGGATAGCCAACGAAGAGATATTCGGCCCAGTCGTCTGCGTCCTCCCCTTCACCACCGAAGACGAGGCGCTCGAAATCGCCAACGGCACCGACTACGGCCTAGCCGCCGGCATCTACACCCGCGACATAGGCCGCGCACTCGCCCTGTCCCGCCGCCTGGAAGCAGGCCAGGTATTCATAAACGAGTACCAGGCCGGAGGCGTCGAAACCCCCTTCGGCGGCTACAAACAAAGCGGCTGGGGCCGCGAGAAGGGCATGGCCGCCATCGACCACTACTCCCAACTAAAAACAACAATCATCCGCCTGTAGCCACGCCTCACCCGTCCCCAACTTGCCGCTCGTACTGCTCCCAAAGCCCAAGCGACTCGATCAGCACCTCCTCAACCTGCGAGGCCGCCGCCCGATACGCCTGCGCCGACCAGCGCACATGCCTGCGTCCCAAATCCGCCCCTGCCCGGACCACACCCGAGCCCGCGCCGCCTCCATCTCCGCCATCGCCCGCCAGGCCCGCACTTCACCCGGAAACACCTCGAACGCCTTCCGCGCGTCCGGCCCCAATCCAGCGAACAGGAAAACGGTCTCCGGACACTGATCGGAAAGTAGCTCGGGGACGACCTCACGCCGACCAGCATCGGCGGGCGCCAAGTCGCGCCACTCCACCTCGCTCCCGACCGGCCGCTGCAGCAAGGCCCACACACCACGCAGCACCCGCACGGCCACCCGCCTCGCCTTCATCGGACGACCTCGAACCACACCGTGTGACGCCCGTCCCGACCCGACAAGGTCTCCCACCGGTCGGCCAGCCCGTCCACCACCATCAGCCCCGCCCGGACTCACCC
>NZ_SMKT01000413.1 GCF_004348735.1 Actinomadura sp. KC06
TCGCCATCGTCCCCGCCCTCGGCGTCGCCTTCACCTGGACCAGCAACTCCCTCGAAGGCGGAACCGCCGTCATGGGACTCGCCGTCGCCGCCGCCTTCACCGCCTGGGGCCTGCACACCCGCCGCACCCTCGGCCGCGTCCTCATCCCCGCCTTCGCGCCCGCCATCGTCATGCTCATCGGCTACGGCATCTGGCACGAGGGCTTCCCCCAGCCCTCCGACATCGGCTGGGTCTGACCCGCCCACAGCCCTCCGTCCGCCGCCGCCCCTTCCGCTGCCGCCCTTCCGCCGTCGTCCCGTCCGCACCGGCGACCCGTCCGCCAGCCGCCACCCGGCATGCCGCCACCAGCCGTGGCCGTGCACGCCCACGGCCGCGCCGCGCTGCCCGCCGCGCCCGCCAGCAGCCGCGGGCTATCCGCCGCGGCGGCCCTCCAGCGGCCCCAGCAGCGGATGGACCCGCATCGCCGCCTCCAGCTCACCCGGAAGCTCATCCCGGTACCGCCCCAGCGTCGACAGATCCGCATGCCCCAGCACCCGCCGCACCGCGTCCATGTCCGTCGCCGCCGCCAGCAGATGCGTCGCCGTCGTATGCCGCAGCCCATGCGGCGTCACGCTCCGCCGCCGCCCCGGCTCCACCCGCGCCAGCACCCGGTCGATCACCCCCTGCACATCGC
>NZ_SMKT01000044.1 GCF_004348735.1 Actinomadura sp. KC06
GGGTGGGGCACGCCGGGGTTATGCCTGCTCGTCCGGGCCTGACGCGGTGGGGACGTCGTCCGGCTCGACGGGCTCCCGGGGCCTGCGCGGAGGTGGGGGCGGGGGCAGCGCGGTCTCCGGCTCCGGGTTCTTGTTCGGAAAGATCATTTCGCAGACTTCGAGGTAGAGCTGCTCGGGGTAGGGCAGGTAGTCCACGTTGGTGAGCGCCTGGTCCTGGCCGGCGGACTCCAGGATGAACTCCCCGTAGCCGAGCATCCGGCCCGCGATCGTCCGCTTGAAGCTCATGTCGGTGACCTTGGCCAGCGGCATCATCGCGACCTTGCGGGTGATCAGGCCGGTGGTCAGCAGCATCCGCTGGTTGGTGATCACGAAGTAGTCGACGGACCATTCCGCGACACGCCAGACGAACCACGCCAGCAGGATCAGCCAGCCCCACCACACCCACGTGATGGCGGCGGTGACGGTGTTGCTCAGCACGCCCGCGATGATCAGGCCGCCGAGGACGAGCGCGACCGGGACCATCAGCACGGCCGGATGCCGCCGCACCGTGATCACCTGGTTCTCGTGCGGGAGCAGGTACTTGTTCACCGAGGCCGGCGCGGAGTCGCCGGGGGTAACGAGCCTCATGTCGGCGGCCTCTCAGGCGAGCGCGTCGACGAAGGTGGCCAGGGAGCCTGCGGCGGAAGCGAGGCCGTTCGCCGCACTCTCCACCGACTGGGCCGCGCCGTCCGGCTGGTTGATCACGTAAAACGCCACGAAGGCCACGGCGACCCACGTCATGTACTTCTTGGCGGGCACGGGCGCCTCCCGGAGCATCGACCCACAGACCCCGGTTCAGTCTCGCACAGCCGGTACGACCGGCAAAGCAGGCGCTATGGCGCGTTGTCGAGAGACGAACGGCGCGTCCTGCGGCGCTTCTCGGCCGCGACGGTGGCGAGCACCTCCAGGTGCCTGCGCGCGATCCGTTCCACGAGTTCGGCCGGCGCCGACCCCGTGACCTCCTCGGCGCCGTGTCGTGCGGCGGAAACGCACCGGTCCACCGTGTCGGCGCCGTGCACCCCTTCGAACTCCTCGACGAGCCGCTCTCCGATCGCGGTGTAGCGCGGCAGGTCGCCGTCCCCTTGGTGAGCCATCACGTGTCCTCGAGCTCGCTCGCACCGCCCGGTCCGTAACGGTCCCCCTGTGCCGGGACGGCGGAGGGGAACGCACATGGCGTTCCGTAGCGCTGTCGTACCCTCTGCCGCCGGGAACGAACATCGCAGGTCACGACCGCATCCGGATCGTGATCAAGCTCCCGGGACGCCATGATCGCCCCAGCTGCACCATGATCGACCCCTCGGAGAAAGCGTGATCTAGCGCTCGGGAGACATCGTGATCGAGCGCTCGGAACAGAGTGATCAGGCGCTCGGAGGCGTCGTTGGGAGCGAGGGGTCAGACGACGCCGTAGAGGCGGTCTCCGGCGTCGCCGAGGCCGGGCATGATGAAGCCCTGCTCGTTGAGGTGGGAGTCGATCGCGGCCGTCACCACCCGGATGGGCGCCGAGAGGTCGGCGAACGCCTGTTCCAGGTACTTCAGGCCCTCCGGGGCGGCGAGCAGGCAGATCGCGGTGACTTCGTCGGCGCCGCGGTCGAACAGCAGCCGGATGGCGGCGGCGAGCGTCCCGCCGGTCGCGAGCATCGGGTCGAGGACGTAGCACTGCCGGCCGGACAGGTCGTCCGGGAGCCGCGTCGCGTAGGTCTGGGCCTGCAGGGTGCCCTCGTCGCGAATCATCCCGAGGAAGCCGACCTCGGCGGTGGGCAGCAGGCGGGTCATGCCGTCCAGCATCCCGAGCCCGGCGCGCAGGATCGGCACGACGAGCGGCTTCGGGCTCGCCAGCTGGACGCCCTCGGCCGGGACGAGCGGGGTCTGGACGGTCGCCGCCGTGACCCGCATGTCGCGGGTCGCCTCGTAGGCGAGCAGGGTGACCAGCTCGTCGGCCAGACGGCGGAATGTGGGGGAATCGGTGCGGACGTCCCGCAGCGTGGTGAGCTTGTGCGCGACGAGCGGATGATCGACGGCGAGGGTCTGCATGCGCTCACCGTAGTCCACCTCGGCCGATCCGCCGGAGGCCGCCGAAACTGGATAGACGCCGTTGAGCTGGGCAGTATGGCGTTATGAACAGCGAAAGCGATCAGCGGCCCGGAGGGCCGGCGCGGGCGCGCGAGTCCGCGGCGGACCCGCCGGCGCCGGCGGCGCCTTCCTCCGAGGTCGCGACGCCCCCGCCAGAGGCGGCGACACCCCAGCCGGACGCCTCCGTATCGCGGTCGGAGGTCGCGGCGTCTCCTCCCGAAGCTGCGATTCCGCCTTCCGAGCCCAGGGCGACGAAGCCCCGGGCCGGCGCGGCGGCTGCCGAATCTTCCGCCCCCGGCGACCCCGTCGCCGACCGGGCTCCCGCCAACGCTCCCGTCCCCGCCGCCTCCGAGACCGCGGCGGGGTCCGTCGGGTCCGAGTCCCCGGCTTCGGTGACCGATGTCACAGGGGAGCGGGACGTCCAGCCGCGTCCAGGCCCCCAGGGCGACATCTCTCCCGAGGAGGTGCGCGAGCATCTGCGCCGCCGGGCGATCTTCCTGCGGGAACTGGCCGAGGCCCGCGAGCTGCGGCGCCGGGTGACGCCGCACCGGTCCCGCCGCGCACGGATCCACGCGGCGCTGCGCCGCCGCACCTTCCGGATCAACTGACGCTGATCGACAAGGGCGTCGAGGCGGTAGATTCGTGCGGCCGGGCACCGGTTACGCGGGCGGCGCTGACTCCGGGTCTCACGCGCGGGTGTCGGCGCCAGTTTGGCGGTCGGGCGCACGAGCGCGCGTCGCATCTGCGACCATGCCCTGGCAGGAGACGCGCCGGTGGGGTGGAAATGACGGATGTGGACGCGACGGACTTCGCCGTCGTGGTGTACCGGGAAGACGAGGGCTGGGAGGCCGAGATCCTCCCGGTGGCGTTGACCGAGGACCTCGCGGGGCTCATCCATGCCCTCCGCCAGCAGCCGAGCCTCGGCGGCACGGTCGGGCTGGTGTCGGTCGGCGACGACTTCTTCGTCGCGATCCGCCTGCTCGGCGACGACGTCATGGTCTTCCTGTCGGACGTCACCGCGTCCGTCGACTGGCCCCTCGCCGGCCAGGTCCTCGACTACCTGGACATCCCGATCCCCGAGGACGAGGAGCTCGACCAGGTCCTCCCCGTCGGCGACATGTCGATCTTCGCCGATCTCGGGCTGGACGAGATGGAGCTCGGCGCCATCTCCGGCGACCTGGAGCTCTACCCGGACGAGATGCTGCTCAGCATCGCCGGCCGCATCGGCTTCGCCTTCGCCTTCGAACGAGCCGTGGACGCCATCGCCTGAGCCTTCCACCGGCGTCCGCAAAGGGTTCTCGACGGCGTGGGCGTCCCGCCGGAACGGCGCAGGCGTCCGGACGCGGCGGACTTATCTGCGGTGAAGCGGGCGATCCGCTGAGGTGAGGGGTGTGATCGGGGCAACCCCGTGGGTCACAATGACAACGTGTCCTATTTCGCCGCCGTGTTCGCGCAGACCCCGGAGGGCTGGGTCGGCGCGGAGGCCGTGATCGCCGAGGCCGAGCACGTCGACGACGTCGCCGACCTGATGCGCGAAGCGGCCGTCGAGTCCTATGGCGATCCCGTCGTCCTGCTGGTCGAGCAGGACGACGACTGGTTCGCGGTCGTCCGGCTGGACGGGGAGGACGAGCCGCGCGCCTACATCTCCGCCGTCCGCGAGGACGGGCTCGGCTCGCTGTTCCAGCAGCTCGTCGGCGAGGTCCCGGACGGCGACCCCGCCGGCGACCCCGCCCTCCTCGAAGACCTGGGGCTCGACGCCAAGCAGCTCAGCGACCTCGGTGAGCGCGCCCTGCCCGGCGACGCGCTGCTCACGGTCGCCGAGCAGGCCGGTTTCGGCGAAGAGTTCGACCGCCTCCGTGACTGACCCGGACGCCGCCGTCGATGTCGCCGCCGGGTTCGTGCCCGCGATGCGGCTGGCGTTGCGGGAGGCGCGGGCGGCGTCCGACGGCGGGGAGATCCCGGTCGGGGCCGTCGTCCTGGACGCGTCCGGCCAGGTCATCGGGACGGGTCACAACGACCGCGAGCGCAGCGCCGACCCGACCGGGCACGCGGAGATCATCGCGATGCGGGCCGCGGCGGCGTCCCTCGGGGGGTGGCGGCTGTCCGGGTGCACGCTGGTCGTGACGCTGGAGCCGTGCACGATGTGCGCCGGGGCGTCCGTCCTGGCGCGGCTGGACCGGGTCGTGTACGGGGCCGTCGACCCGAAGGCGGGCGCGGTCGGATCGCTGTGGGACGTGGTCCGCGACCGCCGTCTCAACCACCGTCCGGAGGTGGTCGCGGAGGTCCTGGCGGACGAGTGCGGCGCGCTGCTCACCGAGTTCTTCGCCCACCGCAGAGTCGGGTAGGCTCTCCCGCGGTGGTGTCGCCTAGTGGACGAGGGCGCACGCCTCGAAAGCGTGTGAAGGGCAACCTTCCGTGGGTTCGAATCCCACCACCACCGCTCTCCAGTGAGGCCGCCGCCCCGGGCATGGGGTAGGCGGCCTTCTCATTTCATTTGGGAGCGGGCGTCAGCCGACGGTGACCAGGGCGACGCCCGCCACGGCGACGGCCATACCGACGCGCTGGACGCCCCGGAGCCGCTCACTGAAGGTGATCCGGGCCAGCAGGACGGTGATCGCCGGATAGAGGGACGTCAGGACAGCGGCGAGGCTGAGCATCCCCTTGTGGGCGGCGAGGAAGTAGAGCACGTTCGCGCCCGCGTCCAGGGTGCCGGACAGGAGTGCGAGGCCGATCAGCTTCCGTCCGGACACCTTGGGGCCGAGGCCGCTGCCGCGTACGGCCATGATCAGCACCGCGACCATGACGACGCTAAGGGTGCCGACGCGTGCGCCGACGAGCGGCCAAAGACCGGTACCGTCCCCGGCCGCCTTCAGCAGGACAAAGAAGACCCCGAAGCAGGCACCGGACAGCCCGGCCATGACCGGCCCCGAATCCAGAACCCACCGCCACCGACCCGCCCCCACCGCCAGCTTCGCGCCGACCGCCAGGTCCGCGCCATCCGCGCCACCTACACCACCCGCGCCGACCGCGCCCGCGCTGACCGCGCCGGGAGCCGCGCCCGCGCTGACCGCTCCATCCGCGCCGGGAGCCGCGCCCGCGCTGACCGCTCCATCCGCGCCGGGCGCCGCGCCTGCGAGCCACGACCCGGCGCCCGACCCGACGCCCGACCCGGCGCGCGGCTCGGTGCTGGGTCGGGTGTCCGGGGCGGCGTCTGGGCCGTTTCCGGCCTCCATGCTGACGAGGCCGATCGCGACGAGGCACAGCAGGACGCCCGCGACCACGAACGCGTCCAGCCGCTCGCCCCGCAGGACGCCCACGCCGACCGGCAGGATCGCGGCGGCCAGCGCGGACACCGGGGCGACCACGCTCATCGGCCCGCGCGCGAGCGCCCGGTAGAAGGTGATCAGCCCCGCGCCGCCGCTGAGCCCGCCCAGGAACCCCAGCGCCATCGGCCCGGGCGCGGCGTCTCCGCCGCTGAGCGGCGCGAACACCAGGACGACCAGCAGGCCGACCGGGACGCACCAGGTCAGGGCCCGCAACGCGGTCGACTTCCGCGCGACCGCGCCGCCGAGGAAGTCGGCGACGCCGTACGCGAGGGCGGCGCCCAGCGCGAGGACGGTGACCATCAACGTCCGCCGATCAGCCTGCTCGCCACCCGGACGTCCGGTGAGATCGCGCGGAGCCGCTCGGCGAGCCGGTCGCCCGCCTCTTCCAGCCTTTCGATCGGGTACGGCTCAAGGCGTTCGAGCAGGAAGAACCCGTTCTTCGCGGTCTCGGTCAGCCGCGTCCGGACGCACTGCCGCCAGTTCCAGCGGCGGCAGGTCACGCCCGCGTCGTCCCGCCAGACGACCTCGCCCGGGTCCGGGTGCTCGACGGCCGGTTCGCCGTCCGCGATCACGTCGAACGGCTCGTCGCCGGTGGCCCGCACCAGCCGCGCCGCGCCCTGGTAGGCGTCGAAGTCCTCACCGCCGATGGGCAGCGCGTACTCGACGCTCACCGCGTTGTAGGCGTCCACGACCTTGTTGATGGACGGGAGCGTGCCGGCCCGCCGGATCAGCGCGTCCACCGAGGGCCGGGTGCGCTGGGGCTTGGCGCCGAACGCCCGGTACGCGTCGCGCCAGGCCTCCACGTGCGGGTCGGCGGGGTCGGCCTTCTCCGCCGCTTCCGCCAGCCAGCCTTCCGACATGTGATCGCTCGGCCCGTTCGCCAGGCCCTCGGCGGTCAGGACGAGCACGGCGAAGTCGGGACGCAGCTCCCGTACGGCCTCGTCCACGACAACCCGATCCAGCATCCAAGCCCCCTCTCTCGGTCATTTTAATGACACAGCGGTATCATCATACCGACCGCCCGCCCCACCCCGCTTTCAACGGTGAGGCGCCCGCCGGTCTTCCGCGTCCCCCCGGCCATCGGCGGCGGTGGGATCGTTGGGTGACGGGTTCGGCGGCTGGAGGACGAGTGAGCGAGCAGGAGGCCATCGGGGAGGCCGTGGCGCGGACCGTGCGTGCGCTGCGGGCCGGGCACGGCTGGAGCCTGGACGAGCTGGCCGGACGCGCCGGGGTGAGCAAGGGCGTGCTGGTCGGGCTGGAGCAGGGGCGCGGGAACCCGAATCTCGGCACGCTCATCCGCATCTCGGACGCGCTCGGCGTCCCGTTGACCCGTCTGGTCCAGGTCGAGGAGGAGCCGCCGGTGCGGCTTTTCCGGCCGGAACGGCACGTGGTGCTGTGGCAGGGCGAACACGGCGGCACAGGAACACTGCTCGCGGGCAGCGACCCCCGTCCGTCACTGGAACTGTGGCGCTGGGAACTGCAGCCCGGCGAGACGCGCGAGAGCGACCCGCATGTGCCGGGCACCAAGGAGATCGTGTTCGTGGAGCAGGGAACGCTGACACTCGGCGTGGACGGCCGCACAGATCTCGTGGAGGAAGGAACGGCCGCAGTGTTCGTCGGCGACCGCCCCCACTCGTACGGCAACGCCGGTGACACCGAGGTCCACTTCATCCTGGCCGTCCTCGACCTCTAACCCGCCAGGCCAAGGGCCAGCGTGCGGGGCCACGGCCAGGGAATCAAGGCATGGTGATCACGGCGTGGCCTGCGCCGGTGGTTGGCGGTGGCGGTGGCGGTGGGGGTCAGGATGTTAGGCGGACGGGCATGGCTAGGTAGCGGTAGCCGGTGTCGGTGTGGTCGTCCTTGGAGGGCGAGGCGTCGTCGGGCGCGTCCTCCTTCTTGTCGGGGATGGCGGTGAGGAGGGCGGCCTTGGTGGGGCCTGCGCATTCGAGGCGGGCGTATTCGGTGTCGATTCCGGCGAGGCCGTCGAGGAGGTACTGGGGCGCGAAGGCGATGTCGAGGTCGTCGCCGGTGAGACGGATCGCGAGGCTCTCGTTGGCGCGGGCGGAGTCGCCGGTGGCGGCGCGGACGCGGACCTCGTCGGCGGTGAAGGCCAGCCGGACGGGCGTGCCGCGCTCGGTGACGAGGGCGGCGCGCTTGATGGTCTCGACGAAGGGTGCGACGGGGATCTCGGCGACGGACGACCAGGTGCCGGTGAGCCGGGATCTGTAGTTGATGTACTGGTCGTCCAGGAGGCGGCTGGTCATGCTGCGGCCGCCACCGGACACGCCGATGAGGGTGTCGGCTACGCCGCCCAGGTCGAGGGCGACCTCCGCGCCGCGCTTGATGGATTTGGCCGTGTCGGCGAGGGTGCGGGCGGGCACGACGATGCCCGCGGTGAAGCCGGGGTCGGCGGGCGACCAGGTCAGCTCGCGGGCGGCGATGCGGTAGCGGTCGGTGCAGGCGAGCCACATCGTGTCGCCCTCGATGTCGATCCGGACGCCGGTTAGCATCGGGAGCGTGTCGTCGCGTCCGGCGGCCGGGGTGACCTGGGCGACGGCGGTCGCGAACAGGTCGCCGGGGATGGTTCCGGCGCGGGCGGGCGGCTCGGGCAGGGTGGGGTAGTCCTCGACGGGGAGCGTCAGCAGGCCGAACTCGGCGGGGCCGCAGCGCACGACGACCTCCGAGCCCTTCGTGAGGATCTCCACGGGGTGCGGGGGCAGGTTGCGGACGATGTCGGCCAGGAGCCGCCCTGGGACGAGGACGCGGCCCGGTTCGGCGACGTCGGCGTCCTCCCTGGCGCGGGCGGACACTTCGTAGTCGAACCCGGCCAGGCTGAGTTCGCCCTCCTCGGTGACCTCGATGAGCATGCCCGCGAGGACGGGGAGCGCGGGACGGGCCGGCAGCGTCCGCGCCGCCCAGGCCACGGCGTCGGCGAGTGTCTGCCGGTCGACTCGGAACTCCACCTTCGCCTGCCTTTCCGCGACTGCTGGACGGACGTGACCGGGAAACCGGCCGTGTCACGCACGGTATCCCCGGCCTCTGACATTCAGAAAAGGGCGTCCTCGGTGATCTTGGATTTGCGCTCGAAGTCGAGGAGGTAGCGCTTGCGTTCGAGGCCGCCGCCGTATCCGGTGAGGTCGCCGGTGGAGCCTACGACGCGGTGGCAGGGGACGATGACGCTGACCGGGTTGCGTCCGTTGGCGAGGCCGACGGCACGGGACGCGGACGGTTTGCCAAGCTCGACAGCAAGCTGCCCATAGGTGGTGGTCTCGCCGTAGGGGATCTCTTGGAGCGCCGTCCATACGCGCTTCTGGAATTCGGTGCCTTGGAGGTTGAGCGGCAGGTCGAACTCGGTGAGGTCACCGGCGAAGTAGGCGGAAAGCTGTTCGGCAACGGTCGCGAAGGGTTCGGTGTCCGGATCGCCTAGCGCGCCGAACGTTTCCTCGGACGGACGATGCCGCTGCATATCCATGTACAGGCCGGACAGTCCCTCGTCCAGGGCCACCAACGTCAATGGACCTACGGGACTGTCCAGGATGACGTGCGTCGGTTCCATATGGGTTCCCTTCCTAGGGTCAGGATGCAGGAAGCAGGTTGATGGCGTGGTCACCTGTGGCCCACAGGTATTGGACGGCGTAAGCGCGCCAGGGACGCCACTGGGCGGCACGTCGCGTAAGGGCCGCGGGCGTCGTGGGCAGGTCGAGCGTCTTGGCGGCGGCGCGGATTCCCAGGTCGCTGGGGATGAACGCGTCGGGGTCTCCTAGGGCGCGCATCGCGATCGACTCGATCGTCCACGGACCGAACCCGGGAAGGACGGACAAGCGCGCGCGGGCCTCGCCCCAGTCGCTCCCTACACCGAGGTCGATTTCACCGCTCGCGAGTGCGTCGACAAGGGTTATGAGGGTGGTGCGGCGCGTTTTCGGGAACGCGAGGTCTTCCGGGTCGAGTTCCGCCAGCGCAGACGGGGTCGGGAAGAGGTGGGTCAGTCCGCCGCCAGGGTCGTCTATGGGATCGCCGTAGGCGGTGACGAGCCGTCCTGCGTGGGTTCGGGCGGCGGCCGTCGAGACCTGCTGTCCCAGGACGGCGCGCACGGCGAACTCTGGGGCGTCCACGGTTCGCGGGACGCGCCGTCCAGGGGCCTTGTCGACGAGCGGTGCGAGGACGGGGTCGGCGCGGAGCAGGTCGTCTACGGCGACGGGGTCGGCGTCGAGGTCGAGCATCCAGCGGCAGCGGCTGATCGCGATGGTGAGGTCGCGCAGGTCGCTGAGGGTGAGCGTGCAGGCGATGTGGTCGGGTTGGGGCCGGAGGGTGGCGATGCCGTGCCCGTGGGGCAGGCGCATGGCGCGGCGGTACGCGCCGTCCCGCCACTCCTCGACGCCGGGGACGGCGGTGGCGGCGAGGTGGCCGAAGAGGTTGTCCGGGCAGAGGGGCGCCCGGAACGGCAGCCGCAGCGACAGCGCGCCCGAACCGGCGGGCGGATGTCCCTTGGCGACACGGTCGCGCAGCTCAGTCGGCGTTAGGGCGAACACGTCGCGGACAGTGTCGTTGAAGGCCCGGATACTGGCGAACCCGGCCGCGAACGCGACATCACCCATCGGCAGGGTTGTCGTTTCGATGAGGAGCCTTGCCGTCTGAGCACGCTGGGCCCGCGCTAGGGCGAGTGGGCCGGCGCCCAGTTCGGCGCTGAGTTGGCGCTCGATCTGGCGCGTGCTGTAGCCGAGTCGCCGTGCGAGCCCTGGAACGCCTTCACGGTCGACCACGCCATCGGCGACGAGCCGCATCGCGCGAGCGACGACGTCCGCGCGGTGGTTCCATTCCGGCGAGCCGGGGGAGGTGTCGGGGCGGCAGCGCTTGCAGGCCCGGAATCCCGCCTGCTGCGCTGCTGCCGCGCTCGGGTAGAAGCGCATGTTCTCGGGCTTGGGCGCTACGACCGGGCAGCTCGGGCGGCAGTAGATCCCGGTGGTGACGACCCCGGTGAAGAACCATCCGTCGAAGCGGGCGTCCTTCGCCTGGACGGCCCGTACGCATCTTTCCGCGTCCTCGTGCATGTCCCAAGCATCACCGATGGTCAGCCCGTTCCACTAGCGAGAATCCGACATCATCGTTCGGGCTGTGCCCGCCTGGCATGACGTCCCAGGTAATCGATCTGCGGCCCTCGGCTTGGCAGCGTAGTGGGCATCGCCGGGACGAACCCGGCCGATCAGATGGGAATCATGAAATGAGCGATGTTCAGCAGCGAGTCGCGGACTACCTCGCGGTCTGGAACGAGGCCGACCCGTCCGCGCGCCGCGCGGCGATCGACGAGCTGTGGACGGACAGCCCCGTCTACGTCGATCCGCTCGGCGTCGCCGAGGGACGAGACGCGATCGACGCCTACATCAGCGCGGCCCGGCAGCAGTTCCCCGGCATGGTGTTCCGCCCTGCGGGCACCGTGGACGCGCACCACAACGTGGCCCGCTTCACCTGGGAGATGGGCCCCGAAGGCGGTGAGGCGGTCGTCGTCGGGTTCGACGTGGCGGTCTTCGCCGACGACGGCCGCTTCGACCGCGTCCATGGGTTCCTCGACAAGGTCCCCTCCTAGGGACCGCTCAGATTTGGCGGAGTGCGCCGCCGTCCACTGTCCATTCCGCGCCGGTGACCTGTGCGGCCAGTGGGGACAGCAGGTAAACGATGACCCGCGCTACGTCCTGCGGTGTGCCGAGCCGTCCGACCGGGAGGCGTCGCTCCTCACGGACGAACCGCTCTATGGCCTCCTCCACCGGAAGTCCGAATTGGGCGGCGAGTTGGTCGGAGAACCCACCGGGCTCGTCCCACAGCCGGGTTCGCGTAGGGCCGGGCGTGACGACGTTGGAGCGGATGCCGCAGCGACCGAACTCCCCCGCCAGCGTCTTCGACACCGACAGCAACGCCGTCTTGGACGCCGCATAGTCGACCAGTGGCGTGTCGGGGAACCGTCCGGCCTCGCTGGACACGTGCACCATGCTCCCGGCGCCCTGGTCGATCAGCGCGGGGAGCGCGGCCCGCGCCATCCGGACGGCCGCGTGGAAGTTCAGCTCGAACGTGGCGTGCCATTGGTCGTCGGTCACGTCGAGGAACCCGATCCGGGATTCGAGGGCTCCGGCATTGTTGACCAGGCCGTCCAGCCGCCCGTGCCGCTCCAGCGCGGCGTCCACGACGCGCTGGGCGGCGGCGGGGTCGGTCAGGTCGGCGGCGACGCCACCGGCCGACGGCTTGCGGGCGGCACCGACGACGTGGGCGCCCTCGTCCGCGAGGAGTTCCGCGGTCGCCGCGCCGATCCCGGCGGACGCGCCGGTGACGATGACGACCTTGCCGCCGAGTTCCAGATCCATGATCAAATCCTTTCAGGAGCGCGGAGGAACGTCCTGACCAGGGCCGCTCCCGCGAGGACGATCACGACGTTCACGGCCGTCGCGACATGAATTCCACCGAGGACGGACGCGTTCGCCGTGGCCACGGCGCTCATCACGGGTATCCCGAGCGTGATGGCGACCTGCTGCGTCATCGTGGCGAGGCCGGTCGCGAGGCCCTGCTCGCCGTCCGGCAGCCCGGACGTCGCCGTCCCCATGAACGCGACGATCGCGACGAGGTTCCCGAATCCCCCGACGGCGGTCGCGACGAGCAGCAGCGCGAGCCCGCCGCGCGACTCCCCGAGCCCGAGCAGCGCCGCGGTCGCCGCCGCCTGCAGGACGAGCCCGGCGACGAGGGTCGTCCGGCCGCCGAGCCGCCCCATGATCCGGGGCGCGGCGACACCTCCGGCGAACGTCCCGGCGCCGAGGACGCCGAGCGCGAGCCCGGTGGCCAGCGGCGAGAAGCCCAGCACTTTCTGCAGGTAGAGCGTCATCAGGAACACCAGCGACGTTTCCGTTGCGAACGCCACGAAGCCACCCACATTGCCCCAGCTGACGGTTCGGCGGGTCAGGACGCCGAGCGGTGCCAGCGGAGCCGGTGAACGCCGCTCCACCAGCACGAACGCGATGAGCAGGGCGGCCGCCGCGGCCAGCGTGCCGAGCGCCGGCGCCGAGCCCCAGCCGTGTTCGGCGGCGGACGTGATCCCGTACACGAGGGCGAGGAGGCCGCCGGTCACGGTCACCGCGCCGGGAACGTCCAGCTTCGCCCTGTCCTGCGAGCGGCTCTCGGCGACCACGGCCGGGATCACGGCGAGGATCACCGCCGCGACCGGCACGTTGATCAGGAAGGCCCAGCGCCAGCTCAGCACGTCCGTGAGCACGCCGCCGAGGATCGCGCCCACGGTGAACCCGGCGGACATCAGCGCGCCGCTGAGCCCGAGCGCCCGCGTCCGCAGCGGGCCTTCCGGGAAGGACGTGGTGAGCAGTGACAGGGCCGCCGGTGTGGCGATCGCAGTGGCGAGTCCCTGGAGGACGCGTCCGGTCAGCAGCATCGCCGGTGACGTAGCGAATCCGCCGACCAAGGATCCTCCGGCCAAGAGAGCCATGCCTGCGAGCAGCATCCGGCGTCGTCCGAACAAATCGGCAACGCGACCGAACAGAAGCGTGAAACCGGCGGCCGGAAGTGCGAAAGCGGTCGCGATCCACTGCAACTCGTCCAGGCCGAAGCCCAGACCCCGGCCGACGACGGGCAGCGCCACGTTCAGGATGGAGAAATCGATGGCGAGCATGAACTGCGCGCCGAGCAGAAGGGTCAATACCAGCTTGTGCCGCGAAGACATCCGTCCCAAAGGGGCGGATACGGCGGTGGTGGTCAGTGCTGTCATGCCACAGACAATCGCCGCGCTAGGCACGGCCACCCAGCCACCGCTCTTTAGTACTACTGGCAGTAGCAGGCTAGGAGACCACCGGCGGCGTGCACCGGCACCTGGGAGCCAGGACGAACCTCGTTCCCTGGCGTGAAGGCTGTTCGGCCCTCGCCTTTCTAGGCTCAACAGCGTTCAGGCCTAGGGCCTAGGGTCAACAGGAGGAATCCGTGCGTCGCCAGCTTTCAGTTCTCGTCCTAGCCGCGGTCGGCGCGACCACTCTTGGCGCGTGCGGCATGGCCTTCGCTTCGACCTTCGATGATGACGCCGCGCTCAACGGCGAAATCAAGGCGGTTCACCTCGACAACATTGATTCGGGCAGCGTGACGTTGCGTGGCGGGGCGTCCAAGGCCTCCCTGCGCCGGACGGTCGAATATCGCGGAGACAAGCCGACCGGACAGACGCATCGTGTCGAGAACGGTGTCCTGAAGCTTCGCGGCTGCGGCAACAACTGCTCGGTCCGCTACACGATCGACGTTCCAGCGGGCCTTCCCGTGGACGGCGCCACGGACAACGGCTCGATCAAGCTGACCAGGGTCGGCGCGGTGAACGTGTCGACCGATTCGGGCTCCATCCACCTGGACGACGTCGCCGGGTCCGTCAAGGCGAAGACCGACAACGGAAAGATCGAAGGGCGCGGCCTCAAGGGCGACGGCGTCGACGTCCGGACCGACAATGGGAAGATCGTCCTGACTCCGGCGAAAGCGCAGAACATCCGCGCGGTGACGTCGAACGGCGGCGTGACCGTGACCGTCCCGGCGGGCCGCTACCGCATTTCCGCGCGCACCGACAACGGCGACCGGACGATCGGGATCGCCAACGACGCGTCCGCCCCGCACCTCCTCGACCTGACCACCGACAACGGCGACATCAAGGTCAAGCCCGGCGGATGACCCCGGCGGGACGGCGCGTAGCCTCGGCCGCATGGCGCGGAACCCTGAGCTGGGCGAGTTCCTCAAGTCGCGGCGGGCACGGCTGCACCCCGAGGACGCGGGCGTCCCCTCGTACGGGACACGGCGGCGCGTGCCCGGCCTCCGCCGGGAGGAGCTGGCGCAGCTCGCGGGCGTCAGCGTCGCCTACTACATCCGGCTCGAACAGGGCACGGCGGACGGCGTGTCCGCCGAGGTCCTGGACGCGATCGCGCGGGCACTGCGGCTGGACGGCGACGAGCAAGTCCATCTGCACCGCCTCGCACACCCGCCCAGGCGGACGCCCGTCCAGGGGCCGCCCCGCCTGCGCGCCCCGCTCCAGCACCTGCTCGACTCGATCACCCACGCGCCCGCCTACATCGTCGGCCACTACACGAACGTCGTCGCGTGGAATCGGCTGACCGCCGCCGTGTTCGTCGACCTCGCCGCCGTCCCGCCGGACGAGCGGACCTGGTCGCACCAGATCCACATGAACGACGACTACAAGGCGCGGCTCGGCGACAACTGGCCGGACGTCGCCCGGCGCAACGTCGCCCACCTGCGGTTTCGTTCCGGGCAGGACCCGGACGACCCGCGCCTGCGCGCCCTGATCGGCACCCTCCGCGACCGGAGCCCCGAGTTCGCGGCCCTGTGGTCGGCGCACCACGTGACGGACCTGACGCACGGCGAGGCCCGCATCGACCATCCGCAGGTCGGACGGCTCGTCCTGCCGTTCGAGACCCTGCACCTGCCCGGCGACCCCGACCTCAGCAGGCTGATGCTGTACGCGGCGGAGCCGGGCTCGGCGTCGGAGAAGGCGCTGCGGAGGCTCGCGGAGACGTCCGCCCACCTTTCCAGCGCCGAACTCACGGCCTCCGCAGCGATACCGTGAGCTCGTGGACGAGATCTCCTGGCGGGAGGACGGCCGGGACCAGCGCGTCCGCTGGCGGTCGGAAAGTGGCGCCCCGCCGCCCCGGCGCGTGACGATCGCCGACGACGAGACCAGGGCGGACGACGCCTACCGGCTGGCCTGCGAAGGCACCGCACTGCTGTGGCGCGGCGACTTCCAGAACGCGCGGCAGCTCCTCAACGCGATGGCGCGCCGTATCGACCGTCCTCCCACAGCGCGGCGACGCAAACGCAAAGCGGAACCATCCCAGGTACAGGCGTTCCACCTCTACCGCCAGGCACGTGCCCAGCGCGCGCGGACGCTCGCCATGCTGCTCATCCCGTTCGACCCGGGACACGTGATTCCGCTACGCCGCGCACCCAACGTCCAGGACGTGTGTACGCAGGTGTACGGGCCGGACGACCAGCCCTACGTGACGTCCTTGCGCGAACTGCTCGGACTGATCGGCGCCCATGAATGGCGTGAGAAGGGCGTCCCCATACCCGCGTTGGGCAACGACCGGATACATCCGCACTACGGCGTGTTCTCGCCGGTTAGAGGAGAGTACGTAGACCAGGTCGCCGAAGCGCCACTCCCACAGACGACACGAGCATTCGACATCGGGACAGGCACCGGCGTCCTGGCGGCAGTCCTAGCCCGCCGCGGTGTGGAACGAGTCGTCGCCACAGACCACGACCCGCGCGCGCTTGCCTGCGCCCAGGAGAACGTCAACCGGCTGGACGTGGCGAAGCAGGTCGAAGTCGTCCAGGCCGACCTGTTCCCTGAAGGACGCGCCGGGCTCATCGTCTGCAACCCACCCTGGCTACCGGCGAAACCCAGCTCACCCCTCGAACACGCCGTCTACGACCCTGGCGGCCGGATGCTTCACGGTTTCCTCAACGGCCTCACCGAACACCTAGAACCGGACGGCGAGGGCTGGCTGATCCTCTCCGACCTGGCCGAACTCCTAGGGCTCCGCACTCGCGACGACCTGCTCGCGCTGATCGAGTCGTCCGGTCTGGAGGTCATCGGACGGCTCGACACCAAGCCGACGCACCCGCGCGCCGCCGACCCCGACGATCCCCTCTACGCCGCCCGCGCCGCCGAGACGACCACCCTCTGGCGCTTGCGGCGGGCCCGCTGAACCTGAGTCAGACGTGGCTGCGATGGGCGGTCTCGGGCCCGATGACCTGCAAGAGTTCGAGGGCCTCGATGGTGGGGCTTCCGGGCGGCGGCGTGAAGACGACCAGCCGCTGATCTTCTGCCGGGGTGAGCAGGGTCTCCGCGTCGAACTCGATCGCCCCCACCTCCGGGTGGAGAACCCTCATGCGGCTGGTGCGGCGCACAGCAACCTCATGGCGCTTCCAAAGCTCCGTGAACTCGTCGCTAGCGTCGTGCAGGCGCCGGACTAGCGCGGACGCAGCAGCATCGTTGCCGCGCCGTGCCACGCTGGCGCGCAGATCGGCGACGTGCAGGCGGCTGTAGTGGTCGTGCTCGTCCTGCGGGTACGCCTCCCGGACGAACGGGTCCGTGAACCAGCGCCACACCATGTTCCGATCGCCCGGCTCCACCGTGCACACGCAACCGAAAAGCGATTCCGCTAGGACGTTCTGCGCCAGGACGTCCCCAAGGTCCCCCACGATCTGCGCGGGCGTCTCATGCAGCCGATCGAGCAAGTACAGCAGCCCTGGCCGGACGTGCTCGCCCGCGAACGACCCCGCAGGCGGACGATGCCCAGCCAGAACGTACAAATGGTCGCGCTCGTCCTCCGTCAGCCGCAGCGCACGGGCCAGCGCGCCGAGCATCTGCACCGACGGCTGCGGGCTCCGCGCCTGCTCAAGCCGCATGTAGTAGTCGGCGGACATCCCCGCGAGCTGCGACACCTCCTCGCGGCGCAGCCCCGGCGTCCGGCGCCGAGACCCGGCCGCGAGGCCGACCTCCTGCGGACGCAGCCGCTCCCGGGAACGGCGGAGGAAATCGGCGAGTTCGCGTCGGTCCATGCTCATACCGTCCATGATCCGTGATCGCCGGGAGCGCAGCCTGGGATCGCTTGTCCTAGCCAAAGCGGTCCGCTCCTCATCGCCGTCCCGTCCGGGCAGCGTGGGCCGCATGACGAAACTCACCGCTGGAAACGCCCGCATCACCTACCGCACGGAGGGCTCCGGGCCCGCCGTCGTCCTGGTCCACGGCGTGGGCCCCGGCTCGGCCATGTGGGACGGCTGGTCCGGCGCCCTCTCCGCCGACCACACCGTGATCCTCCCCGACCTCGCGGGCTCCGACCCCGCCGCGGACGACGGCTCGCCGCTGTCCATCGAGGCCCTCGCCGCCCAGGTCAACGCCGTGATCGAGGACGCCGGGGCCGGGCCCGCCGACGTGGTCGGCTTCTCGCTTGGCGCGCCCACGGCCGCCGCGGCCGCCGCGCTGCGTCCAGACCTCGTCCGCCGGCTGGTCCCCGTCGCGGGGCTGAGCCACGCGGGCGACGAGTACGTCCGGCAGCTGATCACCACCTGGCTGGGCCTCTCCTCCGACCCGGACGCCTTCGGACGCCTCGGCACGCTGACCGCCTGCAGCCCCCAGTTCCTCAACGCGATCGGCCACGAAGGCGCCGAGCAGATGCGGGGCTTCATGCAGCCCACGGACGCACGGCTACGTCAGCTCGACCTCGTCCAACGGCTGGACGTCCGCGAACTGCTTCCGCGCATCGAGGCACCCACGCTCGTCATCGGCTGCACCCGTGACCAGACCATCCCCGTCGAGAACCACCGCGAATTCGTCCGCACCATCCCGGGCGCCGAATATGCCGAGCTCGACACCGGACACGTGGCGATGATGGAACGCCCCGACGAATTCACCAAGCTCGTGAGGGACTTCCTCGACAGGCCATAGCGGACCATCCTCATCACCGGCGCGACGGATGGACTGGGCCGCGCGCTGGCCGCCGAACTCGCCGCCGAAGGCGCGCCGGTCCTCGTCCACGGACGGGACGACCAGCGCGGCAAGGCGACCCAGCAAGAGCTCGGCGGCCACGCGTCCCGGTACCGCGCCGGCCTGTCGTCCCTGGCCGAGACCCGCACGCCGGCCGAGGCCGTCCACGCCGACAACCCCTGCCTGGACGTGCTGGTCAACAACGCCGGAATCGGCTACGACGGCTCCAGGTGGACTACCTGTCCGACTACCTGCTCACCTGGCTCTTCCAGCCCACCCTCATCTCGTGGGCGCCGGCGCGGATCGTCAACGTGAGCAGCCTTGGGCCACCTCCACGCCCTCTCTGAAGAACTCACCTCCCCTTGAGACGCCGAACCCGCACAAGATTGCGGTCGGCGCTCTCACCTTGCCCATCGGTGTATTCGGCGACCCGGACGTAGCCGTGTTCGTCGTAGATGCGTCCGAGTTCAGGGCTGCCCGCCCAGTGATCCAGGGCCAGAGCGGGCGCGCCCTGCGCTTTCGCAAGGTGCTCAGCGTGGGCCAGCAGAGCCGAACCTACACCGCACCCGTCAGGCCCACGGTCGGTCATCACACTGTGGATAAACATCGATCCTTCAGGCACCACCCCATCGGGAACGCGCGGCGGGACGACGGGCGCCGCAGCCAGAAGTCCGACGCAAGCACCGCCCCGCTCGGCGACGGTGATGACGCCTTGAGACGTCCAGTCGGCGACCCGCTCCGGGAATCCCGCTTGCTGCGAGAACGGCACCGTCCCCCACTGCTCGGGCCGCCCCTGGGCCACCAGCCACTTCAGGACGGAGTCCATCAGCGAAAGCAGAGCGGGGACATCGCCCGCCGTCGCCTGGCGCAGGTGCAACCGGTGTTCTGGCACGACCGCCTCCCTCGGGGTTAGACTTCGACAACCAATTGATTTAACTTTCTAAGGATTAGATTGTCAAAGGAACTGAGGGCGGGCGCCATCGCCAGGGCCGTCCAGGAGCTGCAGGACGCCACCGACCTGATCGATGAGCTGGCGGCCCGGCGCCTGGGCGTCAACCGCACCGACCTGCGATGTCTGAGCCGGCTCACCGCCCGCGGCCCGCTCACCGCGAGCGAACTGGCCGCCGCCGCCGGACTGACCGGAGGCGCGGCCACCACCGCCATCGACCGCTTGGAGCGGGCGGGTCTGGCCCGGCGAGTCCGCGACGAGGCGGACCGGCGCCGCGTCCTGGTCCACCTGACCGACCAGGCCGACCTGCTCAGCCAGGAAATCTGGGGACCGATCGTGACCGATGCCCTGGCCGAACTGCGCCGCTTCACCATCGCCGAACTAGAGGTCATCGAGACGTTTCTGCAACGCGCGCTGGACAACCAGACCCACCACGCAGCCCGCCTGCGCTCACAAGCGCGATCGACATGATCGGCTGCGGGCCGTCCAGCAGCCGCCTGGCCGACCACCACGCGAAGATCCGCCGCCGCTAAATCCATTTCTCACCGTCGGAAAGCCCGACGTAGGCTGGGCGCCCCGACCCGAGGAGCCGCCCATGCCACCTGCCATCCGCTTCGTCGAGCTGCCCCGATCGGCGATGAAAGCGCTGCTCGCCGACGACCTGTCCACTGCGAGCGCCGCCGCCGGAATCCCGCTCACCGAATACTTCGTCACCGACGAGGCGAAATTCCTCTGGCGATTCCGGCTCGGCCAGCTCGCCCGCGAACCGGAACACGCGCGATGGATTGTCCGCGCCGTCGTCGCGGAACCAGAAGGAACCGTCGTCGGCCACGCGGGTTTCCACGGCGCCCCGAACACCGACGGAACCGTCGAGATCGCCTACTCGGTCGACCCGGCCCACCGCCGCCGCGGGTACGCGAAGGCGATGCTCACCGCGCTGCTCGACCGCGCCGCGTCCGAACCGTCCGTCACGACGGTCCGCGCGTCGATCAGCCCCGGCAACGCCGCCTCCCTCGCCACGATCGCGGGCCACGGCTTCACCGAGGTCGGCGAGCAATGGGACGAGGAAGACGGACGCGAACTCCTCTACGAACGCCCCGCCCGCTGACGCCGCACCCCGCTGACACCCGCCCGCCGACGCCGCCCCCGGTCGGCTACTCGGGAGGAATGCGGTCGATCTCCCTTTCCCAATACTCGTTGAACACCTCGTTGACGAGCGTGGACATATCGATCAGCTCCAACCCGTCCAGCTTTACGAGAAGGATTTTGAAGGTCAGAGCCGGGCCTTCGAGAACGAGCCAAGGTTCGATCTCACGCGCCCAACCCTGACCCAGGCGGCGGTTCAGCTCCTCCACCGCAGGAGGCATGATCCTGTCGCACAGATCGTTGACGAACTCGGGCGAGCATTTGTGCGTGCGCCCCTCGTCGGACAGGTTGATGTACACATGCGCTTCGCGTGAAACCCCGCCCGTATTCGCGTCATAGCGGCCCGCACTCCGCAGCATGCGGCGGAACCTTCTCAGCACCATACGGGCCACTCTTGCTCACCCCCGCCGAGACCGGTACCGGATCGGGTCACCCGCTCTCCTTCAGCAGGCGGACGACCCGACGTGCGGCCTCCGGATCGGCAGCGGCAGGCGTTGCGCTAGCCGGCTTGGCGGTGTGGCCGGGTGGTCAGTATCCGGATCGGGCGGTGAAGGCGTAGTTCGGGATGTTCACATTGCCCCTGAAGGACTTGGAAGCCCGGCCCTTGCAGCCCTTCTTGGCGTAGAACGTCGTACCCTTGTTGCTGGTGATCTTCAGTGACTTCATCTTGAACTTGCGGTCGAAGTTCGTGCACTCCATCTGCCAGTGGTTATAGCCCTTCATCGTCCCCTTGTAGTTCTTCTTGGTGTACATGCAGATGTCGTATCCGCACCTCGCGGCCGCCGCATCCGAGTTCGGAGCGGCCTCGGCCGGCGCTGCAGCGATGAGCGGCAACATCGCCACCGAGACCGCGATGCCCAGCCCCAGGGAACGCACGGTTGATGCCACGAAAGCCTCCTTCTTCCAGTCGATCATGCGGGCGAGATCACGCTAGGCGGCTGCTCGCCTGATCTGCGCCTGACGCGTGCCTGACCGTGCCCGACCTGGCCGCGAGGCACGGGACGGGCGAAATGGCCATCGTCGGACACGCCATCCGGGCTGCGATTGCGTGTCGTGGCCGACCTCCAATGTCAGACTTCATGGACGCTTGGGCGATGGCCCGGCGACGGGAAGCGGAGGACATGCCATGACATCGATGCCACCGAATCCGGTGCTGGAGCCGCTGAAACCGCTGGTCGGAGAATGGACGATTCGCGTTCCGACGTTCGAGGAGGCAGAGGCGGCGGTCACGTGCGAATGGCTTGAGGACGGCGGCTTCCTGCGCATTCACTCGGCGTCGCCACCGCCCTTCCCGACCGCCACGCAGCTTGTCGGCCGGGACGACTCGTCCGATGTCTACACCGTCCTCTACTACGACTCGCGTGGCGTGTCGCGCGTCTACCAGATGACGTTCGACAACGGCCTGTGGAAGATGTGGCGGGACGCGCCGGGCTTCGACCAGCGGTTCTCTGGGACGCTCAGCGCCGACGGCCGCACCATCCAGGCCGCCTGGGAGAAGTCGCTCGACAACGAGACCTGGGAACACGACTTCGACATCATCTACACGAAGGTCACGTGATCGCTCACTCTCCGGCGCGCACCGAAAGGGCGTGGTGGAAGACGTTGCGCGGATCGTACTTCGCCTTGATTCGCTGCAGCCGCGGATAGTTGGCCCGGAAATACAGGGTGTGCCAGGGCGCACCACGGTTCCAAAACGGGTCGGCGAGATCGTTGTCCGGGTAATTGATGAACGCGCCATCGCCGGCCGCGGGAACGCCGCCTGTGTCGGCGAAAAGGTCGCGGTAAAGCGACCGCAGCCAGGCGATGTGCTTGGCGTCGTCCTTCGGGTCCTCCCAGCCGTTGACGAAGAACATCTTCATGATCGTGTCGCGGTGGGGCGTGGCGGTCGCGTCCGCGGCGACCGTGTTGACCTGGCCGCCGAAGGTGTAGAGGCTCAGGCTGCCGCCCGGGTGGTCGTAGTCGGACCTGGTCAGATGGTGGTGCAGGACGTCGATCTGCCGGTCGGTCAGGCACCGGCGCAGATATCCCGACTTCACCTTCAGCCGGTACACGGGGCCGGGATCACCGGGCGAGCCCGCCAATGCGGCGGCCAGCCACGGCTGGGTCCTCACCTGGCGGGACGGGGTAGCCGGCACGCCCTCGTTGATCGCGGCGAGGTGCTCGTCCAGCAGCCTCTCGGCGGTGCCGGACGCGGCCGCCACCTGTCCGATCATGCCGAGCTGGCCGATCGGACGCCGATTGAGCTGGATCTCGCTGTACAGCTTCGTCGCCGGGGATCCGGGGGAGCTGTTGCGCTCCACCCACCTGCCATGGTTGCGGACGAGCCGCGCGAACGCGTCCCGGGTGAAGTCCCGCCAATCCCATGTGATCGTGAAGCTCAGCACGGTCGGCGGCGGCGCGGGCAGGAGCCGGGACGGATCATCGCCGCGTGCGCCCGGCGTCCGGAACCAGTAGCGGGTGACGATGCCGAAGGTGCCCCCACCGCCGCCGGTGTGCGCCCACCACAGGTCGCGGTTCGGGTCCGTCCGCTCCCTGGTGGCGATGACGCTGCGCGCCCGGCCACGGCCGTCCACCACGACCACTTCGACCGCGTAGAGGTGGTCGACGGCCAGGCCCATCATCCGCGACAGCGGCCCGAAACCGCCGCCCAGCACATGCCCGCCCGCACCCACGCCGGGGCACCACCCCGCCGGGACAGTCACGCCCCACCCCAGGTACAGCCTGCGGTACGCCTCCCCTAGCGAAGACCCGGCTTCGACGGCGAAAGCGCGGCGGCGGGGGTCGTAGTAGACGGCGGTCATGGCGCTGGTGTCGATGACGACCTCCACGGCCGGATCGCCGACGAAGTCCTCGAAGCCGTGGCCGCCGCTGCGGACCGTGACCCTCCTGCGGGTGTCGACCGCGTCCTGGACGGCGCGGACGACATGCTCCGTCGTGCCTGCGACCCACACGTGCTGCGGCTTGCCGACGAACCGCCGGTTGTAGCCGCGGTAGGCGAGGGACGGGTAGCGCGGGTCGTCCCGTCCGACCTTGGCCGGGCCTGGAGGCGGCGGGCCTGCCTCGCCCGGCGTCGCTTTGGCCACAGTCGCCTTGGCCGGGCTCGCTCCGGTCATGGGGACGGCAAGGCTCGCCGCCGTCACCGCCAAGCCGCCCCGCAGCACATTCCTTCTGCTCTTCTCCGCCATTCGCGCTCCTCAGTCGGTTGAACGTCAACCTAAGAGCGGGCATGGCGACGGGCAGTGGGCCAAACACCACAACCGGGGTGGGTGTAAGTCCAATCAGAGCTTGAGGCGGTCGATGTCACTGACTGAGGGCCGGGCGCAGGTGGGCGTAGGCCCAGGCCGCGAGCGGGGTGGGAGTCGTGGTCACCACGTCGCGAGGCTGCTCGGGGACGAGGTCGCGCGTCCCGGCGGACATTCCGACGATGCCCTCCACGGCGGTCGGGCTCAGCCCGGCGGAGCGCAGCGCCTCTCGGACATCGTCCTCGCCGACGACCACGAGCTGGACCGTCCGTCCCAGCACCTCGGTGAGAATGGCCGCGACCTGCTGGAAGGTGAGGTCCTCGGGTCCGTGGACGGCCTGGATCTCGTGGCCCTTCCAGTCGTCGTTGAGCAGCCGTGCGGCGACGACGTCCCCGATGTCGCGCGGGTCGACCCATGCCATGGGCACGTCGGGGTGGAACGGCGTGGTCAGGACGCCGCCGGCGAGTCCGTCCAGGTCCATCAGCAGGTTGGTGAAGAAGTAGCCGCAGCGCAGATGGAGCGTGTCGGCGGAGGTGGCGTCGAGCCGCTCCTCGATCCGCGCCAGGCCATCGATGTGCCCGGCTCCGTGGCGCTTCTCGGCGCCGACGCTGCTCAGCAGGACGACGCGCGCGACGTCCCCGGCCTGGGCCGCCTCGATCAGCGGGTCCGCCGTCCGGTCGGACGTCTCGATCGGGTCCTCGGACGAGTGCGGAGTCGGATCGACCCAGAAGACCGTCCGCGCGCCCGACGTCGCCTCGCGGACGAACGCGGCGTCGGTCAGGTCGCCGCGCCTTACGTCGACGCGCTCGCGGGTGGCCGCGTCCAGCCGCGCCGGGTCGCGGACCAGCACCCGCGGCCGGACGCCGGCCTGCAACAGCAACCGGACCACGCGGGACCCGACATGCCCGGTCGGAGTGGTAACCACGATCGTCATCAGTGCCCCCTTGTTGTTCGTACTGGTCCCCAGAACCTACGAACCAATGCGGACAGAACTTGACCGCGTTCCCTGCCGTCGCAGAAAACCGACTGGATTGGCGGCGATGCCGATGGGTGTACCCGGACGGGTGCCGCCGCCGCGAGATGACCGTGTCTGCGCTGCCGATCAAGGCGTCCAACGTCGCGCGCCTGTACCCCGGCGGCTGGCCGCTGACCTGCGCGGCGCGCGCGTCCGTGCCTATTCGGCCGGGTCCGGGTGGGCGTCGAGCCAGGCCGTCGCCCGCCTGCGCGACGCTTGGGACAGCCAGGCGTCCTGGACGATCTCCGTCAGCTCCCCCAGCGTGAGCTCACCGATCCGGCTCGCCCGCAGCAGCACCGACCGGTGGCCGTTGAAGTGCGGTGTCGTGAAGAACGGCGACGCCTCGTCCTGAACCAGCGCGAGCTTGTCGGACTCGGACGGGACCCAGAACACGATCACGTCCGGGTAGCGCTCGCCGGTGTCCGGATCGACCGCGTCCGGACGGGGTGTGCGGAAGAACACGAACGACTTGCCGCCGACCTGGTAGACGGGGTTCTCGCCCTTCCCGTGCTCGACCGTGACATGAGGCATCCCCAAGGCCAGCTCATGGACGTCCTCGACCTTGGCGCGGCGCGTTCTGACCGACGTACCAGCAGCGTAAACCTAGGCTGCCCCGCGCCTGGCCGCCGTCAGTGAGCGCTCGCGCTCGCCGTCCCGTCGCCGTCGCCGCCGCCACTGCCGCTGCCGCAGAGGCGCAGAGTGCTTTCCAGGCACAAAGCCGCAGCCTCGTCGGCGGTGAGGCGTCCGTCGGCGACTTCGGCCGCGGCGGTGTGCTGGAGGCCGATCACGGCGGCGGCGAGCCAGGCGGCGGGAGGCGACCGGTCGAAGTCGCCCGCGCGCTGGCCTCGCTGGATGAGCCGTTCGAGCCGCGGCGGCACGACGTCGTGGGGGTCGTTGGTCTTGGGCCGCGGGATCCCGGTCAGGGTGGGATTGAGGATGAGGGGATAGCGGCCGATGAACCGCCATCCGGCGTCGAGGAACCGGGCCAGCGCGTCGGCGGGCGGGGCGGTGTCGAGGCCGGCGTCGTCGAGCAGGGCGAGGTATTCGGCCGCCGCGACCTCGATGAGGGCCGCGATGAGAGCGTCGCGCGAGGGGAAGTGCGCGTAGACGGTCTGGCGGGTGACGCTGGCCGCGGTCGCGATCTCCTCCATGCTGGCGTCGAGCCGCTCGCCGAGCACGATGCGCGCCGCGTTGAGGATGGCGTCGATGCTGCGCCGGGCGTCGGACCGCCGGGTGCGAGTCGCCTTCGCGGCCGTGCCGAGCGTGTCACCCATCCCGATGACGATATCCGTCCGGCCGCAACCTTGACAAGCCGTAAGAGATAGCCAACTCTTACAGCATGTCAAAGAACAGCCCGGAGAGGGACGGCCCGGCGATCGAGGCGCGCGGCCTGGTCAAGGTCTACGGCGGGAACCGAGCCCTGGACGGGATCGACCTCACGGTCCAGCGCGGTCAGGTGTTCGGGCTCCTCGGCCCGAACGGAGCAGGGAAGACCACCGCCGTCCGCGTACTGGCCACCTTGACCCGGCCCGACCGCGGCACCGCCCGCGTCCTCGGCCACGACGTGATCCGCGCGCGGGACGCGATCCGGGCCCGGGTCGCGGTGACCGGCCAGTTCGCCGCCCTGGACGCGGACCTGACCGGATACGAGAACCTGTCCGTCCTCGGCCGCCTACACGGCCTGTCCCGCGCCGCCGTCCGGCGGCGAGCCGACGACCTGCTCACCGCGTTCGACCTCACCGGCGCGGCCGCCCGTCCGGTGGGCGGGTACTCGGGCGGAATGCGCCGCCGGCTCGACATCGCGGCCAGCCTGATCGTGACCCCCGACCTGCTGTTCCTCGACGAACCGACCACCGGACTCGACCCGCGCGGCCGCGGCCGGGTGTGGGAGCTGGTCCGCCGGATCGCCGCGGCGGGCACCACCGTCCTGCTCACCACCCAGTACCTCGACGAGGCCGACCAGCTCGCCGGGCGGATCGCGGTCATCGACCGCGGCCGGGTCGTGGCCGAAGGCACCAGCGCCCAGCTCAAATCCCGGGTCGGCTCGGGCACGCTGCACGTCCGGCTCCTCGACGGCGCGGCGCGTCCGCGAGCACGGCAGGTCCTGGCCGACACCCTGGACGGGACGGTCCGCCTCGCCGCAGACCCGCTCGCCCTCTCCGTCCCGCTGACCGCCCCAACCGACGCGACGGACGTGGCCCGCCGGATCGGCCACGCCATGATCCGGCTAGCCGACGCCCGGGTCCCGGTCGCCGAAGTCACCCTCGGCCACCCCAGCCTGGACGAAGCCTTCCTAGCCTTGACCGCCCACAAAACCGCCCCCACCACCGAACAGGCCGGCCGCCGCGCGGCCGGATCCGCCCTTGGCCACACGGACGGCTCCGTCCGCGGCCGCACGACCGGCCGTGAGGTCGCCCCCGCCACCGCTGACGAGGAGGACAACGCATGAGCAGCCCGGCCGCCGTCTCCCGCGCCATCGGGGCGGAGACCCACCAGATCGACATCATGCTCACGGCGGCCCGGCCGCGTCGCCGCGCCGGGGCGCTCCTCGCCTCCGCGACCTTCGGCCGGCGGGCCCTGCTCAAGATCAGGCACGATCCCAAACAGCTCGTGGACTCGGTGGCCATCCCGGTCCTGTTCACCGTGCTGTTCACATACCTCTTCGGCGGTGCCGTCAGCGGCTCGCCCGGCGCCTACCTCGAAGTCCTCCTGCCCGGAACGCTGAGCATGAGCATCGCCATCGTCACCATGTACGGCGGCGCCCGCCTCGCCCAGGACGTCACGACCGGGGCCTTCGAGCGCTTCAGCTCGCTGTCCGTCTGGCGCGGCGCCTTCGTGCTCGGCGGCCTGCTCAGCGACGCCGCCCGCTACCTGTTCGCGTCCGCCATCGTCGTGGTCCTCGGGCTGATCATGGGATACCGGCCGGACGGCGGCGCACCGGGCGTGCTCGCCGCTGTGGCCCTAATCGTCGCCTTCGGGCTCTCCCTGTCACTGCTGTGGGCCGCGGTGGCACTGCTCGTGCGCGACCCGGCCGTCGTCATCAGCATCGCCAACATCGTGCTCATGCCGCTCTCGTTCGCCAGCAACATCTTCGTCGAACCCGAAACCATGCCCGGCTGGCTCCAGGCCTTCGTGGACATCAACCCGCTCAGCCACGTCGCGACCACGGCCAGAGATCTGATGAACGCCACCGGCGGCACCGGCGGATCATTCGCTTGGACGCTCATCACGACCGCCGCCATAACCGCGGTGTCCGCCCCGCTCACCCTCCACCTCTACGCCAAACAGCACTGACCGCCGATTACTGGGCCATATCGACAAAGCGGCTGTAATGCCCCTGGAAGGCGACGGTGACGGTGGCGGTGGGGCCGTTACGATGCTTGGCCACGATCAGGTCGGCCTCACCGGCCCGCGGCGACTCCTTCTCGTAGGCGTCCTCCCTGTGCAGCAGGATCACCATGTCCGCATCCTGCTCGATCGAGCCCGATTCGCGCAGGTCGGACACCATGGGCTTCTTGTCCGTTCGCTGCTCAGGACCTCGGTTGAGCTGCGACAACGCGATGACCGGGACGCCGAGCTCCTTGGCCAGCAGCTTCAGCGAGCGGGAGAACTCCGACACCTCGACCTGGCGGCTCTCGACGCGCTTCCCCGACGTCATCAGCTGCAGATAGTCGACGATCACCAGGCGCAGGTCGTGCTGCTGTTTGAGCCGACGGCACTTAGCGCGGATCTCCATCATCGACATGTTGGGCGAATCGTCGATGAACAGCGGCGCCTCGGCGACCTCGCTCATCCGGCGTGCGAGACGCGTCCAGTCCTCGTCCTGCATCGTGCCGGACCGCATCGCGTGCAGCGCCACCCGCGCCTCCGCCGACAGCAGCCGCATCGTGATCTCGTTCCGCCCCATCTCCAGGCTGAAGAACGCCGACGTCAACCCATGCTTGATCGACGCCGCCCGCGCGAAGTCGAGCGCGAGCGTGGAATTGTGCGTCGGGATGCAGGACCGTCCGGCCAGATACATGTGGTCGGCATTGTCGACCTGGACGCACCGCACCGGGACGCTCTCGACCGGCCGGACGTCCACGATGTACCGCACCCGCACCTTGGGGTCGACGACCGCACGCTGCCGCGCCGCCTTACGCGGCAACCGGAACACCGTCTCCGCAGGCGTGAAATTGATGCGGTAGAAGGTGGACGTCTCCGGCGAACGTCCCTTGACCTTCTTGGTCGTCATCGTCGCCCGGTAACCGAGGCTGAGAATCAGCTCGTGGGCGCCTTCAGCGAGCCGCTTGTTGACGAACCCTAGCTGGACCTGCCCGATCTCGGACACATATCCGTCGGTATCGAGCATCCCCGCCAGCAACGCCCGCCGCTGCTCCTCAGACGCCCGCAGGTACTGACCCGGTATGTGCTTGTTCCGCCACAGCCCCAGCTCTGTGATCTTCGCGTGGAAACCCGGGAGGCCGAACCGCCCGGGAGTCCCGCGACGCGTGACCGGCTGCCCGGCTGCTTCTATCTGCTCAAGGATCTCCTCATCGAAGCAGGTGATCGTGCCAGACCAGCTGTGCCCATCACCGAGCCATGCACCCAGCACGTATGGATAAATGGGCAGGTCCGCTTTGGGCAGCTGAAAGGGCGCAGCAACTTCGACTGCATGATTAGGACGATTGTCGCCGTCACAACGCACGGTTGCGGCAATCTCCTCGGTCGTCTTGGTTGACCGATGCTGCGCCGTCGTCGCGAAGTTCAGTGGACGAACCGCACGCCCCAGTAGCCCCCCTCGGTAGAGACTCGTCCGCTCATTGCGGAGAGGGCGTTTGGAGATGCTCGCATCTACCTCTCCACGGTGCCCCAATTCCCGGGTTACCGTGCGGAGCACATTCTTGAACTCCTCGCCAACATCGGCGACCGCCTCTCGGTGCGTGACGAGCCGACGGGCCTGCTCATTCGCATCCGCTGGCGCCCATCGGACACGGTTGATCGCCTCGTCGGACCAGTAATAGGTCCGGTTCCTCTGACTCTGCTGACGGCGGCTCGCGCGGGTGGTCGTACGCCACTGGTGCTGTGCATCGGCGACGATGACCTCGCCGTCCGAGAACTCGATCTCATAGCACGGGCGGCTGTGCATGACTTCCGTGGCGGCGACGACGCGCGTCGGTTTGCCGTCGGCTCCGATCAGGTAGTCACCAACGGACACTTCGCCCATAGTGGTCCATCCCGAAGGGGTGGGAAGTGGGACATTTAGGGCAAATGCCTTACCCATGGCAGGTCTCGCGGCGACCACAATCATCTGGCCGGGGTGGAGGCCGTTGGTGAGGGCGTCGAGGTCGGCGAAACCGGTGGGGCAGCCGACCATCTGGCCGCCGCGGCTGCCGATCGCCTCGATCTCGTCCAGGGCGCCGGGCATGATCTCGCTGAGGGCGACGTAGTCCTCGCCGGCGCGCTTCTCGGCGATGGCGAAGACCTCGGCCTGGGCGCGGTCGAGGACCTCGTCGGCGTCCGCGCCGTCGGCGGCGTACCCCATCTGGACGATGCGGGTGCCGGTCTCGACCAGCCGCCGCAGGATCGCCCGCTCATGGACGATCTTCGCGTAGTACCCGGCGTTGGCCGCCGTGGGCACGAGGGAGATCAGGGTGTGCAGGTAGGGCGCACCGCCGATGCGGCCGATCTCGCCGTTCTTGGTCAGCTCGCCGGCGACGGTGACCGCGTCGGCGGGGTCGCCGCGGCCGTAGAGGTTGAGAATGGTGTCGTAGACGATCTGGTGCGCGGGACGGTAGAAGTCGGGCGTGCGCAGGAGCTCGACGACCTCGGCGATGGCGTCCGGGGAGAGCAGCATGCCGCCGAGGACGCCCTGCTCGGCGGAGATGTCGTGCGGTGGGGTGCGTTCGAACTCGGGCTCGGACGGTCCGATCTCGGCCACGCTCACCGTCGCACCCCCTTCATCTCGGTCGCCGGCGGCCCCGTCCGCCCCATCGCCGACCGTTCATCTCACGTCTACCTGAAGCGTCCGACATTCTCCCGAGGCCACGCGGCCGGGAGCAAAGCGTCCTGTGGACGAGCCTGTGGACCGCCTGTGCAGACACGCCGATCGCGTTGTGCACGACCTGTGGACAACTTTGTGGATTCGGCGTGGACGACGCGCGCCGCAGCCGTTTGAAGTGCGTAAACGTCGTCCACCGGGTGTGCGGGAAAGAAAGTTCGCGATCCTGAGCGATGTAAGGTGTGAAGTTCTTATATGAGTTACAGCCTGGTAGCCTCGACGCGGTGTCCACTCCCCGGCGGCTCGCGTCCGCGCACGACCGCGAGATCCTGCGCCTCGCCGTGCCGGCCTTCGGCGCGCTCGTCGCCGAACCCCTCTTCCTGCTGTCGGACTCGGCGATCGTCGGGCACCTCGGCACCGCGCCGCTGGGCGGGCTCGGAGTCGCCGGTCAGGCCCTGACCACGCTCGTCTACCTGTGCGTCTTCCTCGCGTACGGGACGACCGCCGGAGTGGCACGGCAGGTCGGCGCCGGGGACATACGCGCGGCCGTCCGGCAGGGCATCGACGGGATGTGGCTCGCGCTCGCCATCGGCCTGGCGCTGATCGTGATCGGCCTGCCGCTGGTCCCAGGGGTGGTGGACGCGTTCGGGGCGTCCGCCGACGTCGCCCCCTATGCCGAGACCTACCTGCGGGTCAGCCTCTTCGGGATCCCGGGGATGCTGATCGTCCTGGCCGGGACGGGCGTGCTGCGCGGCCTCCAGGACACCCGGACGCCCCTCGTCGTGTCGATCGGCGGGTTCTCGGTGAACCTGCTGCTCAACGTGCTGTTCGTGATCGTCCTGGAGTGGGGGATCGCCGGTTCGGCGTGGGGCACCGTGATCGCCCAGACGGCCAGCGCGGCCGTCTACGTCGCCGTCGTGCTGCGGGCGGCCCGCCGGCATGGGGCTCCGGTTCGTCCGGACATGGCCGGGTTGAGGACGTCCGCGACGGCGGGCATCGGGCTCATCGTCCGGACGGCGGCGCTGCGTATCGTCCTCATCGTCGGGACGTCGATCGCGGCGCGGATGGGCGACGAGGAGATCGCCGCCTACCAGGTCGGATTCCAGGTGTGGACGCTGCTGGTGTTCGCGCTCGACGCCATCGCGATCGCCGGTCAGGCGATCACCGGGCGCTACCTCGGCGCGTCCGACCTCGCGGGCACGCGGGCCGTCACGCGCCGGATGGTGTGGTGGGGCGTCGTCTGCGGCGTGGCCTTCGGGCTGGGTATCCTCGCGGTCCGGCCGTGGCTGCCCGGGCTGTTCACGTCGGACGACGGCGTCCGCCACCTGCTGCTCGCCTCACTGCTGGTCGTGGCCGCGCTGCAGCCGGTCGCGGGCGTGGTGTTCGTCCTGGACGGCATCCTGATCGGCGCGGGCGACGGCGCCTACCTGGCGGTGACGACCCTCATCGCGACGGTCGTCTTCCTGCCGGCCGCGATCGTCCTCTACCGGACGGACGCGGGACTGATCGGGCTCTGGGCGGCGATCGGCCTTTGGATGCTGACCCGGCTGCTCACCCTGGGCCTGCGCGCCCGCGGCGACCGCTGGATGGTCACCGGCGCCGTCCGCTGACGGAAACGCGCAGGCGCCCGGCTCCTGGCGCGGCGGGAGCCCTGGCGCGGCGCGAGCCCTGGCGACCGGGGACGCGCGGCGGCGGGCAACGGATTCCTCGAACCGCACCCGCACCGGCCTTCACACTCGCTACTATTCGAACATGTGTTCCACACACGGCGAGCGGATGGCCCGGCTGACGCAGGCGATCGACGACCTGGCGGCGGAGGGCCTGACCGGACTGCCTCCCGAAACCCTGGTGGAAAGGGTCGCGGGCATCTGGTCGCTCGTCGAGGGCATCGACCCCGAGATCGCCCGCCGCCGCACGCGCTACAGCACCCCCGAAACCTGACGCCGCACCCTTATGAGGGTCAGGTCAGATCGTCCAAGGGCGGGAGGATGGGCAGGATCCCGTCGTCTCCGGTGGCGTTGTCGGACGATGACGACGCCCCGTCGAGACGCTTCGCCACGGCGCGGCGGAGAGCGGGCAGGCGAGCGTAGAGGACGTCGCCGGGGCAGGCGGTCTTGTTGTAGTCGCGGTGCCCAACGATGGCCTTGGACGGCTCCAGGTCATACGACCGGCAGAGCCAGACGCACACCTCGACCAGCGAACTCCACAGGCGGCGCGGGACCGCCTTCGTCATGTACGTGCCCTCGTTCTCGATCCCGATCGTGTGCTCGTTGTGGTGCAGGACCTGCGCGCCGATGGCGAGGTCGCCGTTCCGGATGGCCTTGAGGCTTCTGTTCCGGCCCTCCATCACGAAGCCGCCACGGCTGATGGTGAGCTGCTGGCCTGCGTCGTCCCAGCGGTTCCTGTCCATGTGGATGTCCTGGATGAACCGGGACAGCGCGAAGGCATGGGCGCGCGAACGGTTCTTGGAGTTCGCCGTGGCGGTGTGGTGCACGACGATGTGGTCGGGACGGCGGCCGACGACCTTGGCGGGACGGCGCGGCGCCCGAGCGTTCCACTGGTCGCGGGTGTACACGCGCGGGGCGTCCGCCGTGAAGAGGACGGTTTCGCCTGCTTCGAGGCGTTCACCCGGCCCTGCGCGTCCCAGCCCGGTATGCCCGGAGGCCCCGGCCGGTCCGGGTGAAAGATCGGCAGCCATGGCCTCATTCTGGACGGGAGACGCCACGGACAGCATCTCCAGCAGTCCGGCCCCCACGACGCCGCCGATGAGCGAGCGGCGCGTCACCGGCGAACGGTCGCGTTCCCGGGCGTCCGCATCCTCCTCCGAATACGCGTTCAACACCGTCCCCCTTACATTCCGCGATGCTCTCCTTACGGAACGTAGTTGGACGTTGCGGATAGAACAAGCCCAGGGCGGTTCGCGGACGTTTCACATGAAACGCGGAAAAGCACGACGGCCCCCGCGCCCGGATGGGACGCGGGGGCCGTTCGGCTGACGTGCGTCAGGCCTCGACGACGTTGACGTCGATCGTGGCGTTGACGTCGCTGTGCAGGCGGACGCTGACCCGGTGCGTGCCGACCGTCTTGATCGGGTTCCCGATCTCGATGCGGCGGCGGTCCAGGTCGGGCCCGTCGGCGGCGCGGACCGCCTCGGCGATGTCGGCGGCCGTCACGGCGCCGAACAGGCGGCCGCCGCTGCCGGTGCGGGTGCGCAGCGTCACCCGCAGCGCCTGGAGCCGGCCGGCGACCTCCTTGGCGTGCTCGACGGTCGCGATCTCGCGGGCCGAACGCGCCTTCTTGATCGACTCGATCTCCTTCTCGGCGCCCCGGGTCCACCTGATCGCGAACCCGCGGGGGACGAGGTAGTTGCGGCCGTAGCCGTCGCGGACCTCGATGACGTCACCGGGCTCGCCGAGCCCGGAGACCTGCTGGGTCAGGATGAGCTTCATCGTCTTTCCCCCTGCCTCAGCGCGCGGTGCTGGTGTACGGCAGCAGCGCCATCTCGCGGGCGTTCTTGATCGCCGTGGCGACGTCCCGCTGGTGCTGAGTGCAGTTGCCGGTCACCCGCCGGGCGCGGATCTTGCCGCGGTCGGAGATGAACTTCCGCAGCAGCCCGGTGTCCTTGTAGTCGACGTAGGAGATCTTCTCCTGGCAGAAAACGCAAACCTTCTTCTTCGGCTTGCGAGGAGGTGGCTTCGCCATCGTGGTGCTCCTTTGGGAGAGCCCCGCTCACGCGGGAATGGACGTTGTCATTTGATCTTGCTGGTCATGCACGAAGTGCCGATTCGCTCCGCAGCCCTGGCGTCCCAACCGGCCAACCGAACCGACCGAGGGCGCCGGACGCCGCCAACCGACCCGGCCAACCGACCCGGCCAACCGAACCCGGTCGGCCGATGCGGTCGGCCGAAGTGCTCGGCGGAACGGCCCCAGTGGCTAGAAGGGTGGGTCGTCGGAGTACCCGCCGCCGCCACCGCCGCCGCCACCGCTGGTGGCCCAGGGGTCGTCGGCCGGGGCTCCGCCCCCGCCCTGCTGGCCGCCTCCGAAGCCGCCGCCACCGCCTTGCTGGCCGCCGCCTCCGAAACCGCCACCGCCGCCTTGGCCGCCGCCACCGCCACCGCCGAACCCGCCGCCCTGCCGCTGGGTCTTGTTGACCTTGGCGGTGGCGTTGCGCAACGACGGGCCGACCTCGTCGACCTCGATCTCGAAGACGGTGCGCTTCTCACCTTCGCGGGTCTCGTACGACCGCTGCTTGAGGCGGCCCTGCACGATCACCCGCATGCCGCGCTGCAGGGTCTCGGCCACGTTCTCGGCGGCCTGCCGCCAGACGTTGCAGGTCAGGAAGAGCGCCTCACCGTCCTTCCAGTCGCCCGACTGGCGGTCGAAGAACCGCGGGGTCGAGGCGATGCGGAAGGACGCGACCGCCTGGCCGCTGGGGGTGAAACGCAGATTCGGGTCCTCGACGAGGTTCCCGACGATCGTGATTACGGTGTCGCCTGCCATGGGGCTCGCTCCGGCTGCTGTGAGGGCCTGGGGCCTGACGCGGGGCGTCTGGCTCAGTGGACCTCGGGGCGGATGACCTTCGTGCGGAGGATCGACTCGCTCAGGTTGAGCTGCCGGTCGAGCTCCTTGACCGTGGCAGGCTCGGCCGAGAGGTCGACCACCGCGTAGATGCCTTCGGACTTCTTCTGGATCTCGTACGCCAGGCGCCTGCGGCCCCAGACGTCGACCTTCTCCACGCTGCCGCCGCCGTCCTTGACGACCTTCAGGAACGGGTCGAGTGCCGCGTTGGCGGTGCGCTCGTCGACGGCGGGGTCGAGGATGGCCATGAGTTCGTAACGACGCATGCTGTGTCCCTACCTCCTCTGGACTGGTGCGGTCACGGTCTCTCCGTGACAGGAGGGCTGTTGCGTCTCCCGCGGCTGCGCCGGAACCCGGATCGCCGGGCGCGCCCGCCGCGAGACCGATACAGGCTACCAACAGTCGGCAGCGCACGAGCCGCTTCCCGAAGCAGAACGCCAGCACAGCGAAGGGATTCACCGTCCGCGGACGCGGAAAGTCGCTCCCTTTCCGACCCACACCGCTCCCGCATGAGCACGGATGTCCCCTCGACCAACCCACACGGACCGTCCCGGCGGCACGAAAGCTGCTCCTAACCCAACCCCACACGGCGCGAAGGGAGAACTCCCAGCCAACCTCGCGCCGTTCTCGCGGCGGCGAGGAAGGGGAGTCTCCCGGCCCCAGCTCCCGCTTCCGGTGGTGCGGAAAGTAGCACTCGGCGTACCCCGCACCGCTCTCCGAGACGCGAAAGCGGCCCGTACCCCGGCCCCGTGCCCGGCTCGCGCCGGTCCTGGTGATGGCGGGTATCTCAGCGTCTCGCTCTCGGTTGGACGGTCTTGGCGCAGCGGCGGCGTTCCAGCTCCGCCATGATGTCGGCCATCCGGGCGCGCATGCGGGCGGTCTGGGTCGTCAGCACCGACAGCTCCTCCACGAGCTCCGCGTCACCGATGAGCCCCAACTCCACTTTCGTCACGATGGTGCACCTCCTGCTCTCCCCCGCTTCCCCCCGGGGGCCGAACCGAGCCGGCGTTCTCGAATCCATGTTCGACCGTACCGCCTCCCGCCGACATTTTCGCCCCGGCTCCGCCGGTTGATCTCCGGCCTCGCCGGGAACTCCTATGGGCGTGGTCCGTCCGGTCCCGCGCGCACCATGTGCCCCCGCCGCGGGAGACCTGACCTGGAGGAGGATCCCGATGCCACAGGAGGCAGCAGGCGCGAAGCGGCAGACCGCCGGCGCGCGGACCGAGTCGCACCGGCTCCAGGACGTTCTCGCCGTCGCCGCCGTCACGATCGGTCTCGCCGCCCTCGTGCTCGGCTGGATCCCGGCGACCCACTTCCCCGGTGCCGTCGCCGGCGTGATCGGCCTGCCGCTCGCGCTGTACTCCCAGATGATCTCCGCGACGACGAACGAACGATGGCTGAACGTCATCGGCATGGTGGCCTCGTTCATGGGCGCCGCCTTCGCCCTGAGCAACGGCGGCTTCTCGATCTGATCGCCCGACGCTCCACCGCCCACACATAGCACCAGACCGTCCTCCCACCACGCCAAGCCGCCGTCACCGGGCTTCACGTCAGCCCACCGCACGCGCCCCGCCGCCCCGCACCGGGTTCGCGTTCCGGCACGCCTCGCCGAGCCACCCCCGTTTCGCGCCCACCCCACTCGTATCGGGTCGGGCATCCCGCATAACGTCACGCTGCGCCGGGTCGCGGTGGGCTCGCGTTCCGTCAAGCGCGGCGGGGGTCACTCGCATCGCGTTGGGCCGCCTGGATTGCGTCAGGCTTGCATCGCGTCAAGCTCGCCGAGCCGCTGCCTGCATCTCATCGCGGCGGGCGCACGTGTCGCGGCGGGGGGCGGGTTGCGTTGGGGCTGGTCTTGGGGACGTTCGGCGGGGTGTCGTAGGGCGGGGCTAGGCTCGGGTCATGCGTATCGGAGCCCATGTCGACCAGACCAATCCGCTCGACAACGCCCGCGCGGTCGGCGCCGACGTCGTCCAGTTCTTCCTGGGTGATCCGCAGGGGTGGAAGAAGCCCGTCCTGCCGAAGGGCGTGGAGGCGTTGGCGGGCTCCGGGGTGGACGTCTACGTGCACGCCCCGTACACGATCAATGTGGCGACGTCCAACAACAGGATCCGCATCCCGAGCCGCAAGAACCTCACGCAGCAATTGGAGGCGGCGGCGTCGATCGGCGCGAAGGCGCTGATCGTGCACGGCGGGCATGTGTTGAGGGACGACGATCCCGAGCTCGGTTTCGAGAACTGGCGCAAGGTGTTCGAGAGGGTCGAGTGCCCGATCCCGGTCTACATCGAGAACACCGCGGGCGGCGGGAACGCGATGGCGCGCAAGTTCGACCGGATCTCCAGGCTGTGGGAGGTGCTGTCCGGGGTTCCGGGGCTTGAGTCGAAGCTCGGTTTCTGCCTCGACACCTGCCACGCGCACGCCGCGGGGGAGGAACTCGTGGACGCCGTCGACCGGATCAAGGCCATAACCGGCCGCATCGATCTGGTGCACTGCAACGACAGCCGTGACACGTTCGGTTCGGGCGCCGACCGTCACGCCAATCTGGGGAACGGCACCATCGACACGGAATTGATCCTGGCCGTGGTCAGGGCCGCGGGTGCTCCGGTCGTGGTGGAGACGCCTGCGGAAGGCCAGGCCGACGACATTTCCTGGCTGCGCTCGAAGCTCTGACGGCGAGGCGACTGGCCGCCGAAGCGACGGGCGGGTGGACGCGCCCCTGGCCGGAGTTGGCGTGAGGAGAGGCTGAGGTCGTGGCTGGACGGGGGGAACCCGATGGCCGGGATCGGCATCTAAAACCGCGGAGGACCAGCATCACGACAAAGTCCGAAGGTCACATCACACTGGCATAATTCGGAACCCAGCCCACAGCGCACGCGCGAACCTACCGGCGGCGGGCGCGCGAACCGATCGGGAACCACATGTCACAGCCCCCTTACGACCCGTACGGCTACGGCACGCACGACCCGTACGCCCAGCACTACTCGCAGCCCGCGCAGCCAGCGTCCGTCCAGCACCACTACTACGGCGGGTCGCCCGTGCCGGTCGCACCTCCCACCAACGGGATGGCGACCGCGTCGATGGTCTGCGGGCTCATCGGCTTCCTCGCGTGCGGCCTGACGTCGATTCTCGCGATCATCTTCGGCCACGTCGCGCAGAGCCAGATCAAGCGGACGGGCGAAGGCGGCCACGGGATGGCCGTCGCCGGGCTCATCCTCGGCTACATCGTCACGGCCGGCTGGATCGTCTTCTGGATCTTCTACATCGGCCTGTGGGCAGCGATCGTGGGGACCAGCGGAACGTCCACATACTGACCGACGCCCGTCCAGACGCGACGGGCATCCATCCAAACCAGACGGGGATCTTGCCAGGCCGGACGGGCGCTTTTCCAAGCCGAACGAGCGTCTTTCCAGGCCGGACGGGGATGACCGGTCAGGCGAGGCGGGGGACGCCTGCCACTTCCACACCCACGCTCGACATCAGCACGGTCATGGGGGTGGGGGTGTCCTGCCACGCCTTCACCACGCCGGCGAACATGTCCAGGACGGCGCGAAACGCCTGCTGGTCGGTGTCGGCCAGTTCGGCCCACGACTCGTACAGCACCACGTAGCCGTTCTTAGCGGGGGTCCACGAAAGGTCGGCCAGGGAGTCGCCGAGCGCGTCCCAGTCGGCGGCCGGCCCTTCAGGCTGCTCGAAGACGTCGGCGCACAGCCGCAGGAACGAGGCGCTGTCGCGGGCGCGGCGGCCGTCGAGGTGGAATCCGCGCCAACCGCCCTCCTCGGCGCGCTCGATCCAGCTCGTGTCGCCGATCGCGCCCGGCACCGGGGGCGTCCGCCACTGGTAGACGCCCGGCTTCAGCCGTCCCGCGAGCAGCTCGTTCAGTGCATGGTTCGCGTCCACGTCATCTCCCGGCAATTCCTGCGCCCCGCGTGCGCGGGACCGGGGCGACCTCACCCCGCCGGCCGCGATCATCCCCGAGCAACGCCCACAGAATCCCCCAATATGGGCAGATTCCGGCCACGCCTTCCCGGTGCTCGGGTACCACGTGCGTCCGAGATCGTCGCACAGCGTCCGCGGCCGGACGTTCACCGACGCGCTGACCTGCGTCGATCGAGATAGCACCAACCCAGGCTTGACAGTCTTCGCGCATGCGCTATTCTCTCTTATATCGAGAGACTCATTAGACGAGCTACTCTCGCAGCGAGGCAGTTGCCCGATTCCGGAAGGAACACAGAGATGAACGCCACGCCCACGACCACCGCCGACGCCGTGACTCGCGTCCAGGCCCACTACCGGAACGTCAAGAAGCTCGGCCACTGGACGGCCGACCGCCGCTTCGAGGTGCGCGCCCGCCGCGGCATGGTCGTCCTCGACCTGCGCTCCCCAGAGATCCCGGACGGCGACATCGACGTCAAGGTCGATCTCGACCATTCGATGGTCAAGCTGCTCGTCCCGCAGGACGCCCAGATCGACCACTGGGACCTGCACTACCCCGGCCGCGGCCGCGTCAAGGACTGGACGGGCGAGAACGGCGAAGGCCGCCGGATCCGGATCACCGGCGAGATCCGGCATGGCGAGATCCGTGTCCACAGGGGCGGCGTGGCCACGCTCTCCGCGATGTTCTCTCGCGAGTTCGTCCAGGACGTCCGCCGCGCCCGCCGCGAAGGCACCGAACCCACCATCGCCGACCCCGCCCGCACCGCCTGAAGCCAAGCGCCAGGAACACGGCCGGGCGAGGACGCTTGCGCCTCAAGGCGCCCGACACGCTCGCCGGGATCGTGCAGCACGACCGCCGACCCAGCGCGCACCGCCTGAAGCCAAGCGCCACGAACGCGACTGGGCGAGGACACTTGCGCCTCCAAGGTGCCCGACACGCTCGCCGGGATCGTGCAGCACGACCGCAGAACTGCACGATCCCGTGCGAGTTAGCGTTGGACGGCGGTGAGGAGGGTGCTCAGCAGAGCGAGGCCCTCGTCGCGGACGTCCGGCAGGTCGTTCTCGATGCCGTGGAGCACGTCGGTGGCCGGGTCGGCAAGCTCCCAACAGCGCAGCTTGCCCTCCAGGCGCGCGTCGAACGGCCGCCCCCGCTCCGCCTGAAGCCGCTGGACGAACGCACGATTCGTCTCGGGCCACAGGAAGCACAGGTCGTAGTCGGGGTCGCCGATCTGCGCGTCCCCGAAGTCGATCAGCCCGGTGACGCGCGTTCCGGTGATCAGCAGGTGGTCCAGGCTGATGTCGGCGTGGATCAGCGCGGGAGGGTCGTCGAAGTTCCCGTCGTCCGCGAGGTACCGCTCGTAGGCGTCGATCAGAAGCCGAGCCTGATCGGGCGGCAGCAGCGGGGCGACCTCGGCGCGGACGAGCCGCAGGTCCTCGGTGAACTCGGCGCGCGGATCCACCTCCGGGACGCCGAGTTCGCGCGCACGTTTCACGGGAAACGAATGGATCGCCTCGATCAGGTCCGCGATCTGGCGGACGACCTCCGGCTCGTCCAGCAGCCCGCGGGCATGCCACTCCTCCTCGGACAGCGACTCCCCGGGCACCACCGGATAGCAGCAGAACTCCCCTGGTCCAAGCGGGTTCGGGGCAGTGAAGGCGAACCGGGGAATGGGGACGTCGAGCAGCCCGGCGAGTTCCGGCAGCAGCCTGGCCTCGCATGCGATGCCCTCCGCGCCGTCCTCCCCGCGTGGGAAGCGCAGCACATACGACTGCCGATCAGCCTCAAGCAGCAGCGCCACGCTCTCGAACCCGGCACCGAGCGGGTGCAGCGGGCAGCGCGCGAGGTCGGGCCTGACCTCGGCGACGGCCGCGCGCACCTTCGGCTCCCACCCTTCCGGCAGGACGACGTTCCTGGTCACCCGAGCACCCCTCTCGACTCTCGACGATTCATGATGATGGCCGGGTTGAGTCTCTAGTCACTGGAGCCCTCATGGTGGACGGCATGGACGGCGACACCCTCTACACGATCGGGGAACTGGCGCGCCGCACCGGCCTTCCGGTACGGACGATCAGGTTCTACTCCGACGAGGGCGTGGTGCCGCCGTCCGGCCGTACCGCGGCCGGCTACCGGCTGTACGACGTGGCGGCCGTCGCGCGTCTCGACCTGGTGCGGACGCTGCGCGATCTCGGCATCGACCTCGGCACGGTCCGGCGGGTGCTGGATCGCGAGATCGGCGTCGGGGAGGTCGCGGCGGCGCACGTGGAGGCGCTGGACGTGCAGATCCGGACGCTGCGCCTGCGCCGGGCCGTGCTGCGGGCGGTCGCGAAACGCGGATCCAATCCAGAGGAGATCGAACTCATGCACAAGCTCGCCCGGCTGTCCGACGAGGAACGGCGGCGGATCATCACCGACTTCATCGACGAGTCGTTCGCCGGGCTCGACCTCAACCCCGACTTCGCGGCGAAGATGCGGTCGGCGCTGCCGGAACTGCCCGACGACCCCGAACCCGACCAGGTGGACGCGTGGGTCGAACTCGCCGAACTGGTAGGCGACCCCGGTTTCCGCACGTCGATTCGCCGGATGGCCGAGGCGCAGGCCGCCGACATCTCGCGGGGCTCCTATCCGGACGACCCGGCGCGTCTCGCCGAGCTGACGCGGGAGAAGGTCGAACAGGCCATCGCGGACGGCGTCGCACCGGATTCGGACGCGGCCCGTCCCATCACGGACGACCTGGCGGGCGCCTACGCGGACGCGTTCGAGGCGACCGACGGCGTCGAGTTCAGGCGCGACCTGCTGGAACGCATGGAGATCGGCACTGACCGCCGTGCGGAGCGGTACTGGCAGCTGCTCGCCGTCATCAACGGCTGGCCCGTCCCGCCGACGCTGACACCGTGTTTCGAGTGGTTCATTGAGGCACTGCGCGCTAGCGGTGCGGACGGCCGCAGGCGGCACACGCGGCAGCGCTAGCACCCCTGTTAGGGCGTGGCTGGGACGCTGGTGTGGTGCGTGCCGCGCCAGCGTTTCAGGGAGATCACGTCTGGGGCGCCGTCCAGGACGCCCCCTGCCGGGTCGTCTGCGTCGTCCGTGCGTACCAGGTCGCCGGATGGGCGCAGGACGTCCCACACCACCAGGGCCGCCAAGGCCAGGACGGTCACGAAGCGCGCGAGCAGGGCCAGGTGGTAGACGTCCTCGCTGATGCCGCCCGCCGGGGCGTCGAGGCTGAGCACCGCCGACACCGTGTCCGAGAGGTCCGCGCCCGGCGTCTGCGCGGACACCGACAGCAGGAACCACCAGATGCCGAAGAAGTAGACGATCTCGCCCACCTGCCAGACCACGAACGCGGGGAGCTTCGGACGCGCCAGCACCGCGAGCGGCAGCAGCCACAGGACGTACTGCGGCGACCAGACCTTGTTCGGCAGCATGAACGCGACCAGCACGAGGAACATCAGCTGCGCCAAGCGCGGGCGGCGCGGCGCGGCGAACGCGAGGACGGCGATGCAGGCGGCGAGGACGAGGAACGTCCCCGTGCCGAGGAGGTTGAGGGTGCCGGTGTCGGACGTGGTCTTCTCCAGCCCGTGGTCCTGGAGGTAGAAGAAGATGGAGCCCCAGTCGACGCCGCGTTCCTGGCTGAAGGTGTAGAACTCCTTCCAGCCGTCCCACGCGAAGAGCATCACGGGCAGGTTGACCAGCAGCCATGCGCCGGCGGTCCCGGCGAGCATCCGTCCGAGGGCGCGCCATCGCCCGGCGCGCACGCACAGCAGGACCAGCGGGCCGAGGAGGAGCAGCGGGTAGAACTTCGCCGCGATCGCGAGGCCGAGCAGCGTCCCCGCGAGTGCCGGGCGCCGTGCCGACCACGCGGCGACGGCCAGCGCGGACAGCGCCACCGCCAGCAGGTCCCAGTTGATGTAGGCGGTGAGCAGCAGGGCCGGGGACAGCGCCACCATCAGGCCGGTCCGCAGGGAGCGCCGTCCGGCCGCGTACGCGGTGGCGAGGACGGCGACCACCGCGAGGGCGGCGAGGAGCAGCACGGTGACGTTGTAGAAGGCCATTCCGCGCTCGTCCAGGCCGAACGGCTTCACCAGCCACGCGACCAGCTGCATGAAGCCGCCGCTCAGCACCGGGTATTCGACGTACTGGATGTCGGAGCCGGTGAGCGAGTCGAAGTACGGGACCTTGCCGTCGTTCAGCCCGCGCACGTAGTAGAGCGGATAGATGTCGGTGTAGCAGGCGTTCGTCGTCGTTTTGATGAAGTCGAAGTTCGCCGACGCGCACGGCCGCTTCTGCAGCCAGCCCAGCAGGCACACGAATGCAGTGAGACCCGTCAGGACGGGGGCGAGCCGCGCCAGCCGACCAGGGCCGGATGAGCCGCCGGGGCCGTCCGCCTCGTCGTTGTCGGTTCCGGCGGCGGGCATCCCGAGCCTTTCAGAAGACGACGCCATGGACAGCAAGACTATTGGTCATCACGGCCGCCCGCGCGCCGCAAGCGCACCGGGAACATGGGACGGCCCGGACCCCGCCAAGGGCTCCGGGCCGTTCCGTTCCAGGTGCCGGGGCTAACGCCCGGCCGCGCTAATTAGGGGGGTTCGGCTCATTCGGTTCGTCCCGCCTGCAGGCGGGATGGTTCCTGTTCTCGGGTTTCTCGCACCACCAGGTCTTGTCCCCTTCGGGCGGAAGGTTCGGGTTGCAGCCGAGCGGCAGGCCGTACTCGTTGCAGGGCTGCCCCCCGCCTGTGGGCGGCGCCGTCGGGAACGACGGGCCCGGGGACGGCGTCTGGCAGTTCGGCAACGGCTGCCCCGGCTCGCAGGTCGGGCGTTCCGTCGGGGACGGCGCCGACGTCGTCGGGGCCGGCTTCGGCTTCGCCCACGGGGCGAGCTCGCCGCCGTTGACGGGCGGCGGGAACTGCGCGATCTCCTTGCCGTCCAGCGCCTTCGTCATGAACCGCTTGAACAGGTCGGCCGGGACGGTACCACCGTAGACCTGGCTGTAGTTGCCGACGCCGATCAGCGACTTGCGCGAGTTGTCCTTGCCCTGACGCCACATCGCCGACGCCGTCACGAGCTGCGGCGTGTAGCCGACGAACCAGGCGGACTTGTTCTCGTCCGTCGTACCGGTCTTGCCGGCCACCGGACGGGCGCCGAGGCTCGCGCGCTTACCGGTACCGGACGTGACGACCGCCTGCATCGCCGAGGTCGCGTCGGCCGCGACCCCCTCGGAAAACACGGTCTCGGGCTTCTGCCACGGCAGCTTCTCCAGGACGTCGCCGTCCTTGTTCGTGACCGGGTGGCCCGTGTTGGTGGTGATCTCGGAGATGACGTGCGCGGGCCGGTGCTTGCCCCCGGCGGCGAACGTCGAGTACACCGACGCCATCGTGACCGGGGTCGTGTCGATGACGCCGAGCGGCAGCGAGGTGTAGGTCGGGTTGAGGTTCGGGGTGTTCTTCGGGATCCCCATCTTCTTGGCCATGTCGATGACGTTCGACAGCTGCACCTTCTGCCCCAGCTCGACGTACGCCGTGTTGATCGACATCGCCGTCATCTGCTTGAGGTTGTAGACGCCGTTCTCCGACCTGGCGTCGTTGGTGAACGTCGCGCCGTTGATGGTCCGCTTGTAGCTGCCGTCCATCGTCGTCTGCAGGCTGATGCCCTGGTCGAGCGCGGTGGCCAGCACGATGGGCTTGAACGACGACCCGGGCTGCACCAGCCCCTGGAAGGAGTTGTCGAACTGCTGCTTGCGGTAGTCCGGACCGCCGTAGGCGGCCACCACCCCGCCCGTCTTCGGGTCGACGGCGGCGAGACCGAACTGGATGTCGCTGCCGAGCCCGTTCTCCTTCTTGATCTGCTTGACGACCTTGTTGGTGTAGTCCTGCATCTGCCGGTTGAAGGTCGTCTTGATCCGGAGGCCGCCGGTCTCCAGCATCTGCTCGTCGATGCCGAGCGCCTTCAGCTCGGCGAGGACGCGGTCCTGGAGGTAGCCGGTGTTCTCGTCGTCCGGGACGTCGCTCCAGTTCTCCTGCGTCTGCGGGAACTTCGCCGCGGCGCGCTTGGTCTGGTCGAGCCAGCCCTGCTCGACCATCCCGTCGAGGACGTAGTTCCAGCGGTCGATCAGCGCCTGCTTGGCCGGGTTGGACGCCGGGCCGTAGGTCGCGAAGTACCCGGGGCGCTGGATCAGCGCGGCGAGCATCGCCGCCTCGGACTCGTTGATCTCGGTGACGGGCTTGTGGAAGTAGGCGCGGGACGCCGCCTGGATGCCGTACGACCGGCGTCCGAACGCGACGGTGTTGAGGTAGAGCTGGAGGATCATCTTCTTGTCCATCTCCTTGCCGAGACGGATCGAGATGAGGATCTCCTTGAGCTTGCGGCTGACCGTCCTGTCCTGGCTGAGGCCCGCGTAGTAGTTCCGCGCCATCTGCTGCGTGATCGTCGAGGCGCCGGCGACCTCGCCGCCGGCGACGGCCCGGTACATCGCGCCCGCGATGCCGGTCGGGGAGATGCCCGGCTCGTGCCAGAAGTTGCGGTCCTCCGCGGCGAGGATCGCGTTCTGGACGTGCTTCGGGACCTTGTCGAGCGGGATGTCCTCGCGGTGGGTGCCGATGCGGGCGAGCGGGGCGCCGTCCGAGAACGTGATCAGCGACTCCTGCCGGAGCGCGGCCTGCTGCTTCTCGGTCGGGATGGGGGTGTTGGCGTACGCGACGACGACGAGCGTGGCCATGCCGAGGATCAGCACGCTGACGACGGCGACCATGACCTTCCAGGACGGCACGTACCGCCGCCAGCCGGTCTTCTCCGGGTCGTCGCCGTCCGGGCCCTTGCCGCGGCGGTTCCAGAAGGCGAGGCCGTCGCGCATGCCGTCGCCGCGCCTGCCGCCGGAGCCGCCGCTGCCGCCCCAGAAGCTCTCGTCCCCGTCGTCCCCGGGGCCGCCGCGCCGGCCGAAGCCGCCTCCGCCGCCCGGCCCGCGTCCACCCGGCCCGCCGGGACCGCCGGGACCGCCGGGGCCACCAGGGCCGCCGGGTCCGCCTGGGATGCCGGGGCCTGCGGCGCCGCCCGCGGCACCGGCCCGTCCGGGACGGCCCGGAGGGCCGCCCGGGCCCGAACGCATCGATGAAGGTGTGCCGCGGCGCCGTCCGCCGCCGCCTCCGATCCTCGCCGGCCCGCCGCTCCGTCCGCCCGACCTGCCGCCGGGGCGCGGGACCCGGCCGGGGGTGCCGGACGACCCGCCGCGCGGCGCACCGGCGGGCGGGCCCGAACCGCCGGAGCGGGGGGTCGCCCTCCGGTCGGGGCCATCTCCGAATTCCGGTCCGTATGGGCTTCGGTTACTCACGCGACCTCATCAACTGGGGTACGGCTGTGCGTCGTCAGAGAGTACTGCGCCCCCGGAGGCGCGGGGGCCGAGGCGCCGAGCCTCGCCTCCCCCCGGAGCTCCGGGCGCGCTCCGTCACGCCCCCTGGCGTGCGGCGACTCGGGAACATGCTTCATGTCACACCACCGCCTCCATGGGACGGTTCGGACGGGACGGTCCGCCGGTTCATTCCGGCGGCCTCGACACCGGGTACAGCGGAGCGAGGCCCGCCGTACTGGGCTCGTTGAGGCCACCGCCGCCCCGTATCCGGCATGCGGGGTGGCCTGGGTGCATGTTGCACCACCATTGCGGCGCCGGGTAGCTCGGCGGCCTGTTCGGGTTGCAGTTGGGGTCGGGGAACGGCGACTGGCACGGCGGCTTGTTGCCTCCGCCGTTGCCACCACCGTTGCCGCCGCCGTCGCCCTTGCAGCGCGGGTCGTACTCGCCGATCGGGCTGTCGCACCACGGCGGCCTGTCGTCCTTCTTCTCCGGCGGCTTCGCCCAGGTCTGGACGAGCCCGCCCCAGGCCGGCGGCGGGAACTGCCTGGCCTCCACGCCGCGCAGCGCGTCCGACATGTAGGACCGCCAGATGCGGGCGGGGATCGTGCCGCCCTCCACCTCGCCGATCCCCGGCAGGATCACCGACTTCTTCTTCCCGTTCGGCCCCACCGAGTCGTTGTAGAGCGTCACCGCCGTGGACACCTGCGGCACGTACCCGATGAACCACGACGAGACGTTCCGGTCGGTCGTGCCGGTCTTGCCCGCGGCCTGGCGTCCATCCGGCAGCCGCGCCGCCGTCGCCGTGCCGCCCCGGATGACCTGCTGCATCGCGTAGGTGGCGTCCGCGGCGACCTTCGGGGTGAAGACGCGGCGCTTCTCGTACTTCGGCTTCAGCCGCACCGTCTTGTTGTCGGACTGCCTGACCTGGCGGATCACATGCGGCTGGTGGTACACGCCGCCGTTGGCGAACACCGCGTACCCGGCGGCCTGCTCGATCGGACGGATGTCGTTGACGCCCAGCGCCAGGTTCAGGCAGCACTTGTGCGGCTTGAGCAGATCGGACGCGATCCCGGCGTCCGTCTCCGTCTTCATCACCTCTTCGATGCCGACCTTGCCCATCAGCTGGAGGAACGCGGTGTTCACCGACTCCTCCGTCGCCGTGATGAGGTTGACCGCCGGAGGCACCTGATGGGAGTTCGGGACCATCACGGCGTTGGGATCGCTCCGCGAGACGACGTTGCCCTCACCGTCGAGCGGGATCTTCGACCGGCCCTCCACCATGCTCTTCAGGCTGTAGTTCTGCTTCAGCGCCGTCGCCAGCACGTACGGCTTCATCGCCGACCCCGCCTGCGCGCGTCCCTGCCAGACGTTGTTGAACGCCTGGTCCAGGTAGTCGGGACCGCCGTAGAACGAGACGACCTCGCCGTTCGCGGTGTTCACCGACACCAGCCCGACGCGGATCTTCTTCTTCGCCAGCTTCTTCGGGTCCACCTGCGGGACGGTCTGCTCCGCCGCCCGCTTCGCCATCGCCATCCGCTTGCGGTCGAACGTCGTGTAGACGCGCAGGCCCTTGGTCGTCAGCTCCTTGTCGTCGATCCCGAGCCGGCGCAGCTCCTCCTTGGCGCGCATCAGCATGTAGCCGCGCTGGCCGCCGTACAGCTGGTTGCCCGTGCCCGCCTCTTTGATCTTGGGCAGGCGCTGCTTGTACTTGTCGGCGTCGCCCTGGCTGAGCTTGCCCATCTTGACCATGCCGTCGAGCGTGTACTGGTACCGGCCGGTCACCCACGCCCGGTTGCCCTCCTGGCCCGGGTCGCGGTTCGGGTTCTGGATGATGCCGCCGAGGAACGCGGCCTGGTCCGGCTTGAGCTTCCACACGTCCGTCCCGAAGTACTCGCGGGACGCCGCCTGGATGCCGTACGTGTCGCGGCCCATGTAGATGGTGTTCAGGTACAGCTTGAGGATCTCGTCCTTGGTGTGCTTGTCCTCCAGCTTCAGCGAGATGAACAGCTCCTTGAACTTCCGGTTCATCGTCCGGTTGTTCGGGTCGGAGTAGTAGTTCTTCGCCAGCTGCTGCGTGATCGTGGAGCCGCCGCCCGACCCGCCGGTCAGGTTCTTCCACACCGCCCGCGTCGTGCCCTTGACCGAGAATCCGGGGTCGGTGCGGAAGCTGCGGTTCTCCGCCGCGAGCACCGCGTCCTGGACGGTCGGCGGCACCTTGCTCAGCTCGACGCTCTGCCGCTTCTTGCCGATGCGTCCGATCTCGGTTCCGTCGGTGTGGTAGAAGATCGACGCCTGGTCCTCAACGCCCGCCACCGTGGGCTCCGCGGGCGTCGGCGTGTTCGCGTACGCGACCCAGATCAGCGTGATGAACGCGGCGAACCCGAGCCCGCAGACACCGGCCACGACCTTCCAGGACGGGATGTACTTGCGCCAGCCCTCGCCCCGGGACCGCAGATGATCGATAAAGCTCGTCTTGTTAGGCCCAGGTCCTCCGGGTCCGCCGGGCCCTGCTGGTCCCCCCGGCCCGCCTGGACCGCCTGGACGGCCGGGGCCGCCCGGTCCTACGAGGCTGCCCGCCCGATGCGACGCACGCGTCCCGCTCCCGCCGCCGCGGAACTTCCCGGCGACCTTCGACCCGAGGTCCTGACCTAGCTTCCCGAGCCCGCCGAGCTTCTCCCGGACGCCGTTACCGGTCGTCCCGAACCCGGCCATTCCAGCCCCGGCACCGGCCGCCATCCCTGGCCCGGCTGCCGCACCGGCGGCATGTCTTCCCGCACCCGGCCGAGGAGCACCGCCCATGCCGGACGCGTTAGGCGGCCGAGGCCCACCAGGCATATTCGGCCCACCAGGCCCACTCATCGCAGGCCCACTCATCCCAGGCCGCCCCGGACCAGGCCCACCCGGACCACCCGGGCCAGGTCCACCCGCGCCAACCGGACCGCGCCCGCCGGACATGGCGTCGCCCATAGGCGATCTGATCGGCGCACCCGGAACGTTCGGCCCTCCGGCCGCACCGCTTCCACCCGGCATCCCCGGCCCGCTCAAGGGCGGTTGTCCGCCTGCGCTGCCAGGGCCGCTCGACCACCCGGACCCACCAGGGCCGCCTCGCGTGGCCGCGTCACCAAATCCGCCCAACCCTTCAGGCGCAGTAGCCCCACCCGGACCACTCGAGTTACTCGGACCACCAGGGCTGCCGGATCCGCTTGGGGCCCCGCCCGTCCATGAGCCGCCCAGCCCACCGCCGGGTGCACCACTTGACCCGGGCAGACCAGCATCGCTCGGAGAACCGAAGTCACCAGGCAGGCTCGATCCAGCCGACCCAGCGCCTCCGCTCGTCCCGCCCGAGGATCCAACGCCGCCACCCGGGGCTCCCGGCGTTCCAGATCCGGAGGACGATTCCAATCCAGGGAAACCAGACACGCTGGAACCAGCCGACGGGCTCAAGCCGGGGAAACCGGAGTCGCTCGGCAAGCCAAAATCACTCGACGGGCTCGATCCCACCGGTGCAGCGCCTCCGGTCGTCCCGCCTGGCATTCCAGAACCGGCGGACGATGGCAAGCCAGGGAAAGCCGGGTCGGTCAAAGGAGAGCTGCCGGGAGTGCTCGGCTCCGATGGAAGGCTCGGGCCGGCGGATGCGGCGGTTCCGCTGAGGGCGCCCGGCTCGCTGGGCATGCCGTGGCCGGGCGGCGTCCCGGATTCGGACGGAACGGAAGGTCCGGGAACGGAGGGGCCGGGGACGGAGGGGCCGCCCATGAAGCTCAGGGTGTGGTCCTGCGGTCCAGCCGGTGTCTCTGCCGCGCCTGGCGCGGTGGACTCGCGGTGGACGCCCGGCTGCTCGGGGTCGCCGGAATCGCCGGGACGGGGGTTCTGCTGCCCGCCCGGCCTCTGCGACCCGGGTTCCGGTCGGGGCTGGCTTGGATTACTCACGCGACCTCATCAACAGGGGACAACGGTTAGTTGCCGAGGGGCCGGGGTCACCCACGGCTAAGAGCGGCTGTGCGCCGTCCGAAGCGTACTGTGCGGGCTGGTGAGCGGGGGGAGCAAGTGCAGGGCGAAGGTACGTCCTGGCTGGTCAACGCCCCGACCGGACGCGGTGGCCGGTGGTTCCTCCTTGTTCGTCTGCCGCCCGGGGCTCTGCTCCCCGTGGCCGAGGACGTACGCCGTCGCCAGGTGGTTCCACGCGCAACTTTGACACACTTCCACCACATACACCCTGAATTCTCCGTTTTTGTGGTCCATCGGGGCGGCCGCGGCGCGCCTCGGCACGTCCCCGCGCGGCGTCCCGGCGGATCCCCACTTGCCAGGACGGGCCGCACTACGTATCTTGGCGATGTATCGAGTCGATACATTCACTCGATACATCGGATCGAGACATCCGGCTCTGCGGAGGTGGGACGATGGCGGCCAGGAAGGGCGCGGGCGTGCTGGAGCTCGCCGTGCTCGGACTGCTGCACGAGTCCCCGATGCACGGGTACGAGCTGCGCAAGCGGCTCAACACCCTGCTGGGCATGTTCCGCGCCTTCTCGTACGGGTCCCTCTACCCGTGCCTCAAGCAGCTGCTCGCGAACGGGCTGATCATCGAGGACCGGCCGGAGGAGCCGAACACGGCGCTGGCGCTGCAGAGCCGCCGGTCGAAGATCGTTTACAAGCTCACCGCGGACGGCAAGGAGCGCCTCCAGCAGCTCCTGACCGAGGCCGGGCCGGCGTCATGGGAGGACGAGGGGTTCGGCGTGCACTTCGCCTTCTTCTCGCACACCCGCGCCGACGTCCGGCTCCGGATCCTCGAAGGCCGGCGCAGCCGGCTGGAGGAACGCCTGGAGAGCGTCCGGGCCGCCCTGGCGCGGACCCGCGAACGGGTCGACTCCTACACCCTGGAGCTGCAGAACCACGGGCTGGAGTCCGTCGAACGCGAGGTCAGGTGGCTCAACGAGCTGATCGGACGCGAGCGGGCCGAGCAGGAACAGCAAGCCAGATCTTCAGATAACAGGTCTTCAGAAACCAGACAGGACATGCCTCGGGACGAGGGCCGCTGAGCTGAAGCGGCCCGGAGACCCCGGGGTCGGGTGAAGAAACACCACATGTTCCGCAAAAGAGAAGGAGCAACCGGATGGGTTCGGTGCGCGTAGCCATCGTGGGTGTGGGCAACTGCGCCTCTTCGCTCGTCCAGGGTGTCGAGTTCTACAAGGACGCGGCCCCAGAGACGCGAGTTCCCGGCCTGATGCACGTCCAGTTCGGCGAGTACCACGTGGGCGACGTCGAGTTCGTCGCGGCGTTCGACGTGGACGCGAAGAAGGTCGGGATGGACCTGTCCGAGGCCATCCACGCCAGCGAGAACAACACGATCAAGTTCGCCGACGTCCCGCCGATGGGCGTGACCGTCCAGCGCGGCCACACCTTCGACGGCCTCGGCGAGTACTACCTGAACATGGTCGACGAGTCGGACGCCGAGCCGGTCGACGTCGTCCAGGCGCTCAAGGACGCCAAGGTGGACGTCCTCGTGTCCTACCTGCCGGTGGGCTCCGAGGACGCCGACCGCTTCTACGCCCAGTGCGCGATCGACGCCAAGGTCGGCTTCGTGAACGCGCTGCCGGTGTTCATCGCCAGCGACCCCGAGTGGGCCCAGAAGTTCACGGACGCGGGCGTCCCGATCGTCGGCGACGACATCAAGTCGCAGGTCGGCGCGACCATTACCCACCGCGTGATGGCCCGGCTGTTCGAGGACCGCGGCGTCGAGCTGCTGCGCACGTACCAGCTCAACTTCGGCGGCAACATGGACTTCATGAACATGCTGGAGCGCAAGCGCCTCCAGTCGAAGAAGATCTCCAAGACGCAGTCGGTGACGTCGCAGATCCCGCACGAGATGGCGAAGGCGGACGTCCACATCGGCCCGTCCGACCACGTGCCGTGGCTGGACGACCGCAAGTGGGCCTACGTCAGGCTGGAGGGCCGCTCGTTCGGCGACACGCCCCTCAACCTGGAGTACAAGCTGGAGGTCTGGGACTCCCCGAACTCCGCCGGCGTGATCATCGACGCGGTGCGCGCCGCGAAGATCGCCAAGGACCGGGGCATCGGCGGGCCGATCCTGTCGGCGTCGTCCTACTTCATGAAGTCGCCGCCCGAGCAGTACAACGACGACCAGGCGCACGACGCCGTCGAGAAGTTCATCCGCGGCGAGGTCGACCGCTGACGAGGGGCTCTTCGGAGCGTCGCCTCTAGCGACGGTCTGGGGTTCGTCTCCGCGCAATGAGGCCGCGCAGGGCCTCGCCATGGCATTCCCAAGGGACGCCCTGATAGTGGACACCCACTGTCAGGGCGTCCTTACTTCTTTGGAGATCTCTAGAGAAAACGGTGATGTACCGGTCCTTTGTCACCCTCTGGCCCTACTGTGACACCGACGGTTACTGCGCGCCAAGTTCCGAGTCTTGAGGTGAGAACGCGATGGCCCGCGAGATGACCAAGGTGACGGCGGGGCTGACGGGGCTCGTGATCGGGCTGACGGGATGCGCCGGAGGAGGTGACGACGCGTCCGCGGAGGGACGTCCCCGCGACGGCGGCACGCTGCGGATCGTCGGCTCGTCCGATGTCGAGCACCTCGACCCCGCGTCCGTCGCGAGCGTGGGCGCGTACGGGCTCGTCCGGACGTTCGCGCGGACGCTGTTCGGGACGCGGGCGTCCAACACCTTCCAGGAGACGATCCCCGTGCACCCCGACGTGGCCGCGCGCATCCCGACGCGCGAGAACGGCGACATCAGCAAGGACCGCCGCACCTACACCGTGCGGCTGCGCAAGGACGTCCGGTGGAACACCGAGCCGCCCCGGCCGGTGACGGCGCACGACTTCGTCCGGGGCTTCGAACGGCTGTGCAACCCGGCGTCGCCGTCCGGCGGCAAGGGCTACTTCACGTCCACGCTCAAGGGCATGGACGAGTTCTGCCGCGGCTTCGGCGCCGTCAACGCCCATGACGCCGGGGCGACCGCCGCCTACCAGCGCGACCACGGGTTCGACGGGGTCAGCGCGAAAGACGACGAGACGCTCGTGTTCAGGTTAGAGCGACCCGCCAGCGACTTCCTCAACCTGCTCTCGCTGCCGTCCACCGCCGCGGCGCCGCAGGAGTACGACCGCTACATCCCGGACGGACCGGAGTTCCGGCAGCACACCATTTCGGACGGCCCGTACCAGATCACCGAGTACAAGCCGGGCATGTCCTACCTGCTCACCCGCAACCCGGCGTGGCGGCCGGGCAGCGATCCGCTCCGCGGACGGCATGTGGAGAAGATCCGGATCACCCTCGGGCAGGACTCGCCGGAGGCCGTCCAGCAGCAGATCGAGCAGGGCGTCGCCGACCTCGCGTGGGACCAGCCCGTCCCGACGTCGGCGATCCCACGGCTCCGCGACGACCCCCGCTTCGCGATCATGCAGACGCCGAGCAACAGCCCCTACCTGGTGTTCAACACGCGAAGCCCCGGCAACGGCGGCGCGCTCGGCAAGCGGGAGGTCAGGCAGGCGCTGGAGTACGCCATCGACCGCAGCGCCCTCATCAAGATCGTCGGCGGCCCGTCGGTCGCGCAGGCCCTGCACACGGTGATCCCGCCGGGCAACGCCGGGTACGCGCCCGCCGACCACTACCCGACACCGGGCGATTCCGGCGACCCCGCCAAATGCCGCGCCCTCCTCGGCCGGACGGGCCACTCCGGGCTCACGCTGAAATTCCCGTACCGCACCAACAGCGTCCACAAGCTGATCGCCCAGTCCATCGCGGAGAACCTCGACGCCTGCGGCGTGAAGACCGAGCTCACCGCCGACTCCGGCGGCTCCTTCTACGCCGCCACGATCGCCACCCCCGCGAAGGCCGCCGCCGGCGAATGGGACATCGCCGCCCCCGGCTGGACGCCCGACTGGTACGGCAACAACGGCCGCTCGATCATCCAGCCGCTGTTCGACGGACGCGCCTACGGGCAGAACTCCACCAACTACGGCGGCTACGACAATCCGCAGGTCAACGCCCTCATCGACGCGGCCCTCACCGCACCCGACCCGGCCCGCGCCGCGCAGTCCTGGCAGCAGGCCGACCAGAAGATCATGGCGGACGCCGCGATCGTCCCGCTGCTCAACCGCGCCCAGACGATCTTCCGCTCCTCCCGCGTCCACGGCACCCGCTTCCTCCCCACCACCGCCGGCTATGACTACACCCGCCTCTGGCTGCGTTGAATTGCCTTTTTCTCCTCCTTCGGGCCTTGGCGGCCCTGCTGTGCCTATTGCGCTGCGCTCCTCCTTCGGGCCTGGGGCCCTCCATCGTCGAGCAACGCTGTGCGATCGCTGCATCGCTTCGGCTCGCCTGGCGGCTCGCTGCGCGATCAGGTTCTCGCAAGCTCGAACCTGCCTTCGGACGCGATCGCGACGATTGAGGTTGTCGCGGGGTTGCGGAGGGGGCTGATGTCAGCGCGATAGCGGGTGCGGTTTAGCCGGGCCCTGTCGCTTCGCGGCTGTTCGGTGTCGTGGGTCGGCGGTCCCGGGGTTAGGGGTGGGAGGAGCGCGTACATTGATCTGGTGAGGGCTGCCGAACTGCCGGAGATTCTGCGCGGACGCGATTTCCGGCGGCTGTACGGGACGCGGATCGCCTCCCAGATGACCGACGGCGTCTTCCAGGTCGCTCTCGCGGGGTATGTGTTCTTCTCGCCCGAACGGCAGACGACCGCGGCCAAAGCGGCGGCGGCGTTCGCGGTGACGCTGCTGCCGTACTCGGCGCTCGGGCCGTTCGCCGGGGTGTTCATCGACCGGTGGCAGCGGCGGCAGATCCTGGTGTGGACGCCGATCCTGCGGGCCCTGCTGGTCCTGGGCGTCGCGGGCCTGGTGGCCGCCGGACAGGACGGCCCGGTCTTCTTCATCGGCGTGCTCGCCGTCCTCGGCGTGAACCGGTTCTTCCTCGCGGCGCTGTCGGCGGCGCTTCCCCACGTGGTGCGGCGCGACCATCTGGTGACGGCGAACGCGTTCTCCGTCACGTCCGGCACGGTCATCGCGTTCATGGGCGGCGGCGTCGGCTACCTCCTCCGGCGCGTCTTCGGCGCCGGAAACCACGGGACGGCGCTGATCCTCGTCTCCGCCGCCGGGCTGTTCCTCGCCGCCGGGCTGATCGCGACGCGGCTGCCGAGGAGGCTGCTCGGGCCGCATCCGTCCGAAGACGCCCTGCCCGGCACCCCCCACTCGGACTCGCCGCGGATCCGCGAAGCGCTCGGCACCGTGATCGACGGCCTCGTGGACGGGGCGCGGCACATCGCGCGCCGGCCGCAGGCGGCGCTGGCGCTCGGCGCGATCTCCTTCCACCGGTTCCTGTACGGCATCGTCCTGATCATGACGCTGCTGCTGTGCCGGAACCATTTCGCGGACGACCCCGACACCGGCCTGGAAACGTTCGCGATCATGCTCGGTGTCTCCGGCGCCGGCTACTTCACCGCCGCCCTGATCACGCCGGCGGTGGTGCGCCGGATCAGCAAGCAGGCATGGATCGCATGGCTACTCGGCGCCGCGGCCGTGAGCCTGCTCGCCCTCGGAATGCCGTTCGCCGAGCGCCCCTGGGCAGCGGGCGCGTTCGTCCTGGGCGTCGTATCGCAAGGCGTCAAGCTCTGCGTCGACACGACCCTCCAGGAGACGATCGAGGACGCCTACCGCGGACGGGTGTTCGCCGTCTACGACATGCTCTTCAACGCCATGTTCGCCGCAGCAGCAGCGGCGGCCGCGACGTGGCTCCCCTCAGACGGACGCGCCGGCCTCACCCTTCTGGCCGTCATCACCGCCTACGCCGCGGGCGCGGTCGCCTACCGAACAGCCGCCACCCGCCACCGCCC
>NZ_SMKT01000414.1 GCF_004348735.1 Actinomadura sp. KC06
CCGCACCACCGCACACCGCCCCGACCAGCCCCGACACGCCACCACACCCGCGAACCGATCACCCCCACCGCGCACGTATCCCCCGCGAACGGGTACAAGCGATCGCGTAGGGTCGAAAGGCGCCCAGCCCGGCACCCAAGGGACAGTGAGGGAATCCCACATGACCATCGCCGCCACCGACGTCGACGAGGCCGCCGCCCTCCTGCAGACCACCCTCGCCGAAGTCAAAAAGGTCATCGTCGGCCAGGACCACATGGTCGAACGCATGATCGTCGCGCTCCTCGCCCGCGGCCACTGCCTCGTCGAAGGCGTCCCCGGCGTCGCCAAGACCCTCGCCGTCGACACCCTCGCCCACGTCGTCGGCGGCACCTTCGCCCGCCTCCAGTTCACCCCCGACCTCGTCCCCTCCGACATCGTCGGCACCCGCATCTACCACCCCTCCACCGAACAGTTCGACGTCGAACTCGGCCCCGTCTTCGTCAACTTCGTCCTCGCCGACGAGATCAACCGCGCCCCCGCCAAAGTCCAGTCCGCCCTCCTGGAGGTCATGGCCGAACGCCAGGTCTCCCTCGGCGGCAACACCTACCCCCTCCCCACCCCCTTCATCG